>JANJWS010000015.1 GCA_024709425.1 Thiobacillus sp.
AGCTTGATCGCCTTGCTGACCAGTTGATGCACGCCACCCACCATGCTCATGTCGAAGCCGTACTTGGGCAGAACCTTGGTGAACTGCGCCTTGCAGATGGCGCAGATCAGGGCCAGGAAGTTGACCTGGTGTTCCTTGACCACATTGTTCAACGCGGTGGCGCGCGGCAGCGCGCCCTTGACCCGGATCTCCATCAGATCGTCGGTGAGCAGCCCGCCGCCACCACCGCAGCAGAAGGTGGCCTCGCGGATCGTGCCGTCGGCCATGTCGTGGAAATTGTTGACCACCGCCTTGATGACCTCGCGCGGGATGTCGAACTGCCCCCCCGGCTCCGTGCCCATGCGCGAGGCGCGCGCGACGTTGCACGAATCGTGGTAGGTCACAACCAGGTCGTCGTTGGCCGACGGATCGACCTTGATCTTGCCCGACTTGATGAGGTCGTTAGTCAGTTCGCAGATGTGCTGCGGCTGCGGGTAGCTGTGGTCGAGCTGCTTCTGCAGTTCGATCGAGAACGGATCGTCGCCGCCGTAGCCGAGCCCGGTCAGCGTGTTCCAGAAGCTGTACGCCACGCGCCAGGCGTGGCCACACTCGCCGACGACGATGCGCTTGACGCCGAGTTCCAGCGCGGCATCGCGGATGCGCATGGCAACCTTGCGCATGATGTCGTAGTTGGCGTCGAACAGGCCGAAGTTGCCGGCTTCCGACGCGACCGAGGACAGCGTCCAGCTGATGCCGGCGGCGTGGAACACCTTGGCGTAGCCGATGAGCGATTCGACGTGTGGCTCGGAGAAGAAGTCGGCAGACGGCGTGACCAGCAGCACTTCCGCGCCCTTCACGTCGAGCGGCATCTTCACCGGCACGCCCGTGTCAGCCTCCATGTCCTCCTCAAGACCGACCAGGGTATCTTCCAGCGCCGGCCCCGGCAGCCCGAGGTTGTTGCCGATCTTGATGACCTTGCCGAGGATCTCGTTTGAATACTTCTGCCCCATGCCGACGTGATTGAGGATCTCGCGGCCGGCCATGGTGATCTCGGCGGTATCGATGCCGTATGGGCAGAACACCGAGCAGCGGCGGCACTCGGAGCACTGGAAGTAGTAGCTGTACCACTCGTCCAACACTTCCTTGCTCAGATCCTTGGCGCCGACGAGGCTGGGGAACAGCTTGCCCGGCCATGTGAAGTAGCGGCGGTAGACCTGACGCATCAGTTCCTGGCGCGCCACCGGCATGTTGCGGGGATCTGACGTTCCAAGGTAGTAATGACACTTGTCGGTACACGCGCCGCAGTGCACGCACGCGTCGAGAAACACCTTGAGCGAGCGATATTTGCCGAGCAGGTCGCCCATTTTGTCGAGGGCGCGTTCCTTCCAGTCGTCGCCCAATTCGTGCGGATAGCCCAGGAAGTCCTGCGGCGGCTTGGCAGCGAGAAACGACTTTACATGAGCCGTCGCGCCTTCCCGCAGCTTGGGAACCTCGATGTCGTCCTTGATTTCCGGGATGTCGAATTCAGCTGCTGCCACGTGCGAGTCCTTTTTCCGTACCTGTTATGTCCGTCGATCCGCGACGGCGTGTCAGTTGTTCTGGTCGAGCCGCGCCGCCCAGGCCGCCACGTGGCGGCGCTCGCGCGGATTGTCTACCTGGTTGCGGGTGGGGCTGAAGAACACGCCCGGTGCGTGCAACAGCTTGCTGATCGGGAAAATCACCATCAGCAGGGCAACCATGGCCAGATGCGCCAGCAGGATGGGATCCGGCGGCAGTGGCTGCACGTCGAAATACATCAGGCCCATGAAAAAGGCCTTGAGCGCAACGATGTCAGTGTGCACCACGAAAGTCATCATCATGCCCGACAGGCCGATGCCAAGGAGCAGCACCAGCATCAGATAGTCGGAAGGCGTCGAGATGTAGCGCACGCGGTCGACGAGGAAACGGCGTGCCAGGAGGCCGGCGAGGCCCGCCACCATCATGATGCTGGCATACTTGCCGAAGGGCTGGATGATGTCGACCCAGAACCACACCGGCTCGGTAAAGTAGCGCAGGTGACGGGCAAGCACCAGGAAGAGACCCATGTGGAACAGCCAGCCGAACACCCAGATCCACTTGTTGGACTTGAACAGCGACTCGAACAGCACCACTTCCTTCGCCATGCGATAGGCGACGCCGGGCTTGGTGGTCGGCGCCGGCGTGGTCGGAATCTTCAGCGGCGCAGGCGTGCGGCTGTAGTCGAAAATCTTGTAGCCCAGTCCCACCACCAGCAGCAGCGTGGCAAGGTAGAACAATCCGGCATAAATCATCGTCAAAGTAGACAAACCCTATCCCCCAACAACGTGTCTGTTTTCAGAGCGCGCGCACCGGGCGGGGCGCACACGCACACGCGATCTGAAAACCGCTCGCGGATCCCGAGGCAACCCCGGCAGGACCGGGGTGCCACGAAAGCAAGCTGCTTAGATACAGCCGGTCGGCTTGGGCAGGCCGGCGATCTTGCACGCCTGCTTCGCCGGGCCGTAGGGGAACAACTCGTACAGATACTTGTTGTTGCCCTTTTCCGGGCCGAGCTTCTTGCCGATGGCCTTGGTCAGCACGCGCACGGCGGGTGCGATCTGGTACTCGGCGTAGTACTCGCGCAGGAAGTTGACGACTTCCCAGTGGCTGTCGGTCATGTCGACCTTCTCCTCGACGGCCATGTACTTGGCCACGTCTTCATTCCACTGCGACAGGTCGATCAGGTAGCCTTCCTCGTCGACTTCGTAGTCCTTACCGGCGATGTTCACCATGGGCATAGCAATACTCCTTTTGATTGAAAATTACAGCCAAGACTGACAGTTGCGGTGCTCTGCGACCAGATCCACGAAACCGCCGTAATCCACGACATTGACACCGTCCAGCACGCGCCCGGCCATGCCGCGCGCTGCCAGATCGGGACCGAGTGCGTAAATCTTGAGGTCAGCAGCCGCTGCCTGGATTTTCGCCGCTGCCGCGCTGCCCTTGGTCGCGGCGTACACCGCGTCCTCGATCAGCAATACGGCAGAACCTTTGGTGGCCAGCTTCAGGCAGCTATCCAGCGAGCCGCGCTCAGTGGCCGATTTGTTCACGATATGCAGCATGTCTATCCCCTTAGAAGCTGATCACGACGTCCTGCTCGTCGATGAGATTCTTCATCTCATCGTCGGAGAGCACCGTCACATCCACGATCAGGTCATCCTCGGTCAGACCACGTGCGTCCATCGATGCCTGATCGACATACAGCTTCTCGATGTCGTAGCCTTCCAGCGCACGGTAGGTCTTGGAAAAGTCCTTGACCTCGATGCCCTTGGTGTCGATCCCCTTCAGCAGCTGGTATACGCCGTCGTCGGTAAACACCAGGCTGACGTCCTGATCGAAAGCGGCCGTAATCAACACCACTTCCAGACCTTCCAGCGCATACACGGTACCGTGCGGCGCCTTGCGGTTCAGGAACATGAATTTCTTGACGATGCCGGAGCCGTCGTCGTCCATATCCATATCGCTCATCTCGCTTATTCCTCAATCACCGAACGTCACGAGACGATCGAATTGAATTCCCATTTCCACCAGCTGACCCAGACCCGAGATACGGAAGTTGTCGCCGAGAATGCCATCGGTGATGCCGCGACGCTGCGCCGCAGCCACGCACACAACCAGGTCCACGCCATGATCCGCCGCCAGCTTCGACCAGCGCGCGCCGACGTTGCGATCATCCTGCGGCGGCGTAGCGAGACGCGTGGCGTTGTAGACGCCATCGTGATAGAAAAAAACACGTGGAACTTTGTAACCCTTTTCAATCGCCGCACGGGCGAATAAATAGGCAGAGTCACTGGCCTGATGGCTGTAAGGCCCTTCGTTCACAAGAATTCCGAATTTCATGGCTCGCTAAACTCCGAAAAAACCAGTCGTTGTCGTTGTTAAACACCAAGCGCCGCCACGACGAAGCCGTGGCGGCAGTTCCTGCATCGATCAGAAGCGGATGTGCGCCGAAGCGTTCAGGCTCGCGCGGCTGCCACGCCAGTTGTCGATGTGGTACTTGGTGAACGGCAGACCGGTCTTCTCGAAGAACGCGGGCCAGCCGATGCGCTCCACCCAGTCGGACAGACGCTCCCACGGACGGGCGTCTTCCTTGTAGGTATAGAGGATCTTTTTGACGACTTCCGAAACTTCCGGCCAGCGGGGCGGGTTGTTCGGGATGCCGGCGGCGACCAGCTTGTGGAAGGTCGGCTTGCTGCGGGCGTTGGCGTTCTTGCCGCCCACCCAGATCGCGAACTTGGAATGCTCGGGGTCGTTGATCTGCATCGGCGGGCAGGGCGGGAAGCAGGCACCGCAGCAGATGCACTTCTTCTCGTCGACTTCCAGCGAGGGCTTGCCGTTGACCAGGGCGGGACGGATCGCCGCAACCGGGCAGCGCGCCACGACGGACGGACGCTCACACACGTTGGCAACCAGATCGTGGTTGATCTTCGGCGGCTTGGTGTGCTGGATGACGATGGCGATGTCGGCCTGGCCGCCGCAGTTGATCTCGCAGCAGGAGGTGGACAGCTTGACGCGGTTGGGCATCTCGCACTTGACGAAGTCCTGGTACAGCTCGTCCATCAGGGCCTTGACGGCGCCGGAGGCGTCGGTGCCGGGAATGTCGCAGTGCAGCCAGCCCTGGGTGTGGGCGATCATCGACACCGAATTGGCGGTGCCGCCAACGGGGAAACCATTGTCGGTCAGAGCCTTGATCAGCGGCTCGACCTTGCTCTTGTCGGCCACCATGTATTCGATGTTGGAGCGGGCGGTGAAACGCACATGGCCGTCGGCGAACTGGTCGGCGATGTCGGCCAGCTTGCGGATGGTGTAGTGGTCCATCTGGCGCTGGGTGCCGGCCTTGACGGTCCAGATCTCGTCGCCGCTCTCGGCGCGGTGGTAGAGCACACCGGGTTTCGGGTGGCTATGGAAAATCCACTTGCCATAGTTCTTCTTCATCACGGGGTGCATGTACGGCATCGGGTCCGGAGTACCGGATTCGATGGTTTCCCATGTTCTTTCAGCCATGCTTTTCTCCAACTTAGTAGGATCGGAAAATCTGATTTAGCAGCCGACACCAAAAAGGTGGTGTCGGCCTATTCTCAATGCGTCAGGCGGCAGCCTGCTTGCGCTCGTTCCACTTGGCGACTTCCTCGTCCCAGCCGTCGGTGCGGACATAGGGGTTGGTGCGCGGGTGGTTGATCATGTTCGGATCGACTTCGAGGCCAATGCCTTCCAGGAAGTTGACCAGACCGATACGCTCGATCATCTCGCCGGTACGCTCGTGCTCGAGGGCATTCTCGGCGAAGAAGTCGATGATGGTGCGACCCAGCTCGTTCAGCTTCTCGAAGTCCTCGTCGGACTCGAGCTTCATGAACGGGATCACGACGGTACCCATCAGGTCGCCGATCTTCAGGGTACGCTTGCCGCCCACCAGGATGGTCACGCCCTTGTCGTTGCCGGGCAGCAGGCCGCCGGGGATAACGTTCAGGCAATGCATGCAGCGCACGCAGTTCTTGTTGTCGATGCACAGCGAATTGCCGTCGCCGAGCGCCGCCACGGAGGTGGTATCGCTGGCCTGGACCTTGTCGCTGGACACCAGGGTGATCGCCTTGGTCGGGCACTTGCTGATCACGTCATTGACGAGATCGGACATGCCGTGGGCCTTGTAGTAATCCTGGACCCGAGCTTCGTTGACGCGGATGTTATCGCGCCAAGTACCGATCACGGCCATGTCGGCGCGCTGGATCGAGTTCACGCAGTCGTTCGGGCAGCCCGAGAACTTGAACTTGAACTTGTACGGCAGCGAGGGGCGGTGCATGTCATCGATGTTGTTGTTGATGACGATGCGCAGCGCGCGGGCTTCATCGAAGCAGGACATTTCGCAACGGGCCGCACCCACGCAGGACATGGAGGTGCGCAAGGCCGGACCGGCACCACCGAGGTCGAAGCCCATCTCGTTGAACTTGTCGAACGCCGCCTGGACGTTCTCGGTCTTGACGCCCTGCAGCATGATGTCGCCGGACTGGCCATGGAAGGCGATGAGGCCGGAACCACCGGTTTCCAGCCAGGCGTCGCACATCTCGCGCAGCAGGTTGGACGAATAATGCATGCCGGCAGGCGGCATGATGCGCAGCGTATGGAATTCCGCCGCCTCAGGGAACAAAGGAACACCCTTCTCGTTCTTCAGCTCGGTGAAACGCGGGATGATGCCGCCGCCGTAACCGACCACACCGACCGTGCCGCCCTTCCAGTAACCGAACTTGGTCTTGTAGGAAGTCTCCAGCTGACCCATCAGGTCAACCATCATGTCGTTTTCCTTGGCCAGCCGCTTCAGGCCGGTCACGAAGCTGGGCCACGGGCCTTTCTCGAGCTCGTCCAGATTAGGGGTATCGTGCATTTGTTTTGCCATCTCTATCTCTCCTAGAACATTCGATATGCCCGCTCAGCCCGGGGCTCAACGGTATTCGCGCATGCTATGCCCTCATAAGGCACGCCACCATCATTCTCATGGGTTAAACGCCCCCCCCTTTAAGGGAGTAAGCTACCTACCCATATGGCGTAGTCGCCTTGCCCCAACACGGGAATGCCGCACAAGGGCAAACGGTGCGACAGTATGCCCAGGCCCGAGTTGGGGCCCAACGCCACGGGAATTAATTAGCGTATTAAAATATTGCTTTAAACGCAAGCCCCCGAATCGGGTAGGGTTGAAACCCGTCGGGACGCCCCCACCCAGGCTTCACCGCCGCAGCGAGACACAGCGAGTCATGCCCGAAATCACACCCATCGACAAAATGCGCCTGCCGTTCGGCGGGCAGGAAATCGAGTTCCAGCACCTGGAACACGAGGCCGGCGGCGTGCCATTCCTGCGCATCCGCATTCGCGAAAGCAAGCGCTTCACGATTTTCGACGTCGACCCCGCCAGCGCACGGCAATGGGCCCGCCTGATGCAGGACTGGGCCGACCGCCAACCCGGAGACACTGCATGAGCTGGGACGCGTGGCCGGACAACCGGCCGCAGGAATACACGCCGCGCATGGTGGACCTGCAGTTCGATCTCGTCGGCGCGACGATTCCTGCCGACAGCGCGCAGCCGCTGCTGGATGCGCTGCTCCCGCTGTTGCCGTGGTTGGGCGACGATCCGGGCACCGGCATCCACCACCTGAAGGGCGCCGAGTCCAACAGCGGCGACGCCGCGCTGCACATCAACCGCCGCACCAAGCTGTTCCTGCGCGTGCCGCTGGCGCGCGTCGAGGCGATGCAGGCACTGGTAGGCCGGTCGCTCGACCTTGCCGGACACGCGCTGGAAATCGGCACGTTCAAGGCACGGCCGTTCAGTCCTTTCGCCAACCTGTACGCGCATTTCGTTGACACCGGCAGCAGCACTGAAGAACAATTCGTGCAGGATGTCATGCAGGAACTGGACGGTCGCTTCCAGCTGCACTGCGGATTCATCTGCGGCAAGCGGCAAACGCTGCGGAGCGCGTCGGGCGTGCTCGCGGGCCACAGCCTGATGCTGCACGGCCTCCCGCCGCACAAGTCCCTGCAGCTTCAGGACGAAGGCTTGGGACGCAATCGCTTGCTTGGCTGCGGTGTTTTCATTCCGCACAAGTCCATCGCGCCGGTCGCACCGGCAACCCATTAATCCAACCACCTGAAAGGAGTAATCATGTCTTATGTTGTGAACGGCGAAGAATTCGAAGTCGACGACGAAGGCTTCCTGGTCGAGCCCAACTACAGCGACGACATCGTCACGGTCATCGCCGCGGCGGAAGGTCTGACGCTGACCGACGACCACTGGACCGTGGTCCGTTTCATGCGCGAGCGTTACCAGGAAGACGGCCACACCCCCAACTTCCGCAACATGGTCGCCCTGCTCGACGAACAGGACGACAGCATCGACTGGAAGAAGCGGCTGTACGAGCTGTTCCCCCTCCAGCCCAACCGCCAGGCTTCCAAGGTCGCCGGTCTGCCCAAGCCTTTCGGCAAGGGCGGCTACTGATCCAGGGATCAGGATTCAGGGGTCAGGATTCAGGGTCGACACCGTGTCGCCTGTTTCCGGAACCCCTGATTCGTGATCCCTGATCCCTGATCCCTGATCCCTGATCCCTGATCCCTGATCCCTGATCCCTGATCCCTGATCCCTGATCCCTGATCCCTGATCCCTGATCCCTGATCCCTGATCCCTGATCC
>JANJWS010000019.1 GCA_024709425.1 Thiobacillus sp.
CAGCTTGTCCGCGAGGGTGGTAGGCCGTAGCTTCGCGTAGCGCTCCAGCGTGGTGTAGGTCTTGTGGCCGGTGATCTTCATGATCTCCATGTCTGACAGACGGCCCTTCTCGAAGAATCGGCTGGTGGCCTCGTGGCGTAGGTCGTGGAATTTCAAATCCGCTATGGCGGCGCGGTGGCAGATTTTCCGAAAGCCTCGCGATAGCTCGATGCTGTTCTTCCACTGGTGGAAAATCCGCTCCTCGCTCCGGCGCTTGAACGCCTCCATCTGCCGGAGAATCTCGACGGCTCGCTTGGAGAGTGGGATTTGGCGGAAGGTCTTCGTCTTCACATGCTCCTTGGGAATGTTGAGCGTGCGGCCTGGGAGGTTCAAGTCAGACCAGCGGGCCTTGAGAATCTCCTGAGCGCGCATCGCGGTTTCCAGCGCGAAGCCGATGATGCAAACCCATTCCTCTCCGAGCGATTGCCCCAAGCGCGCGGATTGATATAGCTCCTCCTCCTCGCCGCTTTCTAGCCGTGTTGTTCGTAGGCCTTGCCATGCCTCGGGTATGTCGTGGCCGCTGAACAGGTTGGGAGGGAGTATGTAGTCATGCTTCCTCGCGTGCCACTCGACGACCTTCTTGAGTTGGTAGTAGAACTTGCGGACGGAGGAGGCGGAATAAGTCCGTTCGCGCCCGCCGTCATAGAGGTAGTGCAGCTTCTTCCGCGTCGGCGGTGGAGGGATTTTGGTATCCAGCAGTGTGGCGATGTATTTGCCGACAAGCTCATGGGTGAGTGAGGCCACGGCATAGTCGCCGAGATCATGGGCGACTGCCTCAAGCTGGCGCGACTCGGTCGCGGACAGCTTCTTCGGCGCGTCTTTCTTCTTGGCTATCTCTTTGGGAGTGGTGCCGCTCGGCGCCGGGTCTTGCTTGCTGGGCTTCTTCTCCTTGGGCTGCTCGAACTTCTGCCTGTATTCCTCGACGACCTCGGCGATGCTCGTGCTCCTGGCCTTGCGGGTGATCGAGCCGCCCTTGTCGATGCGCGACTCCACATCGTTGGCCCATGCCTTGGCGTCGGCCAGATTGGAAAACGATTTGCTTAGGTCGGGATGCCCCGCGCGATGGACGCGCACCTCGTATGAGGTTTTCCCGTTCTTGCGTGCGCGCTTGCGTATGGATGCCATGCAGACCCTGCCGGTGGTTGTGTTTTTGGCATGGTGGGATTTTGGTGGGATTATGTCAATATTGAATGTGGTAAAATCCAGCGGAAACCAACATAGGACAAGGATTTATCAAAAACAGGCTAACAGCCTTGTAAGCGGTAGGTCGTCAGTTCGAATCCGACAAGCGGCACCACTCATGCAGACCGCCCGGCCACGGGTCATTCGATTCCCAGCCGCTCCAGCCGGTAGCGCAGACTGCGGAAGGTGACGCCGAGCAGGCGTGCGGCAGCGGTCTTGTTGTGACGCGTCTGTTCCAGCGCCTCGATGATCGCGGAACGTTCCACCTGGTCCAGGTAATCCTGCAGCGGATAGGTGCTGCCAGGAGCCGCGGCCGGAACGGGCTGGCAGGGTGCGAGATTGAGGTCCGCTGCAGTGATGCGCTGGTTATCGCACAGCGCCAGGGCACGCTCGAGGATGTTTTCCAGCTCGCGTACGTTTCCCGGGAAGGCATAGGCCTGGAGCGCCCGCTCGGCATCACGTTCGAGGACGACCCTATGTCCACCGAGGCGGTCGAGCAGTGCACGCGCGAGTCCCGGAATGTCGTCCGGCCGCTCGCGCAGACTGGGCATGACCAGGTCGATCACGTTGAGGCGGTAATACAGGTCCTGCCGGAATCGCCCCGCATCCACCAGCGCGGCCAGGTTCTGGTGGGTCGCGCTGACGATGCGCACGTCGACCGCTTCCTCTGCGGTAGCCCCTACCTTGCGCACCTTCTTTTCCTGCAGCACACGCAGCAGCTTGACCTGCATCGACAGTGGCAGATCGGCCACCTCATCGAGGAACAGCGTGCCACCATCGGCCGCCTGAAAGAATCCACCGCGATCGGCATCGGCGCCAGTGAACGCGCCCTTGCGGTAGCCGAAGAACTCGCTCTCCATCAGCGTTTCGGGGATCGCGCCGCAGTTCACTGCGACGAAGGGTTTGTCAGCACGGCTGCCGAGACGATGGATCAGGCGTGCCGCAAGCTCCTTGCCGCTGCCGGATTCGCCGCCAATGTGCACCGGCGCCTGGGTCCGGGCCAGCTTGGCGATGCGCGCACGCACCTCCTCCATGACCGGCGAACGGCCGATCAGCTCGCGGGTGGGCATATCCGGGTGCACTACCTCGGGAACCTTCAACGCCGACTTCACCAGGGCGCGCAGCTGATCGAGCGCCACCGGCTTGGCCAGATAGTCGAACGCACCCGCCTTCAACGCTGCCACTGCGTTGCCGGCATTGCCATAGGCGGTGATGACCGCCACCGGTAGGGGCACCCCCAGTGCGCTGGCGGCGGCGATGACCGCAAGACCTTCACCGTCGCCGAGCCGCATGTCCGTGAGGCACAGGTCGTAGCGAGTCTGCGCCAGCTTGGCCTGCGCTTCCGCAACGCTCGCGGCGCGATCGGTTTCCAGGCCCATCTTGGCCAGCGTCAGCTCCATCAGGTCCAGCAGGTCCGGTTCGTCATCGACCAGGAGTACGCGCGGACAGGCTGCCATGCTCAGACGCCTCCACCCAGGCTCAGGACGAAGCGCGCACCACCGTCATCCGGCACGTATTCGAGTTGCGCCTGATTCGCTTCCGCCAGTTCGCGTGCCAGGAACAGGCCGAGTCCGGTGCCCTGCGCGTCGGTGGTGAAGAAAGGTTCGAACAGGCGGCCCCGAAGTTCCGGCGCCACGCCAGGACCATCATCGGCGAATTCGACGCGCACTGCATGGCCGTGCGTCTGCACGCGAACGCAGAGGCTTCCCGCCTGCTTGCGACCATGGCGCCACGCATTGCGCATCAGGTTCCACAGGATCTGGCGCAGGTGGTCGGGGTCGAAACGAAAACTCAGGATTTCAGGCATGTCCAGTATGACGGCACCGACAGGAATTTCTTCAGTCTGCCGCAGCTCCTCGATCAGTGCCGCAAATGCCATGGTGTCGAAGCGTACCGGCTTGAGGCGGTCCCGACGGTTCAGTGTCAGCACTTCCTCCACCAGCCGGTCAAGCCGGCGGGTATTGTTCTCGATGATTGCCGTGAGCCGGGTCTGTGCGGCGTCGGGCGCCTCCTCACGCAGAAGTTGTGCCGCATGGCTGATCGCGGAGAGGGGATTACGGATCTCGTGCGCAAGATTCGCGGTGAGTCGCCCCAGCGCCGCGAGCTTGAGCCGCTGCGCTTCCCGTTCCACCTCGCCCAGATCCTCCAGCACCAGCACCTGGCTGTCATCGGCCATTCCCAGGGGCATGCGCCGCACGCGCAGGTTGGCGACCGGCGTCACCAGCACCGGCGCCGCCACGGTCCAGGCGTTGAGCGCCAGGCGTGCCAGTTCCGGACAGCAGTCCTGCAACCGGGTCACCCCCGGCGTCGGCGTCGCCGACACCCCCAACAGCGCCAGTGCGCGGGGGCTTGCGTGGTGCACCACGCCATCCCCGCGTACCGCCATCAGGCCGTAGGGCGAATGCTCGATCGCCACCGCATTGATGCGGTCCAGCAGGGCCAGTTCCTCTGCCTGCCGCTGTGCCAGCCGTTCCGAGCGGAGTGCGCGCTGGGTCAAGGTGTGTGCCAGCCAGCCGGTCGCGAAATATCCGGCGCAAAGCAGGCCCACCTGGAAAAAACCATCCACACCGAGACGATTTTCCAGTACCCCGAAAGTGTGTTGCAGCAGCACGGCGATCGACGCCATTGCAGCGTAGAGCAGCGTCAACCGCCCGCTCCCGACCAGGCCACCCGAGGCGATCGAAATCACCAGCAGCAGCCCCATCCCCCCGGCCAGCCGCTGGCTCGCCGCCATCATCAGCGTCACGACGAGGACGTCGGTGAGGATGTGCGCCGTCAACTGGACCTGGAAACCAGGCCAGCGCGCACGCACACCGAGCACGAACAGCGCCGCCAACACCAGGTAGGCGTACGCCACGGCCACGAAGCGCTCGCCTGTGCCTGCGCGAAACAGCTCGGAGTCGACAAACAGGACCCCGGCGAACACCAATGCCAGTGCCAGGGTCAGGCGATACAGATTGAAATAGTCGAGACTTCGCCAGTGGGAGGGGAAATAGCCGCGCGAGGCCATGCGCGCCACTGGGCCGTCCGCGGGCCTCATTTCCTGCCGAGGCGCTGGTGCTCCGGCGTGCAGAAAAAATTCCCACCGGAATAGATGGCCTCGCTGCGCGGCAGGTTCACCCCGCAGTGCGCGCATTTCACCATATCCTCGACGTCGCGCTCACGGGAGCTCGGCGGCTTCGACAGCGACCGCTGGTACGCGCGCAATACGCCCCACACCACAAAACCGATCGCAATCAGCAGCAGAATCTTGATCACAGCGCGCCTCTCCGGGAACCCTGGGCAGGATAGCATGGAGAACCGCAAGCGGAGAGCCGATCGGGTTTTGTCGGAATTTTTTACACCTTGCACGCGACCTGGCGACCCGCAAATCCTCCGAGAATAAATAACATTCATCAAATCAATGCATTGCGTTGCCAATGGTTCATTCGGCTCAAGTCTTGCTTGTTTTTTGGGCGTCATCAACTGCGTTCATCGGAATCCATGCTATCCATAAGAAAAACCCTGATCGGCTACGGGCTCGTGCTGGCCTCCGGATTCGCACACGCCGGGGTCATTACCCTGAACGGCGATCATTTCACGGCCAGCTACGACGAGGCGCTGGTCGACCCCCTGTACAAGACGGCATTGCTCTCGGGTTCGCAGGATACGGTCTATTTTCTGCCCACGGCGTTTGCCGCGGTGACCGGCAGTGGTTCCGTTTCCACGCAGGCGGCGTTGCAGTTCACGCTCACGATCGACCCTGGCTACAACTTCGTCGGGATCGAATTCACCGAGAACGGCGATTATTTCCTGTCGAACGGTGGGCTCGTCGGTGCCGCCGCGAGCCTGCAGGCGACCAATCCCGACACGCTGGCGACCACGCTGCTCGACCTCACTTCGCCCGCGTTCGGCATGGTCGGCGGTTCGACGCCGTGGGCGCTTTCCGGCCTGCTCGGACCGGGCGGGCTGGGCGCGCCGCAGACGCTCACGGTCGATTTCGAAAATACCTTGCATAGCGAACCGTCCAGCGGGATCGGGTTCATCCAGAAGACCTACGTCGGCTTTCGCGTGCTGACCGAACCCAACGCCGTGCCCGAGCCTTCAGGTCTGGCGCTGCTGCTAGGTGGCGGGCTCGCGGCGTGGGCGGTCCGGTGTCGCTGCTTGTAATCCGGCGGCAAA
Organism: Thiobacillus sp.; assembly: GCA_024709425.1. Lineage (GTDB taxonomy): Bacteria > Pseudomonadota > Gammaproteobacteria > Burkholderiales > Thiobacillaceae > Thiobacillus. The sequence continues at coordinate 5,383 of JANJWS010000019.1, forward strand.
GCGCATAAGGTTTGTACGACAAACAAATAAATCACACAGAAAGAGGTAGGAGGAGACATGAAAACCAACAACAATTACGCCCGTGCGGCGGTCTTGGGTTGTGCGTTCGCGTTGCTGAGCAGCGGCGCCGTTGCAGCCACGACCCTCAGCGGCGGCAACGTCAGCTATACGTTCGATGAGGGCGCTTTGGGGCTGTTCGGCACTGCCTCGCTGTCGGGCGACAGCCTGGTGTTCATGCCCAGTGGTTTCAGTACATCGTCGTTTGCGGTTCAGACCGTCAACATCACCGTCACCGCCGCAGCCGGTTATTCGCTTGGCGGCTTCAGCCTGTCCGAAAACGGGACCTACACGCTGCCGACGAGCGGCGGCTCGGCTTGGGCGACCGGGAGCTTCAAGGCCATCGACATCGAAGGCACCACCGGCAATCAGATCACGGAGACGTTCAACGGCGTCCTCGATGGAGGTGCGTGGGACGCGGCCGCGACGATTGCCTTGCCCGCGACCGGCTGGGGCGGTACGGACGGCGTGGTCTCCAGCGTCACCCTTACGCTCTCGAACCAGTTGTTCGCGCTGGGCGGCGCTTCAATCTCGAAAACCGGCGTCGGCATTTCCGCCACCGCGCTTCCCGTTCCCGAAGCCAGCACCTATGCCATGCTGCTGGCAGGGCTGGGGCTGGTCGGGTTCATGGCGTACCGACGCACCCATTCCACACTCTGACCCCCCGGCCCCCGCCTTGCAGGATCACGGGGGCCGATTTTTTTCGCTTATACATCAATAAATAAATATATTCGCACTTCATCATGCATTGCATTCGTCTTGCCTTTCCCGCTTTCGTGCTCGTCACGCTTCTGGCCGCGCAACCCGTGGCCGCCGCGGGTTCCTGCGGCGACGGCCTGTCGGTCGCCGATGTAACGCTCAACAGCGCCGCCGCCAGTGACTGTCAAGGAACGATCGCCGGCAACGACACGTTGCCGGGTATCAATGCCCTGGGTTGGGGCGATGACTGGACGTTCCTCGCCAAGAACGAGTCCACGCCACCGGCCACGTTCATGGGAATCGCCTATACCCTCGACACCTCCGGCAGCCAGTCGGGCACCTGGACCCTGACGGCCCACGACCTGGACGCGGCCACGCCGCTCGGCCTGCCGGTGGAACTGGATGTCGTGGTCGTGCTGAAGGCCAGCAACCGCCATGCGGCGTATTTCTTCGATGATGCGGTGTTTGACGGCAGCGATGGTGGGGCCTGGTCGACGGCCTTTCTCAACCATGGCGGGCAGGTTCCGGACCTGTCGCACATGAGTTTCTACGCCAGGATCGACGAGGATGGGGGCATTCCCTCGGCCATCCCCGAAGCCAGTACCACCGCCATGCTCGTAGCCGGACTCGCCCTCGTCGGCTTCGCCACACGCCGCCGCGCCTGACCGGCGGCAGTCGCCCGCATGCCGCGCGCGCACCCGGCGCCGGCGGGCAGCGATCGTCAGCAAGCAGCCCCATCACCCCCGCGACGGGGCCGTTATTGCTCAAGTCACGGTCAATTCTCGCCGATGTCAAACTTGGGCCGCCGTCGCATGGTACATTTATCATGTATCCCCGCGGCCGTCCGGCAATCGCTTCATGTCGACGACGCAGGGCGCGCGCTTGCCCCGCGCGAGAATACGTGCGGGGCTTCAAGATAACAACGCGCATTTGCGGATGCGCCTGGAGTGATGACCAACCATAACCAGTGGCTGTTCCGGCAGCACCTCTCCGTCGTATCGCTGACCAAGATCCTGCTCGACCCCTTCGTGGCCGTGCTGGTGCTGGTCGGCTGCACGCTCTATTTCGATGAGCCGTTTCGCGGACCGTACCCGATTCTGGCGCTCATCGTCTTTACGCTGACCTTTCCCGGCAAGTGGCCCGAAGTCAACCTGAGGGTGTTCTGGGCCGAGGTGATCATGCCGTGGTTCTTCCTGTCGGGGCTGATCCTGCTGTTCGGCTATTCAAGCGGTTATCTCGACTGGTTCCCGCCCAACCTCGTGCTGTCCTGGGTGCTGATCACGCCGGTCGCCATGTACCTGGCGCACCGCATCGTGCGCAAGCTGCTGCCACGCCTGCTGCTGCTCGAAGGCGGCCGCCGCCGCGCCATCGTGGTGGGCGCCGGCCATCTCGGCACCGAATTACGCGGCCGCTTCGCCAGCGACGCCTCGCTCGGGGTCGACGTCGTGGGATTCTTCGACGATCGCGCGCTCGAACGCACCGATCTGGTCGATCCCAAGCGGCTGCTCGGCAAGCTCGCCGACATCCCCGAATACGTCAACCGCAACGGCGTCGACCTCGTCTACATCACCCTGCCGATGGCGTCTCAGCCGCGCACGCTCACCCTGCTCGATGCCCTGCGCGACACCACCGCCTCGGTCTACTTCGCCCCCGACATCTTCGTTTCCGACCTGATCCAGGCGCGTGTCGACCACATCCACGGCATGCCGGTCGTCGCCCTCACCGAAACCCCCACCCTCGGTGTCTCCGGCATCGGCAAGCGCATCAGCGACGTCGTCATCGCCAGCCTCATCCTGCTCATGATCTGGCCGCTGCTGCTGATCCTCGCCGTGGGCGTCAAGCTGTCCTCGCCCGGCCCCATCATCTTCAAGCAGCGACGCTACGGCCTCGACGGCCAGGAAATCCTGGTCTACAAGTTCCGCTCCATGCGCGTGTGCGACGATGGCGACATCATCAAGCAGGCGGGCCGCTGCGACCCACGCATCACCCGTTTCGGCGCCTTCATCCGTCGCACCTCGCTCGACGAACTGCCGCAGTTCATCAACGTCCTGCAGGGCCGCATGAGCGTCGTCGGCCCGCGCCCACACGCCGTCGCCCACAACGAGCAGTACCGCAAGCTGATCAAGGGCTACATGCTGCGCCACAAGGTCAAGCCAGGTATCACCGGGTGGGCGCAGGTCAACGGTTTGCGGGGCGAAACCGAGACCCTCGACAAGATGCGCGCACGCATCCAGTACGACATCGACTACATGCGCAACTGGTCGCTCATGTTCGATCTGATGATCATCGCCAAGACCGTCGCGGTCGTATGGCGCGACCAGAACGCCTACTGAGCGTCACCGACGTCCGGGGGCTGACTGGGCGCCCCCCCCACAGTGCCACTCGATCGCTACAGGATGCCGCGAGCACCGCACCGGGTGCACGCATGCCAAGGCTTTCCTGGCGCTTCAAAACCACCTGCCATGCGACAAAATGTCGCCGCACGCGTTGTTTTCAAGCCACAATTTTTTTTAAGAAAACAAAAGATTTGCAGATTATGGTTTTCTTTTGCCGTTTTGCTAGAATCCGCGCGTCGGCTGGATCCTCAAATCCCGGACCGATCTCTGGTGTGGGTTTTTAACTGTAAATTTAGGGAAATCTCAAATGAAATACTCTGCTCTGCTGGCCGCTCTGCTGGCCCTGTCCATGACTGCCTGCGGTCAAAAAGAAGAAGCTGCTGCGCCTGCCGAAGCGCCCGTCGCCGAAGCCCCGGCTGTCGAAGAAGCTCCGGCTGCTGAAGCGCCCGCTGCTGACGCCGCCGCTCCGGCTGACGCCGCCGCTCCGGCTGCCGATGCTGCCGCTCCGGCTGACGGCGCTGCGCCCGCTCCCGCTGCCCAGTAATACCTGGCAACTGGAACGAAAAACCGGCCTTCGGGCCGGTTTTTTTATGCCTGCAAGAAGTGATCGAGCCGTTCGAGGGCCTCGGAAAGCCGAGGCAGCGGCTGAGTGTAGGCGAAGCGCAGGTGGCGGGACGCACGATGCACGCCGAAATCGATCCCCGGCGTGGCGGCGATGCCGGCTTCCTCCAGCAAGCGATTGGCGAACACCTGGCTGTTTTCGGTGAAGTGGCTGCAGTCGGCGTACAGATAGAACGCCCCCTGCGGTGAGACCGGGATATCGAAACCGCGTGCACGCAGGGCAGGCAGAAGAAAGTCCCGCCGCGCGCGGAGTTCGTCCTTGCGCGCTTCGAGCTCGGCCAGCGTGGCGGGCTGGAAGGCCGCCAGCGCTGCATGCTGCGCCGGTGTGGGCGCTGCAAGGAACAGGTTCTGCGCCAGCCGCTCCAGGGCAGGCAACGCCCAGGCCGGCGCAGTCAGCCAGCCCAGCCGCCAGCCGGTCATCTGGAAATATTTGGAGAAGCTGTTGACGACGAAGACGTCGTCCCACGCCGCAGCACTGTGTTCAGCACCGTCGTAAGTGAGCGCGAGATAGATTTCATCGACGACGAGGGCGACCTGATGCGCACCACACCAGGCGCGGATGCGTGCGAGTTCGCCCGCAGCAATGACGGTGCCGGTGGGGTTGGATGGGCTCGCGATCAGCACGACCCGCGTGGCGGCAGTGGCGTACCGCTCGACCCCTTCCAGGGTGAGCTGGAACCCGCTCGTGGCATCGACGGGGACGCTGACGGCGCGCGCCTCGCAAAAACGGGCGAAATGCCGATTGCACGGATAGCCGGGATCGGCCATGAGCACTTCGTCACCGGGGCCGGCCAGCAGGCCCAGCGCCAGCAGCAGCGCGCCGGAAGCACCCGGTGTGACGACGATGCGTGTCGGGTCGACCTGCGCCTGCCAGCGCGCCGCCTGGAAGGCGGCAATGGCCTCGCGCAGCGCCGGCAGGCCAAGCGCACCGGTATAGTGCGTGTGACCGGCGCGCAGCGCGGCGATTCCCGCTTCGACGATGGAGATTGGCGTGCAAAAATCCGGCTCGCCGATTTCCAGGTGGATGATGTCGCGACCGCTCGCCTGCAGCGCCTGGGCGCGCGCCAGGATGTCCATGACATGAAACGGGGCGATGTCGGCCAGCCGGGCCGCCACGGGAAGCGGCAGCCGGCTCATGCCGCGCTTCCCATTCGGACCAGCGGGTGCTGCCGGTAGAACTGCCGGAGTTGCGCATAGACACCCGGATATTCAGTGTGCAGCAGGCCAGGTATTTCGAAGAAAGCCTCGGTCAGTACAGCGAAGAATTCGGCCGGGTTGTAGGTGGCGTAGGGATCGATCGGCGTCTCCTCGCCGGCATCGACACGCGCACACAGATCCTCGTAGGCCTGGCTGAATTCGTGCGCCCACGCCGCCGCGTCCATGCCGCGGTGCAGGGGCGGAAAGCCGTTGGCGTCGCCGTTGAGCATGTCGAGCTTGTGGGCGAATTCGTGCAGCACCACATTGTAGCCATCCGCCTGGCCGCTCGCCTCGACATCCGCGAGCGAGAGCACCAGCGGGCCACCATGCCAGGATTCGCCCGCCAGGATGTCGCGGCTGTGGTGCACCACGCCCGCCTCGTCCACTTCTTCGCGCGGGCGCAGGAACTCGTCGGGGTAGAGGATGATCTCGCGCCAGCCCTGGTAACTGTCTTCGTCGAGGTTCAGCGTGAGCAGACTGGCCTGCACCGCGATCGCCAATTGCATGGCCTCATCGACCGACGCCCCCCCTGCTTCGGAAAAGGTCTTGTCGTGGATCAGGAGGCTGGCGCGTTCGCGCAGCCGCGCGAGTTCTTCCGCACTGAGGCCGCGCAGGATCGGCAGGCCTTCGACCGCGTGCGCAAAGGCACCTTCCGCAACGAGTTGGCGGCGGAGCACGCGTTCACGGCGCCAGCGCGCAAACCAGCTCATTCGTCGGGGTCGAGCAGGCGTGCCGTCGACGCGTCGGGGTGATCGAGTTCCACGCGCTCGATCTGCGCGAAGCGGCGGCTGATCTTGTCACTCGAAATGCGTACCTCGGCGACGTCCTTGTTCGCCTGCTCGATGTGGCTGGCGAGCTTCTTCATGCGCTCGTCGAAGCGCGCGAAATCCTTCGCCAGCTTCGCGAGCTCGTCCTTGATGACGTGCGCCATGCGCCGTGTCTCGGAATCACGGATCACTGCCCGTGCCGTGTTCAACACGGCCATCAGCGTAGTCGGCGAGGTGAGCCACACACGCTTCTTCTGTGCATGTTCGACGAGCTCGGGATGGTAGGCATGGATTTCCGCGAAGACACCTTCCGCCGGCAGGAACAGTACCGCGCCATCGGAGGTCTCGCCGGCGACGATGTACTTGGCGGCGATGTCGTCGACATGCTTCTTCACGTCCGCCTTGAACTGGCGCCGCCCAGCCTCACGCTCGGACGGGGGCAGGCTGTCGTCGAACATGCGGCTGTAGTTCTCCAGCGGAAACTTGGCGTCGACACAGACGGTACCGGTGGGCTCCGGCAGGACCAGCACGCAGTCGGCCCGCACGCCGCTTTTCAGGGTGTGCTGGAAGGCATACGCGTCGGGCGGCAGGCTGTTTCGCACCAGTGCTTCGAGCTGCACCTCGCCAAAGGCACCCCGCGAGCGCTTGTCACCCAATATTTCCTGCAGCGACACGACGTTGGTCGCCAACCCCTCGATCTTTTTCTGTGCCTCATCGATTACCGCGAGCCGGGTCATCACCGAAGTGAAGGTCTCGTTGGTCTTCCTGAAGCCCTCGTCGAGACGTTCCGCGACCTTGCCGGAAATCTCGCCAAGCCGGACGTCGACGGTCTGCGACAGCTGCTGTACGCGCTCGCCGAACTGCGCACTCATGCCCTTGAGGGTCTCCTGCAGCATGCCCTGCTCAGCGCGACCCTGCTCGATCAATTTTTCCAGAAACACGGCCTGGAATCGGCCGAGATGTTCGGTCAGGGTCGCGCGCGTTTCGGCCAGGCGTTCGGTCTGACCGATCTGCAATGCGGCAAGCTGCGCCTGCACACGATCGGACTGCTGCGCGAGCCCTGCGTGCAGGTCCGTCAGCACCGCACGGTGGCGCGCCTCCAGGTCCCGGTTCAGCGCTTCGGGAAGGCCCAGCTGGCTGCGGCGCAGTGCCGACATGCGCAGCAACAGCAGGATCGCAACGGCAAGGAGGGCGGCGAGGCCGACAAGAAGGCCGATTTCGACGGGGCGCATGATTTCAGAAACCGCGGTCCGACACGTCCGATGGTCCGCCCGACCGTGTATCGGCCGCGAAATCACGCAGCGGCAGCCCCAGGCCTGCAAGACGGTGCGCACGCGGGTGCGCAGCGCCCCCACCCGAAAGGTGACAGCGAACGAAAACGGAAAATTCAGCGCGCATGAATGTTTGCACGGGTATGGCGCCTTCAGCCGAGATTTCCGGGATCATTCTCCGCGTTCCTGAAAGGCCTTATCCCCGCACCAACCCCGCCTCGACCTGCCGTCGCGTCTGCGCGCCCGCCAGCACCTCGATCAACTGCAGCGCAAAGTCCATCGCGGTACCGGGGCCGCGCGACGTGAGCACCTTGCCATCCTGCACCACCGACGAAGCACTGAGGATGATCCCAGGCTGACCATCCAGCGCACCCGGATAGCAGGTCGCCTGCCTGCCCTGCAGGACTCCGGCGGCAGCGAGTACCTGCGGCGCGGCACAGATGGCGGCCGTGTAGCGGCCGGCGGCGGCCATTTTCTGCAGCAGGGCGATGATGCGTGGATCTTCGCGCAGATGGGTGGCGCCGGGCAGTCCGCCCGGCAGGACGACCATGTCATAGTCCTCGTGCAGGGCGACATCGAGGGTGACGTCCGGGACGATCTGCACGCCACGGCTCGCCTTGAGGATACCGGGCTTGAGGCCGGCGGTCACCACTTCGAGGCCGGCGCGGCGCAAAAGGTCGATGATGGTGACGGCTTCGAGCTCCTCGCAGCCGTCGGCCAGCGGAACCAGCACCTTGGCCATGGCGGTCTCCTCAGTCGCGGAAATTCTGGAACTGCAGCGGAAAATCGGCAATGCTCTTGCGCACCAGCGCGATGGTCTCCTGCAGCACGTCGCGCTTGGCGCCCGACACACGCACGCTGTCGCCCTGGATGCTCGCCTGCACCTTGAGCTTGCTGTCCTTGATGCACTTGACGATCTTCTTCGCCAGCTCGGTCTCGACACCCGTCTTCACCGTCACGCTGCGCTTGACCTTGTTGCCCGACACCTTCTCGAGCTTGCCGATATCGAGGCATTTGACGTCGATGCTGCGCTTGGACAGCTTCTGCGAGAGGATGTCCTGCACCTGTTCGAGCTGGAATTCGGTATCGGCATAGACCGTCAGCACGTAGTCGGCCTGCTCGACACGCGCGTCGGAGCCCTTGAAGTCGAAGCGCGTGGAGACTTCCTTGTTGACCTGGTCGACCGCATTGCGGACTTCCTGCTTGTCGACCTCGGAGACGATGTCAAAAATCGGCATGATTCAGATCCTCTCGTAAACGCCCCTTCCCCGGCCTCGCTCCTGCGCGCACGAGGGAGCGAATGCGCCGCTACGCGACGTCGAAGCCAAACGACTGCACCGGCAACCCGGATTCGTCATGAAACTCCGCGGCGGCCATCACCCCCAGCCGCGCCACCGCCTCGGCGTCGAGCGAAGGCGCACGATACGCAGCATACATCGCCCCCAGCGCATAGGGACTGCCGCTGCCGTATGCATAGAACTTCGAGAACGCCTGCACGGTGCGGTGCGCCGCCACACCGAAGATGCCGCGCGGGTTGGCGATCAGCACATCCATGCGCGAGGATTCGAGGTCTTCCTCCTTGTCCTCGCCCGTCTGCAGATAATAATGCTCCTTCAGCACGCCGTGCAGGGCATTCCACACGCCGAAGATGTTTGCCACCGAATCGAGCGGCGGCGTCTCCTCCAGCGAGGCGAAATAATCGGCGAGGATGAGCTTGAAGGTCGCCGAACCGGTGATGGCGACGTAACTGTCGCCGACACGAATGATCTTCTCGTGGTTCACCACGTAGTCGGCTGACTCCTTGCCGCCGCCCCACTTGGTCAGCGTGTCCGCGGCGATGGCGATGCGGCCATCCTTCCTGACGACGGTGATCGTGGTCATCGCCGGGTGCGCGCCGTCAGCCGAAGTGGCAGACGTAGTGGTAGGGCTCGCCCGTCACTTCGATGTCGAAGCTGGTGTTGCCCGGCACGTCGAATTTCTGCCCGGCGGTACAGGCCTTCCACTCGGTTTCTCCGGCGAGGCGATAGCGGCAGCCGCCCGCCACCGTTTCCATGATCTCCGGCGCGCCGGTGTTGAAAGTCAGCGTGGAGGGCAGGATCACGCCGACGGATTTCTTGGTGCCGTCGGCGAACTGGATGGTGTGCGAGACGCACTTGCCGTCGAAGTAGACGTTGGCTTTCTTGATGACGGCGACGTTGTCGAACTGGGACATGTCATGGCTTCCTTTTGGCGTCGAGTTTGGCGGCGATACGCATGCGCAGCGCGTTGAGCTTGATGAAACCGCCCGCGTCCTTCTGGTCGTAAGCGCCGGCGTCGTCTTCGAACGTGGCGATGGTCGAATCGAACAGCGAGTCGGTCTTCGAGTCGCGGCCGACGACGATGACGTTGCCCTTGTAGAGCTTGAGCCGCACCGTACCGTTGACGTTGGTCTGGGTATGGTCGATCAGAACCTGCAGCGCGCGCCGCTCGGGGCTCCACCAGTAGCCGTTGTAGATGAGGCTGGCGTAGCGCGGCATCAAGTCGTCTTTCAAATGCGCGACTTCGCGGTCGAGCGTGATCGACTCGATGGCGCGATGCGCCTTCAGCAGGATGGTGCCGCCGGGCGTTTCGTAGCAGCCGCGCGACTTCATGCCGACGTAGCGGTTCTCGACCAGGTCGAGCCGGCCGATGCCGTGCTTGCCGCCGAGTTCGTTGAGCTTCGCCAGCACTTCGTGGGCACGCATGCTTTGGCCGTTGATTGCGACGACATCGCCCTGCGCGTAGGTGAGGTCGAGGTACTCGGCCGCATCGGGCGCCTTCTCCGGAGACACGGTCCAGCGCCACATATCCTCTTCCGCCTCAGCGTTGGGGTCTTCCAGATGGCGGCCTTCGTAGCTGATGTGCAGCAGGTTGGCGTCCATCGAGTAGGGTGAGCCGCCCTGGCGGTGCTTCATGTCGATGGGAATGCCGTGCGATTCCGCATAGGCGAGCAGTTTTTCACGAGACAGCAGATCCCACTCGCGCCACGGCGCGATCACCTTGACGTCGGGCTTCAGCGCATAGGCGCCGAGTTCGAAGCGCACCTGGTCGTTGCCCTTGCCGGTGGCGCCGTGACAGATGGCGTCGGCGCCGGTCGCGTTGACAATCTCGATCAGGCGCTTGGCGATGAGCGGACGCGCAATCGAGGTGCCGAGCAGGTACTCGCCTTCATAAACCGTGTTGGCGCGGAACATCGGGAACACGAAGTCACGCACGAATTCCTCGCGCAGGTCGTCGATGTAGATCGACTCCGGCTTGATGCCGAACTGCAGCGCCTTGGCGCGCGCGGGTTCGAGTTCCTCGCCTTGCCCCAGGTCGGCGGTGAAGGTGACGACCTCGCACTGGTACGTGTCCTGCAGCCATTTCAGGATGACCGAGGTGTCGAGGCCGCCGGAATAGGCCAGCACTACTTTCTTGATGTCGCTCATGATGGGTGTGTCAGTGGGTGGAACCGGAAGTGTTCTTGTCGATGATCTCGATCTGGCCCGGGAAACCGCCGATCTTGAGGATGTCGAGCAGGGTCGCCTGGCTGGCCTTTTCGATTTCGATGCCGACCGCACGGCCGTCGGCAGAAAGGTTGATGACGATGCCCGGCTGCGCCTCCCAGGCGTGGTCGGGATTCTCGGGACTGAGTTCGATGTAGAGCGAATCCATGTCCTTGAAGTAGGCGATGTTCATGTCAGCTTTCAACCCTGCCGAGCAGCAGATATTCCATCAGCGCCTTCTGCACGTGCAGCCGGTTCTCCGCCTCGTCCCACACCGCCGACTGCGGGCCGTCGATCACCTCTCCAGTGACCTCCTCACCGCGGTGCGCCGGCAGGCAGTGCATGAACACGGCGTCGGCTTTCGCGACCTTCATCATCTCGGCATCGACCTGCCAGTCGGCGAACGCTTTCAGGCGTTCCTCGTTCTCGGCTTCCCAGCCCATGCTGGTCCACACGTCGGTGGTCACCAGGTCGGCGCCGCGACAGGCGTCCATCGGGTCGGCGAAACTCTCGAAATGGTCGGTGCCATAGAGGTTGGCGCGCTCGGGCTCGACTTCGTAGCCGGGCGGGGTCGAGACATGCACGTTGAAGTCGAGCACCTCGGCCGCCTGCAGCCAGGTGTTGCACATGTTGTTGGAGTCGCCGATCCACGCCACGGTCCTGCCCTGGATCGAGCCGCGGTGTTCGATGTAGGTGAAGATGTCGGCGAGGATCTGGCAGGGGTGGTATTCGTTGGTCAGCCCGTTGATCACCGGCACGCGCGAGTGCGCGGCGAAGCGCTCGATGATGTCCTGTTCGAAGGTGCGGATCATGACGATGTCGACCATGCGCGAGATGACCTCGCCGGCATCCTCGACGGGCTCGCCGCGTCCGAGCTGGGTGTCGCGCGTGTTGAGGTAGATCGCCGAGCCGCCGAGCTGGTGCATGCCCGCCTCGAAGGAGAGCCGCGTGCGCGTCGAACTCTTCTCGAAGATCATCGCCAGCGTGCGGTCGACCAGTGGATGATAGGTTTCGTAGCGCTTGAAGCGCGCCTTGATCACACGCGCACGTTCGAACAGGTAATCGTGCTCGGCGCGCGTCAGGTCCTTGAACTGGAGGAAATGCTTCAGCATCAGGCCGCCTGCTGCAGGTAGTTCCTGACGATGCCGGATACCGCGAGCACCAACGCGTCGACCTCGGCCGCGCCATAGATCAGCGGCGGCACCAGGCGAATCACCTTGTCTGCGGTGACGTTGATGAGCACGCCGGCGTCGCGCGCGACGCCCACCAGTTCGCCGCAGGGCCGATCCAGCTCGACGCCGATCATCATGCCCTCGCCGCGAATGTCGACGACGCCCCGCACGCCGGTGAGCGCGCTGCGCAATCCTGCGCGGATGGCGTCGCCGCGCACGCGCGAATTTTCGAGCAGGCCGTCTTCCTCGATCGTGTTCAGTGTCGCCAGCGCAGCGGCGCAGGCAAGCGGGTTGCCGCCGAAGGTGGAGCCGTGGTTGCCCGGCTGGAACACGTCGGCCGCCGCGCCGCGCGCGAGACACGCGCCGATCGGCACGCCGGAACCGAGGCCCTTGGCGAGCGCCATCACGTCGGGCGCGACGCCGGAATGCTGGAAGCCGAACCAGGTGCCGGTGCGGCCGATGCCGGTCTGCACCTCGTCGAGCATCAAGAGCCAGCCGTGGGCGTCGCAGATAGCACGCAGTTCGGCCATAAAGTCCGGCGCCATGATGTTGATGCCGCCCTCCCCCTGCACCACCTCGACCAGCACCGCGACGACGCTCTTGTTGTGCTCGGCGACATGACGGATCGCTTCCAGGTCGTTGAACGGCACCCGCGCGAAGCCGGTCAGCAGGGGCTCGAAGCCGGCCTGGATCTTGCGGCTGCCCGTGGCGGTCAGCGTCGCCATGGTGCGCCCGTGGAAGGCCTTTTCCATGACGATGATGGTCGGCACCTCGATACCCTTGCCGTGGCCATAGAGGCGCGCCAGCTTGATCGCCGCCTCGTTGGCTTCGCAGCCGGAATTGCAGAAGAACACGCGGTCCATGCCCGACAGCTCGCACAGCTTGTCGGCCAGCTCCTCCTGGCGCAGCACGCGGTACAGGTTGGACGTGTGGATGACCGACGCGGCCTGCTCGGCGATGGCTTTCACCAGTTTCGGATGCGCGTGCCCGAGCCCGTTCACCGCCACGCCAGCGACGGCGTCGAGATAGCGGCGCCCCGCCTCGTCCCACAAATAGGCCCCCTCGCCGCGCACGAAGGCGATGGGCTGGCGGGCATAGGTATTCATCAGGTGTGTCGTCATGGCAGTGATGGCAATGCTTGATCAGGCGTCTTCAATTAACAATGCGTTGCGCGCAGTCGCGGCAGAATGGAAAACGGCGGCCCTTGCCGCCGTGCTTGTCGTGCGAAGGAACATTATAGGCGGAAAAAAATCCCCCTGCGCGCAACGCCACGCCGAAACAAAAACGCCGCACAAGGCGGCGTTCGGTCTGGCCTAGAGCCGCGGTTCAGGCCATGGCCTTGATCGCGCCGGACAGGCGGCTCTTGTGACGCGCGGCCTTGTTCTTGTGCACGATCTCCTTGTCGGCGATGCGGTCGATCACGCTCATGGACGCCTGGAAGACGCTCTGTGCGGCGGCCTTGTCACCGGCGTCGATGGCCTTGCGCACTTTCTTGATCGCGGTGCGAAGCTCCGAGCGCTGGCTCATGTTGTGGTCGCGCTGCGCGGAAGCCTGACGGGCGCGTTTGCGGGCCTGGGCGGAATTCGCCATGTGTTCTTGCTCCTGTAAGCCCGCGCGCGGCGCGGGGTAGAATTGATCGCGGGTTGCCTCCGCCAAGGGAGGGGCAGATCCACCAAAGCCGGGGATTGTACGGGAAAACGCAGGTAAAGATCAAGCACAATGCGCGCGCGCTTGCAGTCCGCCCAGCCGCCCCGCACAATGCCGGCAAAACCGCGCCGTCCATGAACCTTCTCAAAGCCCTCGCTGCGGTCAGCAGCATGACCCTGCTGTCCCGCATCCTGGGATTCGCGCGGGACGCCATCATTGCGCGCGCCTTCGGCGCCGGCATGCTGACCGACGCGTTCTTCGTTGCGTTCAAGATCCCCAACCTGCTGCGCCGGCTGTTCGCCGAGGGCGCGTTCTCGCAGGCCTTCGTGCCCATTCTCGCGGAATACAGGAACCGCCAGGGGCACGAGGCCACGCAGCGGCTGGTGAGCCAGGTTGGCAGCGCGCTCACGCTGGCGCTGGTGGCAGTGGCGCTGCTCGGCGTCATCGGCGCGCCATGGGTGGCGTACGTCAGCGCCCCCGGCTTCCGCGCCGACCCGGAAAAGTTCGAACTGACCGTAACACTCCTGCGCATCACCTTTCCCTACATCATCTTTATCTCGCTGGTGGCGCTGGCGGCGGGCATCCTCAACACCTGGAGCAAGTTCTCGGTGCCAGCGTTCGCGCCAGTGCTGCTGAACGTCGCGATGATCGTGGCGGCGCTGTGGCTGGCGCCGTATTTCGACCCACCGGTGCTGGCGCTGGGCTGGGGCGTGGCGCTGGGGGGCGTGCTGCAGTTGGCATGGATGCTGCCGCACTTGCTGAAGATCCGCATGCTGCCGCGCCCGACCCGGCATTTCGACGACCCCGGCGTCAAGCGCATCCTCACCTTGATGGCCCCCGCCACGCTGGGCGTCTCGGTGGCGCAGATCAGCCTGCTCATCAACACCATCTTCGCCTCCTTTCTCGCGACCGGCAGCGTGTCGTGGCTGTACTACGCGGACCGCCTGATGGAGTTCCCCACCGGCATGTTGGGGGTGGCGCTCGGCACCATCCTCCTGCCCAGCCTCGCCAGACATTACGCCGACGATTCGCCCGCCGACTATTCGCGGCTGCTCGACTGGGGCCTGCGCCTGACCCTGCTGCTGGCGCTTCCCGCCGCGGCGGCGCTGGCCGTGCTGGCCATACCGCTCATCACCACGCTGTTCCATTACGGCGCCTTCAGCGACCACGATGTCGCGATGACGCAGCGCGCCCTGATCGCCTACAGCCTGGGGCTGCTCGGCCTGATCCTGGTGAAGGTGCTGGCGCCCGGTTTCTACGCGCGGCAAAACATCCGCACGCCGGTGAAGGTTGCGATCTTTACCCTGGTCGCCACGCAGTTGATGAACCTTGCCTTCATCTTCCCCCTCGGCCACGCCGGGCTGGCCCTCGCCATCGGCCTGGGCGCCTGCCTCAATGCCGCGCTGCTACTGCATCTGCTGAAAAAACACCGCATCTACCAGCCACAGCCGGGCTGGCCCGGCTACATCCTGCGCGTGGCGCTGGCGGTGGCGCTGATGGCAGCGGCGCTGCATTTCGCCATGGGCGCCGCGCAATGGTGGCTGGACGCGCGCGCGCTCGAACGGGTGGGCCGGCTTGCGCTGCTGGTCGGCGGGGGCGCGTTGCTTTATTTCGCCGCCCTCGCCGCGATGGGCTTCCGTCCGCGGCAGTTCGCCCGGCGGGGCGCCGAATAAGCCGCTGAATCGGCTAGAATTAGCCCTTTTCGCGCCATCCCGCCCTTCGCTTCACCCATGCGCATCACCCACGGCTTTCGTCCGCTCGGCACGCCGCACGCGGTCACCATCGGCAACTTCGACGGCCTGCATCTCGGTCATCAGGCGATGCTCGCGCGGCTGAAGGCGGTCGCGCAGCCGTGCGGCCTGCCGAGCTGCGTGCTGAGTTTCGAGCCGCATCCGCGTGAGTTCTTCACGCCGGCGCAGGCGCCGGCGCGCCTGTCGAGCCTGCGCGAGAAGGCCGAATGCCTGCAGTCGCAGGGCATCGACCGCCTGCACGTGTTCCGCTTCGACCGCGCCTTCGCCGCCCTCACCCCGGAAGCCTTCATCGAGCAGGTGCTGGGCACCACGCTGCAGGCCCGCTACGTGCTGGTGGGTGACGATTTTCGCTACGGCGCCAAACGCGCCGGCGACTTCGCGCTGCTGCAGAAGATGGGCGCGACGCTGGGCTTCGACGCCGAGTTCCTGCCGACGGTGGAAGTCGCCGGCGAGCGGTCCTCGTCGACCGCGGTGCGCCAGGCGCTCGCCAACGGGGAACTGGAGCACGCCGCCCACCTGCTCGGCCGCCCCTACAGCATCTCCGGACGCGTGGTGCATGGCGACAAGCTCGGCCGCGACATCGGCTTTCCCACCGCCAACATCCAGCTCAAGCACAACCGCCCGCCGCTCATGGGAATTTTTGCGGTCGAAATGTGCGGCGTGGACGGCGAACCGCTCCCCGGTGTGGCCAGCCTGGGCAAGCGCCCGACGGTGAAGGGCGCCGACGCCGTGCCTGTGCTCGAAGTGCACCTGTTCGACTTCACAGCCGACCTCTACGGCCGCCGCGTGCGCGTGGACTTCCTGCACAAGCTGCGCGACGAGGAAAAATATCCCGACCTCGACGCCCTCGTCGCGCAGATCCGCCGCGACGTCGACAACGCCCGCCAATTCCTGAAGCAACGTCATGCCTGACTACAAGAGCACGCTCAACCTCCCCGACACCCCCTTCCCGATGCGCGGCGACCTCGCCAGGCGCGAGCCCGGCTGGGTGAAAAGCTGGCAGGAGAAAAAGCGCTACGAAGCGATCCGCCAGGCCGCGGCCGGCCGGCCCAGGTTCATCCTGCACGACGGCCCGCCCTACGCCAACGGAGACATCCACATCGGCCACGCGGTCAACAAGATCCTCAAGGACATCATCGTCAAGTCGAAGACCCTGTCCGGCTTCGATGCGCCCTACGTGCCGGGCTGGGACTGCCACGGCCTGCCGATCGAGCTGCAGGTGGAGAAGACCCACGGCAAGGACACCGCCCCGGCAAGGTTCCGCGAACTGTGCCGCGCCTACGCCGCCGAGCAGATCGAGCGCCAGAAGGCCGACTTCATCCGCCTCGGCGTACTGGGCGACTGGGCGCACCCGTACCGCACCATGGATTTCGCCTTCGAGGCCGAGCAGCTGCGCGTGCTGGGAAGAATCCAGCAGGCGGGCTATCTCTACCAGGGCGCCAAGCCGGTGCACTGGTGCGTCGACTGCGGCTCGGCGCTCGCCGAGGCGGAAGTCGAATACGAGGACAAGACCTCGCCGGCAATCGACGTCGGCTTCGCCGTGGCGGATCACGCCGACCTCGCCAGGCGCTTCGACGTCGCCACGATCGACGAACCGGTGCAACTCGTCATCTGGACCACCACGCCGTGGACGCTGCCCGCCAACCAGGCGGTATCGCTGCATCCGGAGTTCCAGTACGCCCTGGTACGCACGGCCACAGGCTATCTGATTCTTGCCGAGAGCCTGCGCGAAGCCGCGCTCGCACGCTACGGGCTCACCGAGGGCGCGGAAGTCCTCGCGCACACCACTGGCCAGGCGCTCGAAGGCGTGCTGCTGTGGCATCCCTTCCAGGAACGCCAGGTGCCGATCATCGTGGGGGACCACGTCACCGCCGATGCGGGCACCGGCGCCGTGCACACCGCCCCCGGCCACGGTCTCGACGACTACGTCGTAGGCAGCCGCTATGGCCTCAAGGTCGACAACCCGGTCGGCGATGACGGCCGCTTCTACGCCAGCGTGCCGCTGGTCGGCGGCATGAGCATCTGGCAGGCCAACCCGCTCATCGTCGAAACCCTCGAAGCCCGCTGCGCCCTGCTCGCGCACGAAAAGCTGCTGCACAGCTATCCACACTGCTGGCGCCACAAGACGCCGATCATCTTCCGCGCGACGCGGCAGTGGTTCATCGGCATGGATTCCAGGGATCAGGAATCAGGGATCAGGAATCAGGGGGGCACGTTGCGCGAACGCGCCATGCAGGCGGTCGACGCGACGCAGTTCTTTCCGTCGTGGGGGCGTGCGCGGCTGGAGGCGATGATCCGCAACCGCCCCGACTGGTGCGTCTCGCGCCAGCGCAACTGGGGCGTGCCGATGCCCTTCTTCACCCACAAGGAAACCGGCGAACTGCATCCGAAAACGCCCGAGCTGCTGGAGATCGTCGCGCAGCGCGTCGAGCAGCAGGGCATCGAGGCGTGGTTCGCGCTCGACCCCGCCGAACTCCTGGGCGAGGACGCCGCGCACTACGACAAGACCGGCCACACGCTTGACGTCTGGTTCGATTCGGGCGTCACCCACGCGTGCGTGCTGAAGCGCCGCCCGGAATTGGCACACCCTGCCAACCTTTATCTGGAAGGCTCCGACCAGCATCGCGGCTGGTTCCAGTCCTCGCTCCTCACCGGCTGCGCGACCGACGGCCGCGCGCCCTACGACGCCCTGCTGACTCATGGCTTCGTCGTCGACGGCAAGGGCCACAAGATGAGCAAGTCGAAGGGCAACGTCGTCGCACCGCAGAAGGTGATGGACCAGTACGGTGCCGACATCCTGCGGCTGTGGGTGGCGACCACCGACTACTCGGGCGAGCTGTCGATCTCCGACGAGATCTTGAAGCGCGTGGTGGAAAGCTACCGCCGGATACGAAATACCCTCAAATTCCTGCTCGCCAACCTGTCCGACTTCGATCCCCAGGCGCACGCGATGCCGATCGAGAACTGGCTGGAAATCGACCGCTACGCGCTCGCGCTGACGCGGCAATTGCAGGATGAAATCCAGGCGCACTATGACGCCTACGAATTCCACTTCATCGTGCAGAAACTCCAGACTTTCTGCTCGGAAGACCTCGGCGGCTTCTACCTCGACATCCTCAAGGACCGCCTCTACACCAGCGGCGCCGACAGCCGCGCGCGGCGCGCAGCACAAAACGCGCTGTATCACGTGACCCATGCACTCACGCGCTGGATGGCGCCAATCCTGTCGTTCACCGGCGAGGAAGTGTGGGAACAGCTTGTGGGCGAAAACAATTCGGTGTTCCTGCACACCTGGCATACCCTGCCCGAACTATCGGATGAGACGCGCCTGCTCGACCGCTGGGCCCGCATCCGCGCGGTGCGCGCGGTGGTGTCCAAGGAGCTCGAACTCGTGCGCGTAGCTGGCGGTATCGGCTCTTCGCTGCAGGCCGAGGTCACGCTACACGCCAGCCCGGACACCCACGCGCTGCTCGCCCCGCTGGGCGACGATCTGCGCTTCGTGCTCATCACCTCGCAGGCGTGCCTCGTCGCGGCCGACGCCGACCGCGTGGAGGTGACGCCGAGCGCCGCGAAAAAATGCGACCGTTGCTGGCACTACCGCAGCGACGTCGACGCGCATCCGGAACACCCGGGCCTGTGCGGGCGCTGCGTGAGCAACCTGTATGGCGAAGGCGAGGCGCGCACGCATGCTTGAATTGCGACTGACCACGATCGGCCCGAGGGCGGGCCGCCTGCATTCCGCCTTGACCTGGAGGAGGGGCGCCCTCGCCCCGATTCCCCGTGCCCTGCCATGAAACACATTCTTGACCTGTCGATGCGCAAGTGGCTGGGAATCGCCCTGCTGGTCATCGTCGCCGACCACCTCACCAAATGGTGGGTCACGGCAAGCCTCGACTACCAGGAGTCAGTACCCGTGTTGCCGTTCTTTTCGCTGGTACTGGTGCACAACACCGGCGCAGCGTTCAGCTTTCTTGCAGACGCCGGCGGCTGGCAGCGCTGGTTCTTTATCGGCGTGGGTGCGGTCGCCACGGGGATCATCCTGCATCTGTTGAAGAAGCATGCGTCCGACACGCGGATGGCCCTCGCCCTTGCCCTTGTGCTTGGCGGCGCCCTGGGCAACGTGATCGACCGCGTGCTGCTCGGCTATGTGGTCGACTTCCTGTATTTCCATTACCGCGGCTTCGCCTGGCCGGCCTTCAACATCGCCGACAGCGCGATCAGCGTCGGTGCGGCTTTGCTCATCTGGGACGCGCTGCGTAATCCGTCGGCCCACGACAAGACGGCCACGCCGAAACAATCCCCATGAACACCCGCACCGTCGCCCCAGGCGACACGCTCCAGTTGCGCTACGCGCTGCGCCCGCGCGGTGGTGACGACGTCGTATCGAATTTCGGCGATGCCGAAGCGGACTTTGTCACGCTCGGTGACGGCACCCTGGCACCGGCACTGGAAGAATGGCTGATCGATCTTGTCCCAGGTGAGCGCCATGTTTTTCTGCTCGAACCCTGGCAAGCGTTCGGCGAAAGCCGGCCCGACCTCGTGCAGGTGCTGCCCAGGTCAGACCTGCCGCCCGGACTGGAATTGATGGTGGATCAGCTGGTCGAGTTCGCCATGCCCAATGGCCAGACCCTGGCTGGACATATTCTGGAAATCCGCGACGACACCGTGAAGGTCGACTTCAACCATCCGCTGGCGGATCTGTCGATCGAGTTCGAAGTCGAGGTCGAGCGGATACTGCCCACCCGCGAGCCCTCCAGCCAAGGGATGCCCGCACCCAAGCGCGAGCAGGCGTGATGCGCAACCCGATCAACGAGCGTAATTCCTAGCGAGGCACCATGTCGTCCACCATCCTGCTCGCCAACCCACGCGGCTTCTGCGCCGGCGTCGACCGCGCCATCGGCATCGTCGAACGTGCGCTCGAGAAATTCGGCGCCCCCATCTACGTGCGCCACGAGGTCGTCCACAACACCTACGTCGTCAACGACCTGAAGGCCAAGGGCGCAATCTTCGTCGAGGATCTCTCCGAAGTGCCCGCCGGCGCCACCGTCATCTTCAGCGCGCACGGGGTGTCGCAGGCCGTGCGCGCCGAGGCAGCCACGCGCGGCCTCACCGTGTTCGACGCCACCTGCCCGCTGGTCACCAAGGTACACGTCGAAGTCAGCAAGATGCGGGACCGGGGCCACGAGATCGTCATGATTGGCCACAAGGGGCATCCGGAGGTCGAGGGGACCCTGGGACAGTCCGGACACGGCATGTACCTGGTCGAGACCCCGGAAGACGTCGCAAATCTGCGGGTCGCCGATCCCGACCGGCTTGCCTATGTCACACAGACGACGCTCTCGGTCGACGATGCCGCACGCGTGGTCGACGCCCTGCGCGCACGTTTTCCCAGCATCATCGGACCCCGAAAGGATGATATCTGCTACGCCACGCAGAACCGCCAGGATGCGGTGAAGGCACTGGCGCCCCAGTGTGATCTGGTCATCGTGGTGGGCTCACCTACCAGTTCGAACTCGAACCGCCTGCGCGAAGTCGCGAAAAATCTGGGAGTCCCAGCCTACATGGTCGACAATGCCGATGAAATCGATCCACTGTGGCTCACCGGCGTTCGACGCGTCGGCCTCACAGCGGGCGCCTCGGCGCCGGAAGTGCTGGTGCGCCAGGTCATCGCACGGCTCAACGCACTGGGCGTGGAAGCCGTGGAGAGCCTGGAAGGCACTCAGGAGAAGGTGGCCTTTGCACTCCCCAAGGAGCTTGCCTGAAGGGCACAGGTGCTGATCGCAGCACGCATCGCTACCTGCCCCAGCACTGCTGGATGATGTCGCCCTCGGTCTCCCCGTTCGCACCACGCACCCCCGTGCTGGCAAGCGTCAACTCGCCACACGGATCGCCCACCATGACCCCGACCGGTACCGCGGTCAGGGTGAACAACTGCCCCTCGATGCCATCCGCATCCAGGTACTCGACCTCGATCTCGTAGCGCGCATCGCCTGCCTTGGGTGATTGCGCCAGGATCGCCGGCTCGGCGCCCGTTCCATCCGGTGTCGTCGAATCGTACCGGTTCGCCATGGTGAAATTTCGTTCCAGCAATTGCGCATTCTCGAGCAGGATGGCCTTGGCGTCAGCGCGATCGCTGCGCCGGATGTGGTCCCGATAGCTTGGATACGCGATGGCCGCCAGGATGGCGACGATGGCCACGACGATCATGATCTCGATCAGGGTCATGCCGGATGGACGACTGCACGCCAGTCGTCCCTTCGAATACGTTGGGTACTGCATCATGCCGTTGCTCCCTGCTGTCGTTGGGTACGCGATATTGTCATGGTCCAGTCACGACAACACCTGAATCGCCTGAATCTTGCCGGTATGGATCGCCCCACTCATCACGACCGAATCGAATCGAGGTGGCTCATCGTTGTGCGGCCGCCATGAGCCAATCGATCGTTGCGCCGGAGCCGGGGTTGCCGATGCCGGGATCCGACGCATGCCGCCCTACCTGGGCTCGCTCCATATTTCCCTGACGGTGCGTGGGCCCGGAGCCGGCATCCCGGGGGGGGCCGGCGGACACACATACCGGATCGTCTGGCCGGATCGCAACGCGTTCAGACTGGACAACCGGCCGCCGCTGCGCACGATCAGGCCCGATTTGGGGACGTTGAAAATCCTGTCATCGATCACGATCGTCCCGGCAACCGGCCCCTCGCCACCGTAGTAGCCTTCGCAATGCTGGGGGTCACCGGGCGCCGTACCCGGCTCGGCCGCACCGGCCTGGCATGCCGCCAGACAGAAGCAGGTGGCGGTCAGCCATTTCATCTTGTCTACCATCATGTCTTCGACTCCGGAAAATATGCCAGGCTATTCGCTGACATCGATGAGTTCGCGCCAGGTGATCCTTTCGCCTTGATCATCGGTGCCACCGACGATCGCCTTCTTCGTCGGCGGGCCGCCGTCCGCGGGCGAGCCCAGGATCAGTTCGACTTTCTCGCCATCGATCCCGGTCACACCACCCGGCACGAAGGCTGTTTTCACCCCGGCGGCCAGGCCGTCCTCTTCATCGACCTTTCCGTCGCCATTGGTGTCGAACGCGGGATATTCAAGCATGCCGCCGGACAGATAATCGATCAGGTACAGGAAGCCGTCGCCGCCTCCATCGCAGAATTCGGTGGACGGAATGCTCGTGGTGAAGAGGAAGCGACCGTCCTTCAAATCGGGGATCCCGGTATGGCGCTCGCGGCTGGTGGGCAGATTCAGGTACCAGCCCTTGACGGGCGTGTCGGTGGAGTATTCCACCTCATTCTGGCTCAAGGTCCTGGTCTCGCCATCCGTGACGACCGTCTGCTGCACGAGCTCGCCCGCCGCGACGGTGCTGTCGTTGTCCCAGATGCCATACATGGTCTGCTGGTCACCGTTGGTCACGTCGGCGGTTTCCAGATACTTGCCGGTACCGAAGAGCACCAGTTGCCCGCCCTGCGGATGCCAGGTCACGACAGGCGGCGACACGATCGGTTTGTCGGTGCCCGCGGCGAACAGCGGCAGCCCCCCCAGGGCGACCTGCCACGCACTCGGCGTCGCAGCGCTGACGTCGAATTTCCACATATTGCCCTTGAGGTCTCCGGCGTAGACGACATCGGCAAGGCCGTTGCCATCGCTGTCGAAGGGCATGGGCGTCGAAAGGCCGTTGCCGGTACCCGCATCATCCGCAACCAGGCGGATATAGTCGGTACCCAGGGTCCACGCGCCATCCAGGCCACCCTTGACGAACAGCACATACAGGATCGCCTTGCCGCTATCACTCTGGTAGCCATTGCCGACGATCACGGCCCAGACGCCATTCTCCATCTTGACGAACTGCATCGACTGCCCGGAATACATCGACGGGTAGTTGTAGCTGTACCCCATGTCCGCATCGTCCGCCTTGGTGAATTCCCACATCACCAGGCTCGCAGCATTGCCGGTGGCGAAGGTCGGCGCGGTCTTGCTGGTGTCCGTGGGATTGGTGACGTCCAAGGCATAGTAACCCTGTCCGCCGCCATTCATGCCACCGACCAGCACGGTGCGCCAATTGGGCGCCGCGTCGGTACCGAGGTTCACGTCGGCCACCATGGGCGAGCCATCGACGAAATAGCGGTGATTGACGTTGTAGTCCTTGCTGGTGAGGCGGCTCAGGTTCGAATACACCATGCCTGGCACATAGGCGATCAGTTCCGTGCCGTCCTCGGCCGAAAATCCGTGCAGGCTGCCATCGTTCGCCCCCACGTAGACCACCGGCGCACGCCCCTTGTAGCCGCTCGTCCCGCTGAAATCCTTGTAGCCGGGATGGTCCACGTTGTTGTATCCCGCACCGGGATTACCGACATAGACCGGGGACGAGTTGATGATGTCGCCGAGCTTGCGGGTCCGCGCCCGGAATTTGTCGATCACCGTGCCCGTACTCGCGCAGGTCAGGGTTCCCGACAGGCCCTCGTTGGCGTCATCGCCGCGCAGATAGGCCACCCGCTCGACCCCGCAGCCGTCGGTGACGCCAAGCGCATCGGCATCCAGCGCCGCCTTCTGGCTGACCGCCAGGCTGGCGTATTCGAACGCCACGCCGTCACCGCCGGCCTGCCTGGTCAGGATGACACGGGATGCCGGGGTCTGGGTGTCGAGAACCGTACCCGCATCCCACACCGGGGTTCCGAGGTTGCCGTCTTCGTCGATGGGGATCGAGAGCAGTTGCCCGCTCCATTCGCCGCTCTTGAACTTGGCCTGGTACACCCGGCCGTCCGGGCCGAGGGAACTGGAACTGGTGGCCACCGCGGACGACGAACCGGAACGGCTGACGATGCTTTTCAGGGCGCTCGACAGCGCATTGGCGAAGGTAGTCGGGTCCGCTGCACTGAAGAAGTCCCCGCGGCTGTTGACCGCCGCATGCCACAGGTCATCGATCTTCGCTGAGTCCGAGGACGTGGGGTTGGGCCACGACCCGCTCCCGGACGGCAGCGCCGTCAGCGTGCCGTTCACCCCAAGGCCCACCGTATAGTTCACCAGGTGCTGCCAGAACGCCGGATCCGCCGTATTGGTCGGCACCTTGTTCAGCAGGTCGGGGCGCAGGTCGTTCTTCCAGTAGTACATGGCCACGTCGGCAAGCGTGTTGCTGTAGCCGTCCGAATAGGGCAGTGCCGGTGAATAGGTGTAGGTCAGCGGAATCGCCGGTACGGTATGGTTGGTGTGCGTGGTACCCGACGTGCCATCGGCGTTGCCGACATCCGTATCGGAAAAGCTGGAACTGGGGAAACCGTCGTTCCAGTAGCCGTCGGTCATCAGAATGTTGTAGCTCTGCCGACATTCAAACTGCGTACCCCCCGCCGACCCGGGCGTCTCGCCCCACGGCCCGGCGTCGTCGGTGCGCTTGAAATACTTCCCGACCCGATCGAGCGCCCGCCGCAGCGGGGTTCCCAGCGCCGGGATGGTATAGGTGTAGAAGGTATTGAAGAAAGCCGTGCGGTTGCTCCCCGAAAACGGGCGCACGCCGGAAACGATGGTGCCCGGCGACGACACGCCGTCGATCGTCGCACTGCCCTTGTTGATGGTGCCAAAGCCCACGCGCATATTCTCGTCCTGCGCGGCGAACGCCCGGCCCGCACCCGCGCGTGACAGCAGGATCCGCGAACGGTAATAGGTGTACCAGTTGGCAAAATTCTGGATTTCCTCCGCGTAGGTACAGGTGGGCTTGGCTGCGCAATCCGACCGGTTGGGACCACCGGTGTAAGTCGGCGTCGTCGACTTGATTTCAATCCGGGTGTAGCTGGAAGCCGACGTGGTCGAGCCGCTGTTGTAGCGGAAATAGACGGCAGGATAAAACGTTTTCGATGACGACGAGGTCAGGCTGCCGTCGGACTTCAGCCACACCGTGGTTTGCGTGTTGTTCGCCGTCAGGTTGCGACACCCCGCGCCCGTATTGACCGGGTTGTGCGGCGCACACGTCAGACTCGCATTGGCCATCAGCGAGCCGTCCGCATTGCTCCAGGGTAGATACGTCACTTCCGGGTTGTAGTAGACCTTGTTGTTGTGGCTGGAGCGCAGGAACGCGGTCCGCCAGTTCGCGGGATCGAAATCCACCGATCGGCTCGTATAGTCGCTGCCGCCATACACGGACGTGGCGCGCGGGAACATGAAATAGACATCATTCATGATCAGTTCGCCGGGCATCACCTCGAACTGCATCGACCCCGAGTCATCCAGGGTGAAAAACACGTTCGGTTCGAGGCTGTTGCCGAGGAAAAGGGGTTCATCCGACAACGGCGCGAGCGCATGGCTTTCCGTGATGACGAGAAGCGGGACACACGCCGCCCACTGCGCGATGCGTAGGAGTCTTCTGTTCGAATTCATGATTGCATCCTTTCCTTCAGGCGCATGTCCGTCATGGTTTGTAGATTTCCTGCAACCACACAACGGTGCCGGGCCTCGCTCCCCGGGCACGAACCGTGATGCGGTAATAGTGTTGCTGGGCCTTTTCGCCGGCGACGTTCTTCGCGATGGCCTCGATCAGATAAGTCGGCGCCGGGATCCCGGCAGGGAGTTCGGGCGCCTTGTACGCACCAAAGCTCGTGTTCGGCACGTAAGTAATGGGGCACTCGGGCGTGCAGTACGTTTCCCAGGCCACGACGGTCGGCACGACGTTCTTGCCGTAGTAGCACAGCCCGTTGGTGCAGACGGGATCGAAATCCTCGATGTTCTTGTAGTGGGTGCGAATCTGCTGCTCGACATAGCGCAACCCGGTTTCCGCCGCCTGGAACGCCTGGCTGCGGTCACGCATGTTGCCGGACATGCGTTCTTCCAGGCTGGCCATGCGTGCCGCGGCCACGCCGATCAGTGTCAGCACGACGAGAAAGATCAATCCGGTCAGCAGGGCCGCGCCGCGCTGGGGATGGACTGGGAAAAACGAAGTCTCGTGATTCATGGCGCTGGGATGGTCGAGATGCGATTGCGAAGGCCGTAGGTCGCCACGAAGGCCCGACGAAGCCGCCGGTCATCGGCCGCAGTGAATGCATCGGAACCGCTCGCGGTGCCCAGTGCCCCCGCACAATTCAGGAAGCTTTGCGGCTCGTTGTTGACCAGATTCTCCGAGCTCGCCAGCACACACACCCTGACCGCCCGTACCTGGTTCCAGTCGCCGGGGGCCGAAACGAACTGATTGATCGTCTGGTTATTATCGGTGTCGATCCCATACAGGATCTGCAGATCCTCGATGTCCGACACGAGTGCCTGTCCATTGCATTGAAGATTGTCTGCCGTGAGGCTGTAGGTCTCGGTCGCCAGCGCATCCGCCGCAAGTTCTATCCCACATGCCGTTTCTCCGGCCACCCCATCGAACTGGATTTCAAGTTTGTCGGACGCGGAGCCGGCGCCATCCTCGCCGGTGATGGCGTTGCCGGAAAATTTCGGATCCGCGGCCAGGGTCGAGACATTCAGCCAACCTGCATGGCGCACGCTACGGCCAATCATTTCGAGCGCATACCGCCCCGTTTCCTGCAAGCGCGCATTGTCTTCCTGCAGCCGGAAGGTCTGCCGGCTTCCCGCGTAGACCGATACCACGGCCAGCAGGATCAGCAAACCGATGGTCATGGCCACCATCACCTCGATCAACGAGATGCCGGCCTGGCTCGCACACCCACGTGTCGCCCCCCGGCGCGCGGGCCGATGCATGAAGGGTCCAGGTCGTTTCATGTCGAGTCCCCTCATGGCACGATCGTCGTTTCGAAGGACTGGGGAACGCTGCCGGCCTCGGTGTTCTCATTCCAGGACACCGTGATGGAAAACGTGCCATCGGCGTTGACCGCCACGGTCCCCACGCCTCCGGGAAGCATGTTGGCGTTGTTGGTGTTCCATATCGAATGATCGGCGACGGCGAGTTGGGCTGGCGAACAGACATTCGAGACACAATCGGGGTCGGCGGGGATCGACGCACCCAGGCTGTCGTAGGCACCGTCCTTTGCTCCGATCTGATTCGCGCGGATGCGATCCGCCATGTCGTAGCTCTGCTGAACCGCGATGCCCCGGTAGTAGGCGATCTGGTTGTTGCGCAAGGTTGCCGCCTGCAATCCGGCAAGGCCCAGCAATCCCAGGGAAAGGACGACAACCGCCACCAGGACCTCAAGCAGGGTGAAGCCCGACTGGGCGCCTCGGGTCAAGGACATGATTCGGCCCCCACATTCGTCGATGCCCGGCCAATGCTCGATACCTCGATCGCGCGTGCCGCATCGGCGCCACGCACATCACAGAGCCTGAAGACGACGTCCGCGACACCGGTAATGCCGTTGGCCCGGTAGGTCACACTCGTGGTGGCGTCGGATCGCAGGGTGTTGCCGCCCTCGAGGGCCTGCCGCACCTGCAGGATTTCCTCGCCGTCATCGATGACGCCGTCGCCATTGGCGTCGGCGAAGACCAGGAAGCCCCCGTCCCAGTTCGTGTCATCCGCACACGCGGTATCCGATTCACGGGCACACACCGTGACCGGCCTGTTGCGCTTGATCGCTTCGCTGCGTGCGAGGGTCAGCATGGTGACCAGATCGTTCGCCTGCCCGACGAGTCGATTGTTCTGGACGAACGTCGTGAAGTTCGGCCCGGCAATGGCGAGCAGAATCGCCGCGATGGCGAGCGTCACCATCAATTCGATCAGCGTAAAACCGCTTTCATCGGGTTGCATCGAGCGTTTCCTGGGCGAATCATGACTCATGAGAGACAGACGATTTCCGATTCCGTGGGCAATTTCAGACTTCACACCGTGCCGTCGCCTGAAACCCCACCTCCAGACAGGCCAGGCGGCCTTGATCTGGCAGCGGGCAACCAGGCGTTGCGGCAAGCCTCGTGTTCCGTGTGGTCATTGAAGCAGAGCTCACGCGTTCCTCCCAGCACCAGCCGACGGATGGCAGGTTTGCCGGGATGAGCGGCAAACCCCGTCGCCCGGCCCGAGCCCCGATGCGTCGCCATAGCCGGCCGCCCCCTTTTGCTGCCGCATGCGCTGGCGCGTGCCGACGGCCAACTTGCGGCGTCGTCGCTTGATCCAGAGATGTCCCGGCTACTTGCCGGCCCTGGCACGGACGAAGTCGGCGAGTTTCTCGGGAAGGTCGTCCGTCTGCAGGGCGCGCCGATAGGCGGCACGTGCCTCGTCGCGTCTGCCCTGGGCTTCGAGGCTCATCGCCAGGCCGGCCCACCAGGTGCCGTTGCCCGGTTGCTGCCGCAATGCGTGTTCGTAGTGGCTTGCAGCGTCGGCATGCCGGTCGAGTTGCACCAGGAACGCCGCGAGCGTGCCGTGATATTCGGCGTCGACGCTGGCGGTGCCGGCTACGTCCTGCAGGGTTGCGACCGCGCCTGAGATGTCCGCGCGTGCGGCCTGCAGGCGCGCCAGACTCAATGCGAAGCCCCCGTGGTCCGGTACGACGGCACGGCCTTCGCGCAGCAGCGTTTCGGCATCCGCATTGTGGCCGGCGCGACTCAACAGGGCGGCGAGGGTCTGCCGGGCTTCGACGTGCGCGGGGGCGGCCTGCAGCGAAGCGGACAGCAGCGCGCGTGCTTCCGCCGTGTGCCCGGCCCGGAGTTGCGCCAGGGCCTTGCGGTAGCGGTCCTCGGCAAATTCGGCCACGTTGGGGCGCCGAGTTTCGTGCCGGATGGCCGGTTCGGCGGCCGACAGGGCCGTCGCCGCGCCGCGGCGCGGCACGCTTGCCTCCGCCCGTTCCGGGGACACCGGGTTACGCTCCGATGCGGGCGTTTCGATGCCCCCCCCCCGCAACCGTGACCGGAATCTTTGCAAGCGTCAACGCAGCGGTGAGGGCAGGCTGCGTGGCTGCAGCCGCAGTCGCCGAACCGGTCTCAGCCGGCGGCGGCGTTGCTTCCGGTCGGTCAGCCCGCACCGCATCAGGTGCGATCGGGTTCGGCGCCGGCATCGTCGGCAACGGCTGCGCGACCTCGGGCGCCGCCGGCGGGGCAGCGCCCCATATGCTCCAGGCGATCCAGGCGGCCACGCCAAGCACAGGCAGCAGGACGACCGCGGCCGCCCACCGCCCGGGCCGGTGTCGGGGCGGTGGCGTGGGTGCGACGAAGCTTGCCGGCGCCGGAGCCGTCCCTTGGCGTGCATCGAGTTCGCGCAAAGCCTGGTTGATGATGCTCATGAGAAGTGGGTCTGCGCCAGCCAGCCTGCGGCAGCCCCGACCCCAACAAGCACGAGGCCCGCGCCGATGCGAAACCAGCGATTGCCATGGGGCCGCGCGGCGAGGGTGTCGCGCGCAGCTTCACGCACCTCACGTTGACCCACTCGCCTGATGCCGCGGCCGTAGGCCAGCAGGAGCGCCTTGTGGGCAATGACGTTGGCCACGCGCGGCACGCCACCGCTCGCCGCGTGCACGATACCGACGGCGCGTGTCGTGAAGAGCGGGGTGGCGCCCGATGCAAGGCCCGCGCGCGCCAGCCGGTGGTCGAGGTAGGCGGCAAGCTCGTCGCGGGTGAGCGGGCGCAGCGCGTCGTGGAAACTGATGCGGGTGTTCAGTTGTGGAATGGCTTCGAGCCGGGCATCGAGTTCCGGCTGCCCGAACAGGACGATGGCGAGCAGCTTGCGCTTCTCGGTTTCGAGATTGGACAACAGGCGCACGGCTTCCAGGCTTTCGGTCGGCAAAGCCTGCGCCTCGTCGATGACCAGCACGACCTGGATGCCTTGCCTGGCGAGCAGGAGCAGGCGTGCGTGGATGGCGCGCTGCACCTGATAGGCGTTCTCCTTGCCCGTGACCTTGAAGCCAAGTTCCGCGGCAACGGCGAAGAGGATGCCGGCCGGGTCGAGCGTGGGGTTCGGCAGGTACAGGGCGCGCGTGTGCGCCGGCAATTCGGCGAGCAGGGTGCGGCACAACAGGGTCTTGCCGGTGCCGACCGCACCGACGATGCGCAGGAAGCCGTCGCCGTTGGCCAGCGCGTACCGCAAGGTGTCGAGCGCCTCGCGGTGGGGCGGCGAGGCATAGAAGAAGTCAGTGTCGGGCGTCAGCCCGAAGGGCGGCTCGGCGAGACCGAAGTGTGCCAGGTAGGACAGCGTGCGGTTGCCCGCGGCGAGGGCTGGCGCCGTGAGCGGTGCATCGGAAGCCGGGGTCGGCACGGCGAGCGTACTCACGGCATGGTCACGGGCCGTTCGAGTTTGCGGATGCGTGCCTCGGTAGCAACGGCGTCGACCTGCCAGTCTTCCTGTTGCTCGATGACCGTGGGTTTGATGAGGATCACCAGCTCGCTCTTCAGCGTGCTCTGCCGCGTGTTGCCAAACAGGTAGCCCAGCAGCGGAATGTTGCCCAGACCGGGAATGCGGTTGGCACCGCCATCGAATGCCTGTTTCATCATGCCGCCGATGGCGACGATGCGGCCATCCTCGACCTGCACGACGCTGTCGGTCTCGGACACCGCGCTCGAGGCAAGCGGCAGTTTGAGGGTCGAATTGACCCCCGCCTCGATGGTCTTGACCTTCTCGGTCACCACGCTGACCGACGGCCGTACATGCAGCGTGATGCGGCCGCCTTCGTCTATCTGCGGGGTGACGTCGAGTGCGATACCTGAGAAGAAGGGCTGCAGGGTCACGCTTGGCGTCGTGGTGGTTCCGGCGCCACCGGTATTGGTGGTGGTCGACACCTCGGTGACGAAGAAGTCGTCGGTGCCGACCTTGAGCACGGCCTTCTGGTTGTTGAGCGCAGCGATCCGCGGACTCGACAGCACGTGCACGCTACCCTGGGTCTCGAGGAAATCGATGAGCGCAGCGAAGCTCCTGGTCTGGAACGCGAGGCCGAAAATGCCACCGGCCGTCCCCGATGCGGCCGGCATGCCGGCGCCAAGCACGCCGCCGAGCGTGCCACTGGCGTCGCCGGTGACGAAGTTGAAATTCGTCGTGTTGGCGCCGCCGGACCACTTGTGCTGGCCGTCCTGCAGCACGGCCCAGTTGATGCCGGTCTGGAAGCCATCCTTCAGCTGCACTTCGAGAATCTTGGCCTCCAGCATGACCTGGCGCTCGACGGCGAGCGCGGTGGCCCTGAGGAAGCGCTCGACGTCGCGCATCACATGCGGCGCGGCCTTCACCACGACAACACCCGACTGCGGGCTAACGATCACCTTGCCCGCTTCGCCGGCGATGGTCTCGAGGGCCATCTTCAGCTCGCCCCAGAAATCGGAATTGAGCGCAGTGCTGACCTTGCTGGTCTCCAGTGCCTGCTGCGCCGAACCGCCACTTCCGCCCGAGCTGCCGCCGTTATTGCCTGCGCTGCTGACCGATCCCGAGATCACGCGGGTGTCGGATGCCCCCACACGCTTGCCGGCGAGATAGTTGACCTTGAAGATACGGGTCTGCGGGGTAAGCGGATGCACCACCACGCGCGTGCCGTCGATGGCATAGTCGTAACCGTAGAGGTCGCGGATCGACGCCAGCGCCTCCGGCACGGTCACGTTCTTCAGATTGGCGGAGAGGGCGCCCGACACCTCGGGATGCACGAGGATGCTGTAGCGCGTGCCCGAGACCATCGCCATGAACACATCCCGTGCGGGAGCCCCGTTGACCGCGAGGTCGAAGCGCGTTTCCGGTGGTTCGACCGGCGCCTTGGGCAGTTCCAGCGCCAGGGGCGGCAGCAGCGCGGCACGCGCCTGGGCATCGGTCATGGGCTGTGCGGCAGGCTGCGCCGCGCGCGCGATTTCCTCGTGGATCGCCTGTTGCGCCACACGCGGGGTGAGTGGGCCAGCGCACGCCGCGAACAGCAGCGGTGCGGCAAGGGGAAGGATCCAAGACTTGTTCATCCGAACGTTCTCCTGATGGTCATTACCTGCGCGGCCGCGTCTCGGCCTCCGGATGGAGCTTCAGCACGGTGGTTTCGCCACCCCGGTGCAGCACGACCTCGGTTTCGCCGATGCGCACGACGCGGGCGTCCTGATAGCGCCCACCCGTCTTGACCACCTGCCCGCCGATGATGGCGATGCGATGCGTGCCGCTGCTGCGGATGGCGGTGAGCGCCGGCACGGGCCGTGCCTCCGTGGCGGCGGCCACGACCGGTGGTGCGGTCGGGTCCGGCAAGGCAGCGTATCCGGGGAATGACACCAGTGCGAGCAGAACGGGCGGGATCATACGCGCAACCATGCTTCCTCCAGGCTCAGGGTATGGACGGTTAGCACGAGCGTCAGTACCGGGCGACCCGCCGCGTCGAGGTGCGCCTCGACCCAGTTGAAGCGCCAGGGCAGCGATTCCAGCCGTTCCAGATAAGCGACCAGTTCCCCGTAGTGCCCGGCAAGGGTGATTTCGAAACCATGCCGCCAGATGCCGGGCGGGGCGCCCGCATCCCCCCCGGGTTGCAGCGGCTGCGGTTCGAGCGACCTGAAGCCGGCCACCCGCACGCCGGGGCCGCCCCGCGCCACTTCGCGCAGCACCTGCGGCATGCGCTCGGGTGGTACCAGCGCCCGCATGCGCTGTTCGAGCGCGGCGTCGAGCTCGGCAAGCCGCGCCTCATGGGCCCCGAGTGCGGCACGCGACGCCTCGTCCGGGTCACGCCCGCCGTGCGCGGCGAACGCCGCCTGCCGGACTGCGATCTCTGCGAGCGCGGCATCCGCTGCCTGCAGGCGCGCCTGTGCGTTGGCACGGCGTGCCTGCACGGGATCGATCAGCAGCAGTTGCACCAGCGCCAGCAGCACCACCACCAGCGCGGCGAACACGAACAGGCGTTCGCGCAGGCTCATCGTGTCGACGCGCGTGCGAAGCTTGCGCAGGTTTTCAGCGTTCATCGGCGACCTCCCCCACATCCCTCGCCGGCAGGCCGGCCGTGAGGGAGAACTCCACCTGAGTGCCGGCACCCGGTTCCACCTTGGCGGGGCCGGCCTGCATGCCGGCGAAGCTCATGCCGGCGAATGGCGCCTGCCGGCCGAGCCGGTCGAGATAGCGGGTGAGCAACCCGGCCTCCAATGCCGACCCCTTGAGCACGAGGTGATCGGGCGCCAGGGTGAAGGCATTCAGCCACACGCCCTCGACACGGCCGTTGGCAAGCGCGCGCATGCGCGGGGCGAAACCGGTCGATGTGGCATCGAGGGTGCCGCCGAGGGTATCAAGGAGCGCCTGTCGCTCGGCGACACGGGCCTCCGCCGCGCGCACGCGCTCGGCGAGCAGCACGCTGGCAGGGCGCGCCGCGGCGGCGGCCTGCCGGTCCAGCATCTGCTGCGCCGCAGCCTGCCGGGCTTCGCGTTCGACCGCCTGCGCTTCGACCACGGAGGCGCGCGTGTGCAGCCAGCCGGTCCAGGCGAGCGCGACGGCGAGCGCGAAACCGGCACCGAGCACCATCTCGCGCAGGCCAAAGGCGTAACGCTTCTTCAGCAGCAGCGGATTGATGAGGTTGATCTGCTGGCTCATGGCTGGGTGTCTTCCATGCGCAGGGCCGCACCGATGGCATGGAAGCACGATGCCGGCACCGCAGCCGGATCGGGCAGCGCGCTCATGTCGACGACTTCCGGCAAGGCCAGCACCTCGACCGGCAAGGCCAGGTTCGCGGCCAGACCGGCACCCAGGCGATCGACCTGCGGAAGCGGTGCGAGCAGCAGGCGATCGACCGGGACGCCACCGAACTGGCGGTCGAAATGGTCGAGGGTGCGCTGGATTTCCAGCGTGGGGCGTTCGAGGATGGCCGACAGATCGCTGCTGTCGAGGATCGCCGGGTTGACCCCCAGCGTGCGCGCCATGCACAGCTCGCCGTCCAGCGAAAGCGTGAGCAGCCCGCCGGATTCGATGAAGGAAAACACGGCCAGCGCGCGACCGGGTTTTTCCAGCCGCGCCGCGACGTTGCGCTGTGCAGTTTCGAGGATGTCGATGACCTTGAGGTCGACGCCCGCCGCAAGCGCGAGTGCCGTCTCGTCCGCCAGCAGCGTATTGCGCGCGGCGACGGCGAACAGCTGACGCACGTGAGTGAGATGCTCGGGTTGCGGCACGGCCAGCACGTCGAACGTGCCATCGTCGGCATGAAAATCGAGCTGATCCTGGATCTGCCAGCGCACCGCGGATTTGAGTTCCTCGGGCGGCACGTTGGGCGCATCGACCAGGCGCAGCCGGTAGTCGCCCGGGCGCAGCACGAGGCTCACCGGCCCCTTGCCGTGCAGGCTTGCCAGTGCCTCACGCCACTTCTCGCCGTCCACCGCGATCTCGCCCGCGGCAAGCAGTCTCGGCACCGGCGTGCGCCGGTCGACGCGCGCGTAGGCGATGCGACCTTGCAGGCGCAGATACGCGGTAAAGCCGCTTTGGCCGGTTCGACGAAAGGAAAACATGAAAGATTTCCGCTAAGCCCTTAAAACTCAAACAAATAGTACAGCGAAACCCTACCCGGGCAAGCACATGTGGTGCCCGGTGCGCCAGGAAATTTGCTGGCCTGTGTCATTCTGCTCACAGCCGTCAATACAGCTCCCGCATGTAGATCAGCGGCCGGCTGCCGCGGTGCAGACCGAAACTGGCGCGCGCATTCGGGTCGTTGTTCCACGCGCTGCCCGGTTGCCACTTGCCCTGCAGATACGCCTTGCCAGCACCCGTTGCCACGCAGGTCGTGCCACCGGCCGGGTCCACGCCCAGATCGACACACAAATCGACACTGCCGCTGTTGCCGGCACCCGGCGCCGCCAGGCGCAGACTGCCGATGCCGCCGACGAAGTTGATGATCGCCGGACTGACGGACGTTTCACCACTGTCCAGCTGCTTCTGGTAATTGCCCAATCCGATGCTGGCGCTCGCAAGCGCGGTGCAGCTGTCGTCGCTGTGGGTGACGAACTGGGCGCCATCCCAGTATTGCAGACGGATCGGGATCGGCAGACCGAGTAGTTCGGAACCATGCGCGTTGACCAGGCGCAAGCGGCCAAAGCGGATTCTGGTCTGCCCCACCTCGGCATGATCGCTGCCGCCCACGTCCATATCGAAGCTGCCGAGCGTGACACCATCGGCATCGACCGGTGCGATGCCGACCTTCATGGCGTCGAAGGGACCGTCGCGGTCGGCACCGCGCAGAAAGCCCAGTGTGGCGGTGGCCGGCAGCACGCCATGGCTCCAGCTGCCGCTGATGCCCCCTCCACTGTCCACCCGCAAGGTGAGCGGGGTCGCGCCGTCAAGATAGGCGAAACCGAAGGCGGCCGGTATCGGCGACCCGGTGACCAGTTTGGCGAAAGCGCCGCTGTAGTTCTGCAGGGTGGCGCTACCGGCACCCCGCGCGGTCAGGGCGAACGCGACCTGGAACGGCTCGTCCATGTACGTGAAGCTGGAAGCCGGCACACAGGCAGGCACGATATCGGTGCGGTTGGTGATTGACGCGCCGGAAAGCGTGAAATGGTCCGGGTAGAAGCGGCCCACGTTGGCGCTCGGTGTGCCCGTCACGTTCCCCGTGCCCAGATAGTCCGCATCGGCCACGCTGGGCAGCAGCGTGATGATGCCGACTTCGTTCCACGCGAGCGCGGTCCGTTCCGCCTCACCCGAGTTGAAGTCTGTACCGGCGATGATGCCATTGTCGAGCACAGGGTTCTCGGTGAGTCCGAGGCCGGGCACCAGCACGGATACCAGCTTCACACCCTCCGGTGCGATCTCCTTGCCATAGTTGGGGGTTGCGGCGCCGCCCTGGGCAATGGCGGTGACGGTGGCCGTGAATGGCGCGCCGGCCTTGATGAAGGCGGCGCCGGTAGCGTCGGTGGCGGCGGGATTGGCGACACCGTCCGCGGTACGCTTGATGTCGGTGACGGTGAAACCATGCGGGCGCACGACGAAGGCATTGCTGGTGCCCAGCATGGAATCGGTGCCGCCGAGGAGGTAACGCGCGGACAGGCTGATGGCGCCAACGTCGGCATAGTTCTGGGTGAACGTGGCGGTCGAATTGGTGCCGAAGTCGAGCGTCACCGGCGTGTAGGCGGAAACGCCGCTCGCCGGGTTGGCCGCGATGGGCGTGGCGTCGATCGCCACCTGTTTGCCGGCGCAGGTCGTCGGATTGACGCACTGCGAGGCCATGCCGACGGAGACGCTGCCGGTGAAGAGCCCGGTGCAGGCAGCGGAGCTGTCAGCCTTCTTCACCGCCTGGATCGTCAGGGTTCCGGACGTCGCGCCCGCGGTCTGCGTGGGAATCGCCGAGAAGATGAAACCCGTGTCGGCGAAGACATGGCTGCACGTCGCCGTGGCACCAACATAGCACTGGGTCGGATTGGCGGCGAGCGGCGACGTCGCGACGGCGCCGAGGGTGACCGTCGACGGCGTGGTCACGGCGAGCTGCGCGGTGGTGCTGCCGGTGAAGGTGATCGGGTTGGTGCTCCAGCCGGCAGGCGACAGCGTCA
The DNA here is from genome assembly GCA_024709425.1 of Thiobacillus sp. Lineage (GTDB taxonomy): Bacteria > Pseudomonadota > Gammaproteobacteria > Burkholderiales > Thiobacillaceae > Thiobacillus. Next base: position 41,719 of record JANJWS010000019.1, read on the forward strand.
CCGTCGTTGCGCTGCCGGTATACAGGGTGCTGCATAGGGCGTCGGCACAGGCCTTCACGGTGACATCCGAAGGCGTGCAGGTGAGTCCACTGCCGGTGTGCTCGAGGCGGACGTGATCGAGACCGCCACCCGGCTTCAGCGCGACGAGCGCGCCGATGTTCGCGCCGGCGCTGCCAGCCGTCGCGGTCTTCGTGCCGGTCGATCCGGCCACGGCTTGCACGGTGTCGGCGGCTTCGATGGCGACGCCGTTCGGGCCGGCCGAGGTCGCCGCGTCGTGACGTTCCGTCATGCCCCCTGGCGGGGTGAAACTCGTCACCGTACCCGTCGCGAAGAAGCCGACGACCATCGTATTGGCGACCGTGGTCGTGACGGTGTTCGCCGTCACCGCGGTCGAACTGGCATTGCTGCGGGTCGACCACACATCGATCGGGTCGGCGGCGTCGACGCCGCGGTACACGGCGATGCCGCCCGTCATGCGCTGGTTGGAGCTGAGGGTAAACGTGTAGCTCGCCGGCTCCGTCGCGCCGGCGATGCGATAGTAGATCGCCTGCCGAAGGATGGTTCCATTCGTGCCCTGCAGGATCCCGGTCCACCCGGCCGGCGCGGTGATGGTGACCCCGGTTCCGCCGCGCACGGCGATCTGCGCAAGCATGAGGTCACCCGCCGCCACGCCGCCGGGTACACCCACGGTGACGCTGCTGGTCGGCGCCCCGCTGGCGGGAACGGTCGCCGAGCCGACGAAGGTGATCGCGGCCTGGAGCGGCCAGACCAGCACGAGCATGGCCACCAACGCGAGCGCGCGGGCCCAGCCGCCAGCGCGGCAAGGGGTGCGGGGTTCGGAGGAACGGGCACTCATTTCGCGAA
>JANJWS010000047.1 GCA_024709425.1 Thiobacillus sp.
ATCTGAAGCACATTTGACAGGAGTAACAAACATGGCTGTTGCAAAAGCTGACATTCTGGACGCCATCGCCAACATGACCGTCCTCGAGCTGTCCGAGCTCATCAAGGAAATGGAAGAGAAGTTCGGCGTTTCCGCCGCTGCTGCCGCGGTCGCCGTGGCCGCCCCGGCTGCCGGCGGCGGCGCCGCTGCCGCCGCCGAAGAGCAGACCGAGTTCACCGTCGTTCTCGCCTCCGCCGGCGAGAAGAAGGTCGAGGTCATCAAGGTCGTGCGTGCGGTGACCGGCCTGGGCCTGAAGGAAGCCAAGGATCTGGTCGATGGCGCTCCGAAGCCGGTCAAGGAAGGCATTTCTAAGGCCGACGCCGACGCGCTGAAGAAGCAGCTGGAAGAAGCTGGCGCCACCGTCGAGGTCAAGTAACCTGGAACTGCGGCGCGACGCGCGCACGCGCGTCGCCTGTACCTCCGGTGACCCGTCCGGTTGGACCGTGTGTCGCGGGCCTGGCCCGCGGCAGACGCAAGCAGCACATACCCGGAACCCGTGTTCGGCTTCCGGGCATGTGCTTTTTGCGTGTGCCCTACACCGCTGAGGACGCCCATCGCGCGTCCGCTCGCCTCTGATCGTCAAGGAGACCTCATGGCTTACACCTTTACCGAGAAAAAACGTCTGCGCAAGAGCTTCGCCAAGCGCGTCAACACGCTTCCGGTGCCCTTCCTTCTGGCGACCCAGATCGACTCCTATCGCGCTTTCCTGCAGGAAGGTCGCGCGCAGGACGAGCGGTTGAATGAAGGCCTGCAGGCGGCTTTCACCTCGATTTTTCCGATCGTTTCCCATAGCGGCAACGCGCGTCTCGAATACGTCAACTACACCCTTGGCGAACCGGTGTTCGACATCAAGGAATGCCAGCAGCGGGGCCTGACCTACTGCGCGCCGCTGCGCGCCAAGGTGCGTCTGGTCATCATGGACAAGGAAGCGTCCAAGCCGACCATCAAGGAGGTCAAGGAGCAGGAAGTCTACATGGGCGAAATTCCGCTCATGACGCCGACCGGCTCCTTCGTCGTCAATGGCACCGAGCGGGTGATCGTCTCGCAGTTGCACCGTTCTCCGGGTGTGTTCTTCGAGCACGACCGAGGCAAGACCCACAGCTCGGGCAAGCTGCTTTTCTCGGCGCGCGTGATCCCCTACCGCGGCTCCTGGCTGGACTTCGAGTTCGATGCGAAGGACATCCTGTTCTTCCGCGTTGACCGCCGTCGCAAGATGCCGGTGAGCATCCTGCTGAAGGCGCTGGGTTACACGCCCGAGAGCATACTGGACGAGTTTTTCGCCAAGGACACCTTTTACGTCAACGACCAGGGTGTGCAGTTCGAACTGGTGCCCGAACGGCTGCGTGGCGAAATCGCGCGCTTCGACATCTGCGGCAAGGACGGTCACGTCATCGTGGCCAAGGACAAGCGCATCACGGCCAAGCATATCCGCGAACTCGATGCAGCCGGGGTCAAGACCTGGTCGGTCCCCGCGGAGTTCGTGGTCGGCCGCGTGCTGTCTCACGACGTCATCGATACCGGAACCGGTGAAGTGGTGGCACGGGCCAACGACGAGATCACCGAGGATTTGCTGGAAAAACTGCGTGCCGCGGGGATCGACAAGTTCAATACGCTCTATACCAACGACCTCGACCACGGGGCCTTCATCTCGCAGACCTTGCGTACCGACGATACTGCGGACGATTACACCGCCAAGGTCGCCATCTACCGCATGATGCGTCCGGGTGAACCGCCCACCGAGGACGCCGTCAATGCGCTGTTCGGCAATCTGTTCTTCAGCGAGGAGCGCTACGACCTGTCGGCCGTCGGCCGCATGAAGTTCAACCGCCGCATCGGCCGCGACGAGCTGACCGGCGCCGGTACGCTGTCGACCGAAGATATCGTCGCCGTCATCAAGATCCTGGTCGAGCTGCGCAACGGCCGTGGCGAAATCGACGACATCGACCACCTCGGCAACCGCCGTGTGCGTTCGGTCGGCGAACTCGCCGAGAACCAGTTCCGCGCGGGTCTCGTGCGCGTGGAGCGCGCGGTGCGTGAGCGCCTGTCGCAGGCCGAGTCGGACAACCTGATGCCGCACGACCTGATCAACGCCAAGCCGGTGTCGGCCGCGATCAAGGAGTTCTTCGGTTCGTCGCAGCTGTCGCAGTTCATGGACCAGACGAACCCTCTGTCGGAGATTACCCACAAGCGCCGCGTTTCCGCGCTGGGCCCGGGCGGTCTCACCCGTGAGCGTGCCGGCTTCGAGGTGCGTGACGTGCATCCGACGCACTACGGCCGCGTCTGTCCGATCGAAACGCCGGAAGGCCCGAACATCGGCCTGATCAACTCGCTCGCGCTGTTCGCGCGCACCAACTGGTACGGTTTCATCGAGACGCCGTACCGGAAAGTGATCGACGGCAAGGTCAGCGATGAGATCGAATACCTGTCGGCGATCGAGGAAAGCAAGTACGTGATCGCGCAGGCCAACGCCGAGCTTGACGCCAAGGGCAGGTTCAAGGACGAGTTGGTTTCCTGCCGCCACAAGAATGAGTTCACGCTTTCGGGCCCTGACCGCATCGAATACATGGACGTCGCGCCGGCGCAGATCGTGTCGGTGGCCGCGTCGCTGATTCCGTTCCTCGAGCACGACGACGCCAACCGCGCCCTGATGGGTTCCAACATGCAGCGCCAGGCGGTGCCGTGCCTGCGTCCGGAAAAGCCCTTCGTGGGCACCGGCATCGAGCGCACCGCGGCGGTCGATTCCGGTACCGTCGTGACGGCCTATCGCGGCGGCGTGGTCGACTACATCGACGCCAGCCGTATCGTGATCCGCGTGCATGACGAGGAGGCGCGTGCCGGCGAGGTCGGCGTCGATATCTACTCGCTGATCAAGTACACCCGCTCCAACCAGAACACCAACATCAACCAGCGTCCGCTGGTGAAGGTGGGCGATATCATCGCGCACGGCGACGTCATCGCCGATGGCGCATCGACCGACATGGGTGAACTGGCGCTGGGGCAGAACATGCTGGTCGCGTTCATGCCGTGGAACGGCTACAACTTCGAGGACTCGATCCTGCTCTCCGAGCGCGTGGTCGAGCAGGATCGCTACACGACGATCCACATCGAGGAGCTGACCTGCGTCGCGCGCGACACCAAGCTCGGTCCCGAGGAGATCACCGCCGACATCCCGAACGTGTCCGAGCAGGCCCTGGGCCGCCTGGACGAGTCGGGCGTGGTGTACATCGGCGCGGAAGTGCGCGCCGGCGACATCATGGTCGGCAAGGTCACCCCGAAGGGCGAGAGCCAGCTGACCCCGGAAGAGAAGCTGCTTCGCGCCATCTTCGGCGAGAAGGCCTCCGACGTTAAGGACAGCTCGCTGCGCGTGCCCCCGGGCATGGACGGCACCGTCATCGACGTGCAGGTATTCACCCGCGACGGCATCGAGAAGGACAAGCGCGCGCGCCAGATCGAGGAATCCGAGATCAAGCGCGTCAAGAAGGACTTCGATGACCAGTTCCGCATCCTCGAGGGCGCCATCTACGCCCGCCTGCGCACCCAGATCGTCGGCAAGGTCGCCAACGGCGGTCCGAACGGCCTGAAGAAGGGCGCCGAGATCACCGGCGAGTACCTCGACGGCCTGAAGAAGGACGACTGGTTCTCGATCCGCATGAAGGACGAGGACGCGGCCGAGATGGTCGAGCGCGCCCAGAAGCAGATCGAAGCCCACGAGAAGGAATTCGAGAAGCGCTTCCAGGACAAGCGCGGCAAGATCACCCAGGGCGACGACCTCGCCCCGGGCGTGCTCAAGATGGTCAAGGTCTTCCTGGCCGTGAAGCGCCGCATCCAGCCGGGCGACAAGATGGCCGGCCGCCACGGCAACAAGGGCGTCGTGTCCACCATCGT
>JANJWS010000049.1 GCA_024709425.1 Thiobacillus sp.
CGTTCCAGCCAGCCGAGCAGGCGCTGCGGCGCATGCGCCCGTTTCCAGGCGCCGGCGGTGTATTTTGCCGCCTCGCTCCAGGTCGGGTAGGGGTGAATGGTGGCGAGCAGCCGGTTCAGGCCGAGGCCGTGCTGCATGGCCAGGGTGAATTCGGCCAGCATCTCGCCGGCATGGGCGCCGACGACGGTGGCACCGAGAATGCGGTCGCGGCCGGGCGGCGTGAGCACCTTGACGAAGCCCTGCGCGGCGCCGTCGGCGATGGCGCGGTCGAGTTCGGCGAGCTCGAAGCGGCTGACCTCGAACGCCACGCCCTGCGCACGCGCATCGGCTTCGGTGAGGCCCACACTCGCGATTTCCGGATCGGTGAAGGTCACCCGCGGCATCACCCGGTAATCGGCCTTGAAACGCCGGATGCCGGCGAACAGCGGATTCACCGCCGCATACCATGCCTGATGCGCCGCTGCGTGGGTGAACTGCCAGGGGCCGGCGACGTCGCCGCAGGCGTAAATGCCGGGAACGCTGGTCTGCAGATACTCATTGACCGCAATCGTGCCGGCGGGCGTCAGTGCGACGCCGAGTTCCTCAAGCCCGAAGCCGCGCACGCGCGCCCGGCGCCCGGTGGCGCACAGCAGCACGTCGAAGGGCAGCGCTTCTTCCGCGCCGACCGCCCGCACCACGAGCCGCTGTTCCCCGGCTTCCACCTCGCAGCGCAGCGGCTCGGCGCCGGTCAGCCGTCGCACACCGTCGGCCGCAAGGCCCGCTTCGACGAGGGCGGCAACGTCGGCATCCTCGCGCGGCAGCAGGCCGGAGCGGGAAACCAGCGTGACCGTGCAGCCCAGGCTGGCGAAGGCCTGCGCCAGCTCGCAGCCGATCGGGCCGCCGCCCAGCACCACCAGGCGCTCGGGCCGCTCGGTCAGCGACCACACGGTGTCGGACGTGACGTGGCGCACCCTCTCGATGCCGGTAATGCGCGGCACCACCGGCACCGCGCCGGTGGCGACGACAATGGCGCGGGTGGTCAGGATACGTTCGCCATCTGCGCCCGTGATGCGCACCGACCAGGGCGAGTCGATGTGCGCGCGGCCCTCGATCACCTCGACCCCCAGGGCCGTATAACGCTCGACCGAATCGTGCGGCTCCACCTCGGCAATGACCGCGCGCACCCGCGCCATGACGGCGGCGAAGTCCACCCGTGGCGCTCCGAGCTCGACGCCCATTTCTCCCGCGCGGCGCAGGTCGCGCAGCAGCCGCGCCACGCGGATCAGCGCCTTGGAAGGCACGCAGCCCGTGTTGAGGCAGTCGCCGCCCATGCGGTGTGCTTCAACGAGCGTCACCTTGGCGCGCACGGCGGCAGCGATATACGCCGCCACCAGCCCGCCCGCGCCCGCGCCGATGACGACGAGATTGCGGTCGAAGCGGCGCGGTTTTTTGCCGTCGTTCATGGGCCGTGTCACGTCGCGTCGAGCGCGCCGCCGCAGCTGCTGCCCTGGCCCGCGGTGCAGCCGTAGCAGTGGTCGGCGACCTGGATCGCGCGGCCGTCGAGCCTTGCGTCCAGCAGCGCGGCGAGGGTCGACGGCCCGGCGACGGGCAGGCCGAGCATCTGGTTGAAGTCGCAGTCGTACAGCCGCCCGCGCCAGTCCACGCTGACGAGCGTGCGGCACATCACGCTGTCGAGGTTCGCGGCACTGTAGTTGTCCTTCAGGAGGCGCAGGTAGGCGTCGAACGTACCCTTGGAGACCAGCGTGCTGCCGAAACGCAGGATCGGCATGTTGGCGAGCGTGTAGAGGCGGTTGAAGACGATGCCGAAACGCTCGCCGAGTTCGCGCTTGTAGGCCGATTCCAGCCCGGTTTGCGCCGGTGGCAGCGCGGCGCCGGCGGGATTGAACACCAGGTTGAGGACGAGCCCGCTGCCGGCCCGGCCGTAGCCCAGTGCGTTGAGCTGACGCAGTCCCTCGATGCTGCGCCCGAACACACCCTTGCCGCGCTGGGCATCGACGTTGTCTTCCAGATAACAGGGCAGGGAGGCCACCACCTCGACGCCCTGCGCCGCGAGAAACGCCGCCAGATCCTCCTGGCCCGGTTCCGACAGGATCGTGAGATTGCACCGGTCGCTCACCTTCACGCCGAGCCCGCGCGCCGCGCCGACCAGCCAGCGGAAGCGCGGATGCAGTTCCGGCGCGCCGCCGGTGAGATCAAGCGTCGCCAGCTGTCGCGCCGCCAGCACGCGCGGGATGAGTTCGACGTTGTTGTCGTCCATCGCCTCGCGACGGTTGGGGCCCGCGTTGACGTGGCAATGCAGGCAGCTCTGGTTGCAGCGGTAGCCGAGATTGACCTGCAGCGTCGTCAGCCGGTCGCGGCAAAGCGGCGGAAAACCCGAGGGCTGCAACAGGGGGCGCGTGTCGTGCATACGTATGGGGGCCGCATCGGGCCAAATCGATCAGCTTGCGTGCATCCGCGGCACCAGCCCCGGGGAACACACCCGATGACCGGGCCAAGCGACGTGTGGTTCCAGGAAGCCATTGTATACGCCATACATTCCATAGACGATTGGAATAACGGGCCTGCCACGGGGCGGGGTGCTCATGAGCCAGCTTGCCGCAGGGCGTTTTAGCGGCCTGACATGCCTGTCCACGTCCACCTGCGCGATGAGCGCCCCGTCGTGGTCGGGCCGCCGTCCGGTTACCTGGGCGGCGCCGAAGACGGGTGCGACGCCTCGCCATACATCACGGGACGCATCGCCGATGCGGCCAACATCGAGGGGCGGCAGGCTGCGGCACGGCGCCCCGAGTTGCCGCGGGACCGCATGGCGGCGATGGACTGCAATTCCGGCGCGTTATCGGCGCAGTGGGTGTTCGCGCTGCCGCTGCGCGGGCACGACAACGTCAGGGTGCTGCGGCCCGGCCGCGATGCTGCCACGAGAAGAGTGGATTCGGCGACCACGCGCACGCGGGCCGGGCGCAGATCGCCCAGCCACGCATCCTTGGGATGGATTGTTGCTGGTTACCCGAGCGTTCTTTCCGGGCGGGTGAAGCGGCTTACGCCGCCTTCTCGTGGTGGTAGGCAGTCACCGTATCCACCTCGTGCTTCGAGCCGAGAATCACCGGTACGCGCTGGTGCAGGCCGTCCGGTGCGATGTCGAGGATGCGCTGGTAGCCGGTGGTGGCGGCACCGCCCGCCTGCTCGACGACGAAGGCCATCGGGTTGGCTTCGTACAGAAGCCGCAGCTTGCCGGCCTTGGACGGATCCTTGGTGTCGCGCGGGTACATGAAGATGCCGCCCCGGGTGAGGATGCGGTGCACTTCCGCGACCATCGAGGCGACCCAGCGCATGTTGAAGTCCTTGTTGCGCGGGCCGGTCTTGCCGGCGAGGCATTCATCGACGTAGCGTTGCACGGGGGCTTCCCAGAAGCGCATGTTGGAGGCGTTGATCGCAAACTCGCGGGTGTCCGCGGGAATGGTCATGTTGGGGTGAGTGAGCACAAATTCACCCACGTCGCGGTCGAGCGTGAAGCCGTTGGTGCCGTGGCCGAAGGTCAGCACCAGCATGGTCGATGAGCCGTAGATCGCGTAGCCGGCGCACACCTGGCGGGTGCCGGGCTGCAGGAAGTCCTCGACCTTGGCCGCGCGGCCCGCGACCGGCGCCTTGAGGATGGAGAAGATCGTGCCGACCGAAATGTTGACGTCGACGTTGGACGAACCGTCGAGCGGGTCGAACACCAGCAGGTATTTGCCGAGTGGGTACTGCGCGGGGATGGCGTAGGGCGCATCCATTTCCTCGGACGCCATCCCTGCGAGGTGCCCCGCCCATTCGTTCGAGCGGATCATGATGTCGTTGGTGATGACGTCGAGCTTTTTCTGTGTTTCCCCCTGCACGTTCTCCGAGTCCAGTGAACCCATCACGCCCAGCAGCGCGCCCTTGTTCACCACGTTGGAAATCGCCTTGCAGGCGGTGACGACATCGTTGAGGAGCGAGGTGAAATCGCCGGTGGCGCCGGCGATGCGGCGTTGCTCTTCGATGATGAACTGGGTGAGGGTGGTGCCGGTATGCATGATCAAAACTCCAAGGCCATAAATATTGCTTATATTATAGCTGAAGTTTTTATGGGGCGTCCTCCCGGGGGCTTGCGCAACGGTGTGCGGCCGCTGCCGGGACCGGTCCCTTCTTTGGGCGCTGCGCAGAACGGCCCGCGGCCCGAGCGGCCCTGGCCGACGTGATCCTGACTCAGCGGGTGACTTCGGCGCCGCGCCGCTGCAACGCGGTGAGCAGTTTCCTGTGAACGCCACCGAACCCGCCGTTGCTCATCATCAGAACATGGTCACCGGGTCGTACATCCTCGACCAGCCGTGCGACGAGGCGGTCGATGTCGTTCACCACCAGCGCCTTGTCACCCAGCGGCGCGAGGGCGCCGACGGCATCCCAGCCAAGTTCGGAACCGTAACAGTAGATGCGGTCGGCCTCGGCGAGGCTGGCGGACAGTTGCGCCTTCATCACGCCGAGCTTCATGGTATTGGAGCGTGGCTCGAGCACGGCGAGGATGCGGGCGCCGCCAACCTTTCGGCGCAGCCCTGCGACGGTGGTGGCGATCGCGGTCGGGTGGTGGGCGAAGTCGTCGTAGACGGTCACGCCGCTCACCGCGCCAACGACTTCCATGCGGCGCTTGACGCTCTCGAAGCGCGACAGGGCGTCGATCGCGACCCCGGCGGGCACGCCCGCGTGGCGCGCGGCACCAATCGCGGCGAGCGCGTTCATGCGGTTGTGCTCGCCCATGAGCCGCCAGTTCACGCGGCCTTGCAGGGTAGCGGCGAAGTGGACGTCGAACCCACCCTCCGCGTCGGGTTCGCCGCCGCGCCAGCCGGTCGGGCAACCGAACCGCTCGACCGGGGTCCAGCAGCCACGCGCCAGCACGCGGTCGAGATTGACGTCGGCGCCGTTGGCAAGGATGAGGCCGTTGCCTGGCACCGTGCGCACCAGATGGTGGAACTGGGTTTCGATTGCGGCAAGATCGGGGAAGATGTCCGCGTGGTCGTACTCCAGGTTGTTGAGGATCACGGTACGTGGCCGATAGTGAACAAACTTGGAGCGCTTGTCGAAGAAGGCGGTGTCGTATTCATCGGCCTCGATGACGAAAAAGGGGCTGTCCGTTCGCCGCGCCGATATGCCGAAATTCTGCGGGATGCCACCGATCAGGAAGCTCGGGGCGAGGCCGGCGTCTTCGAGAATCCACGCGAGCATGGCGGAAGTCGTGGTCTTGCCATGGGTGCCGGCGACCGCAAGTACCCACTTGTCGCGCAGCACGTTCTCGGCGAGCCACTGCGGGCCTGAGGTATAGGGCAGGTTGCGGTCGAGGATCGCTTCCATCAGCGGCTGCTTGCCGCGGGCGACGACGTTGCCAATGACGAAGATGTCGGCACCGATGTCGACCTGGCGGGCGTCCCAGCCCTCGATGAGGTCGATGCCGAGCGCGCGCAACTGGTCCGACATGGGCGGGTAGACATTGGCGTCGCAGCCGGTGACAGTGTGGCCGGCCGCGCGAGCCAGCGCGGCGATGCCGCCCATGAAGGTGCCGCAGATGCCGAGGATATGGAGGTGCATGAGTTCTAGGGGCTAGGGGCTACGGAATGGGGGTGGATTATCCCACGGCGGGGGCGCGCGGCTGCTGGACGAGGTGGGTCAGCAGCGCGCGCAGCTTGGCGGGGCGCAGCGGCTTGTGCAACAGTGGCAGGCCGGCGCGGTTGATGCGCTGCAGGGTCTCGGGGGCGGTGTCGCCGGTGAGAACGATGGCCGGGATGCCAAGACCGTACTTCGTCCGCAGGCGGTCGATGACTGCAAGGCCGTCGGTGTCGCCCGGCAGGCGGTAGTCGGAGACGATGACGTCCGGGGCACGTTCCAGGCTGTCGAGCCACTGTTCGGCCTCGTCGGCGTTGCGTGCGGGGACGAGCCCGACGTTCCAGTTGTCGAACAGCTCCGCCATGCCCTGCAGGATGGCGATTTCGTCATCGACCAGCAGGACCAGGGTGTCGGGTGGGAAGGTGTCCGAAGTGCGGGAAGTCGTGATGGCGGGCGCCGCGCGAACCTGGCCGGGATTGCCAAGCGGGATGTCGATGCTGAACGTCGAGCCGTGCCCGGGGCGCGAGCGGACCGCGACGGGGTGGCCCAGCAGACGGGCCAGGCGTGAGACGATGGCAAGTCCGAGTCCGAGGCCCTTGCTGCGGTCCCGCGCCGGGTTGTGCAGCTGGAAGAATTCCTGGAAGACGCTTTCCTGCTGGTCGTGCGGGATGCCGCGTCCGCTGTCGACGACGCTGATGCGCAGCATGCGGCCACGCCGGCGGCAGCCCACGAGCACGCCGCCGTCATCGGTATAGCGGATCGCATTGGCGATGAGATTGGTGAGGATGCGCTCGATCAACAGGGGGTCGCTATGGACGATGGCCGAACAGGGCCGGATGCGCAGCCGGAGACGCTTTTCCGTGGCGAGTGCACCGAACTGCTTGGCCAGGTTGTCGAGCAGCGGCTGTAGTGCAAAATGCTCGGGATGCGCCTCGATCGCACCGGCATCGAGTCGGGAGATGTCGAGAAGTGCATTGAACAGCAGTTCCATCGCTGCGGTCGAGGCCTCGATATTCTCGATCAGCGTCTGGGTTTCCGGCTCACGGATGCGTGCCTTGAGCGCGGCGACGAACAGCGACAGGGCATGCAAGGGTTGCCGCAGGTCGTGACTGGCGGCGGCGAGGAAGCGTGACTTGGCCTGGTTGGCACGTTCGGCCAGATCCTTCTTCGCTGCAAGGTCCGCCGTCGCTTCGCGGACGCGTGCCTCCAGTTCGGTGCGATGCGTCTGCAGGGCTTCGGCCATGCGGTTGACTCCGGTAGACAGCAGGCCGACCTCCCCGCGTGGCGGCAGCCGGGTGCGTACACCGAGATCCCCTTCGGCGAGCCGTTCCACGATCTGCCCAACATGCTGCAACTGTCCGGCGAGCCGGTTCGACAGGCGCCAGGCGAGGATTCCACTGAGCGCCAAGGCGGCCGCCAGCAGCAGTACCGCATTCAGCAGCGTGTCGCGACGGAATGCTTCAACCTCGTCGCGCGCGACGGCGACCTCGACTTCACCAAGCAGGCGGTTTTCACCGGCGGGCTGGAAGCCGGTTTCATCCGGAAGTGTGGGTGCCGGCAGCACGATCGCTGCGCGTTGATACAGACGCGTGTTGTCGGGCGCCAAGAGGAGGAGTTCGCCGGAGCTGGCAATCAGGCGTCCCTGCGGGTCGATGACGCGGGCTGCCACCAACTGGTTGTCCGTCAATTCGGATTCCAGTTGATGGCGAACGAGCGCGAAGTCGCCGCTGATCAGTGCGTACGGCAGGATGTCGGATAGATGTCGGGCGGCGTTGGCGGCACGGGTGTGCAGCGCGTTCTCGGCCGCCGTGAGTGTGCGCGACGTGAAGTGCACCACCATCACCAGCGCCGCCAGCAGCGCCGGCAGCAGCGCGATCATCAACATCCGGCTGCGAATGCTGGCGTCCCACGGGCTCGGCAGGGAGATTGCCGGGTACTTCACGCCTGCATCATGCGTTGGATCGCAAGCACGGCTTCGGTACGGTTACTGACACCGAGGGCACGGAAGATCGCGGCGATGTGGACCTTTACCGTGGCCTCCGACATCGAGAGCATCTCGGCGATGGCCTTGTTGGTACACCCGCGCGCGAGTAACTGCGCGACCTCGAACTGCCGTGTGGTGAGGGTGCCGTGCTGCAGGCCCGGCAGATCGACCGGCGCGGACGGCGCTGCGCCAATGCCGGCAGGGGTCGGACCGCGCGGGAAGTAGATGTGGCCGTCCAGCACCTGGCGCAATGCCCACAACATGGTCGAGGTCGGGGCGGATTTTGGGATGAAGCCGAGTGCGCCCGCACCCAGCACCTTGCGGATGTCGTCCTGCGATTCGGAAGCCGACAGCACCACCAGCGGAATGTCCGGGAAGCGGCTGCGGTATTGGGCGATACCCTGGATGCCGACGAACCCCGGCATGTTGAGATCGACCAGCGCAAGATCGAGATCGGGATGCAGGGCGGACTGCGCGAACAGGCTCGGGTAGTCGTGCGCATCAAGAATGTTCGTGCGGGGGACGAGCTGCGTCAGCACCTGTCGCACCCCTTCGCGCATGAGAGGATGATCGTCCGCCAGAAGGGCTTTCATGTGGAGGCTTCCTGCATGACGCGGATTCTAGCAGCCTGCTGCATCAGGATTCAGCGTGCGCGCACCTTGCGCAGCCCCTCGTCGATGGCGGCCTCCAGATAGCCGAAATAGTAGTCCGGGGTGAGCAGGCCGACGAGTGGCTCGCTCGCCTCGTTTCCGCGCGTGTCATAGATCTTGATGGTTGGAACCATGATTACCTTGCTCGCCGCGGCGAATGCGCCCTCGGTGGTGGACTTCCCGTCGAAGCCGATCAGTGCCTGCATCGAGCCGATGTCGATCTCGCGGATGATGACGCGTTTGCGGTAGGCTCGGTCCGTATGCATCGGGATCAGGTATTCCCGCTTGACGCGGTCACAGAAGTGACAGTGGGCACTGGAGTACAGCACCAGGATCGGTACCTGACGACGCGCGGCTTCGCGTGCGTCCGCCTTGAGATCGGCCGCACGCACGAGGCCCGCAGCGGCGTGCGTGAGGGCAGGCAGCACCAGTGCGCATGCTAGAATCAGCGCTCGTGCCGCGATTCTCAGCGTGGTGTTTCGCCTGCCTTGTGCCGTGACGACCACCGAATCCTCCCGTCGTGTTTCGAGTGCCCCGAACGTCCATACCTGACGCCATGCATACCTTGACCATCGCCTCCCGTGAAAGTGCCCTCGCCATGTGGCAGGCAGAGCATATCCGCGACCGCCTGCGCGCGCTGTATCCGGGCTGCACGGTCGATATTCTGGGCATGACCACGCGTGGCGACCAGATCCTGGATGTCACCCTTTCCAAAATCGGCGGGAAGGGCCTGTTTGTCAAGGAGCTTGAAGTTGCGCTCGAAGCGGGCCAGGCCGATCTCGCGGTGCATTCGATGAAGGATGTCCCGATGGAATTGCCGCCGGGCTTCGAGTTGGCCGTGATCGGCGAGCGCGAGGATCCGCGCGATGCCTTCGTCTCGAACCGCTACACCCGCCTGTTCGACCTGCCGCCGGGCAGCATCGTCGGCACGTCCAGCCTGCGCCGCGAGGCGCAGCTGCGCGCGCGCTATCCGCACCTGACGGTCAAACCGCTGCGCGGCAACGTCGGCACGCGCCTGAAGAAGCTCGACGAGGGGCAGTTTGACGCCATCCTGCTTGCCGCCGCGGGCCTCAAGCGCCTGGGACTGGGCGCGCGCATCCAGAGCCTGTTGTCGGTGGAAGACAGCATTCCCGCCGCCGGCCAGGGGGCGCTGGGGATCGAGATTCGCAGCGGCAACCGTGCGGTCGCCGCGCTGCTCGCCCCCCTCAACCATGCCGAAACCGCTGCCTGCGTGCGTGCCGAACGCCAGGTCAGCCGCGTGCTGGGCGGCAGTTGCCAGGTGCCGCTGGGCGCGCATGCCGTGCTCGAAGGTGGCGTGCTGCGCATCACCGGCTTCGTCGCCAACCCGGACGGCAGCGCATTCATCCACGACCGTGCCGAAGGCAGCGCCGCCGATCCCGAGGCGGTCGGCCAGGCGCTCGCCGACCGGCTCGTGGCGCAGGGCGCGCGCGCCATCCTCGATTCCCTGGCATGACCGGGCCGCTGGCCGGGCGCACGGTGCTGGTCACCCGGCCCGCGCATCAGGCGGAGCCGCTCGTGCGCGGGGTCCAGGCCGCAGGCGGCGAGGCGTACCGGTTTCCCGCGCTGGCGATCGAGGCGGTGCCGCCGGGCGAGCTCGCCGCTTCCCTTGCGCAGCTGGCGCAAGCCGACATTGCCGTCTTCATCAGCCCCAATGCGGCGCAGTTCGGCATGGCGGCGATCCGTGCCGGGGGCACATTGCCGCCCGCACTGCCCGTGCTTGCGGTCGGCCCTGGCACCGCACGCGCGCTTGCCGAGGCCGGGGTGGAGGGGGTCGTGGTGCCGGCGGGCCAGGACAGTGAGGCGTTGCTGGCGCTGCCGTTGCTGCAGGATGTGGCCGGCCGGCGGGTGGTGATCGTGCGCGGGGTGGGGGGGCGCGCCCTGCTGGCGGATACGCTCACGGCGCGCGGGGGCCAGGTGAGTTTTCTGGAATGCTACCGGCGCGGCCGCCCGCATGCCGACCCCGCGCCGCTGCTGGCGCGCTGGCAGGCAGGGGGGATCGACGCGGTGACTGTCGCCAGCGCCGAGACGCTGCACAATCTCGCCGCCATGTTGGGTGTGGCCGGCGTGCCGCTGCTGGCGCACACCCCGCTTTTCGCGCCGCATGCGAAAATTGCCGAGGCCGCCCGCCGTTTCGGCGTCGACCGGGCCATCGCCACCGCCGGCGGCGATGCCGGCCTGATGGAAGGCCTGTTGAACTGGTTCAGGGACAATAGATGAGCGCTACGCCCGAGATGACTGCCACGCAGCCCACGCAGCCGCCTGCGCGGCCGCACACCTCGCCGCTCGCATGGGTGGCGCTCTTGCTGGCCATCCTGGCGATGGCGTCGGCCGCCTGGTCGTGGTCGGACAGCCGCGAGCGCATCCGCGACCTCAAGTCGGAACTTGGGCGGCGCCTTGCCGAAACCGGCAAGGAGACCAGCGAAACCCGACTGCTCGCGCGCAATGCCGACGATGCCATGCGCCAGGCCACCGAGAAGCTCGGCCAGCTCGAAGCGCAGATTGCCACGTCGCAGCAGCAGCAGCTTTCGCTCGAAGCGCTCTACAAGGACCTGGCGCAGGGACGCGATCAATGGGCGCTGGCGGAAATCGAGCAGGTGTTGCTGACCGCCGCGCAGCAGCTGCAACTGGCGGGCAACGTGCGCGCCGCCATCATCGCGCTGGAAGGCGCGGACAACCGCCTGCATCGTCTCGAGAAGCCGCAGTTCACCCCGCTGCGGCGGGCGATTGCCGCGGATCTCGCCAATCTGCGCGCGGTCCCGTCGCTCGATGAGGTCGGTGCCAGTGCGCGCATCGAAGCGCTCGTCGCGCGCCACGGCGCCTGGCCGCTGGCCAGCGCGCAGGTGTCCGAAGCGGCCGCCGCGCCGCGCGGCAAGGGCCGCACCACGGACCTCGGCCAGGAACTGTGGACGGAGATGAAACGCCTGGTGCAGATCCGCCGCATCGAGGGCAACGAGGCGGTGCTGTTGCCGCCCGACCAGGCGTATTTCCTGCGCGAGAACCTGCGCCTGCGCCTGCTGTCCGCGCGCCTCGCGCTGTTGTCCGAGGACCAGGCTGCGTTCCATGCCGACCTCAATGCCGTGGCCGACATGCTGACCCGCTACTTCAATACGCGTGACGCCGGCGTCATGGCCGCCCTGAAGGAAGTGAAGCGGCTGGCGAGCCTGCAGGTCGCGCACAAGCTGCCCGGGATCGATGCCAGCCTTGCCGCGCTGGACGCGCTGAAGGGCAATCCGTAATGCGCTGGCTGGTCTCCTTCCTGGTCCTGGCCGTGCTGGCGGTGGCGCTTGCGCTGGCGGGGCGCTATGACCCGGGGTACGCGGTGCTGGTGTATCCGCCGTGGCGCATGGAGATTTCCTTCATCAGCTTCGTGTTGTTGCTCGCCGTGGTTGTCGTCGGCGGCGTGCTGCTGGTGCGTCTTGCCGCGTTGACGCTCGCGCTGCCCCGCATCGTGCGCGAGCAGCGCGCGCGCCGCGCGGAAAGAAAGCGCGACGCGCAGTTCGTCGACGGCTTGCGTGCCTTTACCGAAGCGCGCTGGCAGGATGCCGAGCAGATTCTCGGCGGCTGGAACGGTGACGCGGCGCGGCTGGGTCCTGCGCGCGTGCTGGCCGCGCACGCGGCACAGGAGATGCGTGCCCCCGCCTTGCGCGAGCAGCACGTGCAGGCGGCGGGCGACGCGGGCAGCGAACTGGCCGCGCAGCTTCTGGAAGCACAAACGCGGCTCGATCTGAAGGATGCGGCCGGTGCGCTTGCCGCCATCGAGGCGGCCAAGACAATCGCGCCGCAGCACACCACCTTGCTGCGCCTTGAGCTGAAGGCGCGCCAGCTTACCGGCCAGTGGGACGAGGTCGACCGCGTGCTCGATGCGCTGTCGCGCAGCAACGCCCTGGAGCCGCCGATCGCCGCGCAACTGCGCCGCATCGCGTATGCCGAGAACCTCAAGCGCCGCGCCGAGGACGACCGTGCCCTGCTCGAATACTGGAAGCGCATCCCCGCCGACTTTCGCACCGATGCCTTCGTTGCACGCGCCGCGGCGCGTGCCTTCATGCAGCGCGGGGGCCACGATACCGCACTCGATATCCTGGAGGCTGCGCTCGACCATGCGTGGCACGAGGACCTGGTATCCCTTTATGGTGACGTGCGCGGCAGCAAGCCGGGGCGGCAGATCGAGCGCGCGGAAAAGTGGCTGCATGCGCAGCCACGCGATGCACAACTGCTGCTGACGCTGGCGCAGCTGTGCAGCGTCGAGTCGCTGTGGGGCAAGGCGCAGAGCTATCTCGAAGCCAGTCTGGCGATCGCGCCGAGCGCCGAGGGGCATATCCGCATGGCCGAACTCAAGACCCAGAGCGGTCAGCCGGGCGAAGCCTGCCAGCATTACCAGAAAGCCCTCGCCCTGTGCCGGGCGCAGTAGCCGGCCCATAAAACCCATACCGCGTGGCACGATCGTGTCACAGGACCTGTGCGTCGTCGCCGGTATCATGCCGATCCGGATATTGACAATCAGGCATGTGCCATGCGTACCTTTCATTTCCCGCTCCTTGCCCGCGCGATCGCGCTGGCAATCCTGCTGGCGACGGTGCCGGTCGTGCACGCGAACGTACCCGCTGCGAAAGCCGCTGCAAAAGCGGCCAGCCCGACCGACGTCTACAAGATCGCCATCGACCGTTCGGTGAGTCTGGCCGACGCAGCGGACTCGATGCGCCTGCGCGCCAATGCGCTGAATCTCAAGCTGGTGGCTGAGCTGCCGCTGTCCAAACAGGTCGAGGCGATGACCGACCAGGCGCAGCGCGCGATCACCATCTTTCAGTTCTGCGATGCACTCACCGCCAAGGAGCTGATCGACCTCAATCTGGATTTCTCCGTCTACATGCCTTGCCGCATCGCGCTGGTCGAGGATGCAGACGGGCGCGGCTGGCTGGTGATGATGGATGTCGACGTCAATGCCGTGGCGAAGCAGAAGCGCCTGTCGCCTGCGCTGAAACAGCGCATCCACGCGGTGCGCCAGGCACTGGTGGAGATCATGCAGGCGGGCGCCCGCGGCGACCTTTGAGGCTTCAACCTGCCGGTGCGGGTTCGGCGTCGGCGGTGTAGACGAAGGAATCGGCGAAGAACTGGTCTTCGGGCAAGCTGCGCGTCGTGGTGAACGCCTCGCGTGCACTGTCGACCATCACCGGGGCGCCGCAGGCGTAAACCTGATAGCCCGCGAGATCGGCGAAATCCGCCAGCACAGCCGCATGCACGTGGCCGGTGCGACCCTGCCACGCGTCTTCCGGGGCGGGGTTGGAAAGCACCGGCACGAAACTGAAGTTGGGATGCTCGGCCGCCCAGCGCTGCGGCAGTTCCGCCATGTAAAGGTCTTTGCGTGCTCGCGCGCCCCAGTACAGCACCATCTGGCGGTCCGTGTGCGCGGCGAAGGCGTGCTCCAGCATACCCTTGATCGGCGCGAAGCCGGTGCCGCCGGCGACGAAGATCATCGGCTTGTCCGAATCCTCGCGGATGAAGAAACTGCCGAGCGGGCCCTTAAGGCGCAGGATGTCGCGTACCTTCAGGGTGGAGAAAACCTGCTCGGTGAACAGGCCGCCGGGGACATGGCGGATGTGCAGTTCCAGCAGGGCATCGTCGTGCGGCGGGTTGGCGAGCGAATAGCTGCGCGACTTGCCATCCTTCAGCTGGAAATCGACGTACTGCCCGGCAAGGAACTGCAGGCGCTCGTTGGCCGGCAGCTTGATTTTTACGATCATCACGTCGTCGGCGCGCTTTTCCATCTGCTCCACCCGGCATGGCAGCGTCTTGACCACGATGTCGCGGGAGGCGCCGATCTCCTTGGCTTCGATGACGAGGTCGGACATGGGCCGTGCGCGGCAGAACAGCGTGCGTCCGCGCGCCTTTTCTTCGTCCTTCAACATGTTGGCCTGGTAGTCGCCATGATCGACCGTGCCGGCGAGCACGGTACCCTTGCACGCGCCACAGGCGCCGTTGCGGCAGCCGTAGGGCAGCGCGAAGCCTTCGCGCAGGGCGGCTTCGAGGATGGTTTCGTCGGCGTTGACGCTGAATTGATGCCCGCTGGGCTTGATGGTGACCTGATACGGCATGGTGGCGAAAGCTTACAATGCAGAAGCGAAGCATGGAATTATCACCCGGGCGGACTTGGTTTACACCCCTGCCCGGCCAGGGTTACGGACGCACATGAAAACCATCCTGATCATCGGGTTCGGCGATATCGCCACGCGGCTGGTGCAGCGCTATGCCGGCCAGGCGACCTTCGTCGGCCTGACCCGCCGCCCCGAGCAGGCTGCCGAACTGCGCACGCTGGGCGTGATTCCGCACGTCGGTGACCTCGATGCGCCGGCGACGCTGAAGCACCTGCCACGCGCCGACGCGGTGTTCCATTTCGCCCCGCCACCCAACTCGGGGACGACCGATCCGCGCACCGCGCACCTGCTGCACGCGCTGGGGCGCCATCGCCCCGGCGCGTTGGTCTACATCAGCACCAGTGGGGTCTATGGCGACTGCGGGGGGGCGTGGGTGACAGAGACGCGTCCGGTGGCGCCGGTCAACGGCCGCGCGGTGCGCCGTGTCGACGCCGAGCATCGGCTGCGCGCGTGGGGCCGCAAGCAGGGCGTGCAGGTGACGATCCTGCGTGCGCCGGGCATTTACGCTGCCGACCGCCTGCCGCTCGAGCGGATCCGCCGCGGCACGCCGGCGCTGGTGCGCGAGGCGGACAGCTACACCAACCATATCCATGCCGACGACCTCGCCCGCCTGGCGTGGGCGGCGCTGTTCCGTGGCCGCGCCGGGCGCGTCTACCATGCCGTCGACGCGCTGCCGCTGAAGATGGGCGACTGGTTCGACAGCTGCGCCGACGCGTTCGGCCTCGCGCGGCCGCCGCGCGTGACGCGCGCCGAAGCGGAAAACGTGTTGTCGGAAGCGCTGCTATCCTTCCTGCGCGAATCGCGCCAGTTGTCGAACGCGCGCACCGTGGGGGAACTGCGGCTGAAGTACCGCTATCCGACATCGGACGACCTGCTGCGCGAACTCAAGCGCACACGCGGGCAGATGGCACTGTTCTAGCGCAGGCGCTCGTCGGGAACGCGCCGGTACTCGCCCTCGATCGTGGTGGGCATCACGTCCGCCCCCGCTTCCCTCGCGGGAGAGGGTTGGGGAGCGGGGGGCACGTCGTCGTTCGCAGGGGGCCGGGCGGCGACGGGTCGGCGCCAGGGACCCGGTACCAGCAGCAGCCCCAGGGCGATGGCGTCGCTGATGAAACCGGGGAACACCAGCAGGCCGCCGGCGATCAGCATGCGTCCGCTGGCGAACAGCGCGGCGAAGGGGTGGGTGCCGGACTGCACCGAGAACAGCAGGCGCGCGCCCCAGGCCACGCGCTCGAAGCGGATCAGCGCGACACCGGCGAGGGCGGCGAGGAGCAGCCACAGCAGTACCCAGGCGCCGAGGTGCCCGGCCATCCAGAAGATGCCGATGGCTTCCAGCACCGGAAACGACAGCAGCAGTAGAACGATCCAACCAAAGCGCATGACATGAAACCTTTGTTAGTCTTGACCAATGTACCCGACGCCGCGACCGCGGAAAAGCTGGCGCACGCGCTGGTCGACGCGCGTGCGGCGGCGTGCGTGAACGTTCTGGCGCCGTGCCGCTCGATATATCGATGGCAGGGTGCGGTCGAGTCGGCAGCGGAAATTCCGCTGCTGATCAAGACCACGCGGGCGGCGTATCCGCTGCTTGAACAAATCGTCCGCGCCGAGCATCCTTACGACGTGCCGGAACTGATTGCCGTGCCGATTCAACAAGGCCTGCCTGCCTATCTCGACTGGCTGGCCACGGAGACCGAAGCAGAATGAAAACCCTGACGCTCAGATTCCTTGCCTTAGTTTGGGGCGCGCTGGCCCTGTTTCCAGGGGCGCATGCCGAAGAATTCCTTGACCCGGAAGTGGCGTTCAAGTTCTCGGCGCGTGCGCTCGACGCCAACACGCTGGAGGCGCGCTGGCAGATCGCCGACGGCTACTACATGTACCGCGACAAGTTCCGGTTCGAAGTCGCGGGCGGCACCCTCGGCGCGCCGAAACTGCCGGCCGGCAAGATCAAGGATGACGAGTATTTCGGCAAGGTCGAAACCTACGTCAAGGACGTGCGCATCGTCCTGCCGTTCGAGCGCGCGGCGGGCACCACCGCGGTCACCCTGAAGACCGTTTCGCAGGGCTGCGCCGAAGCGGGCCTGTGTTACACGCCGCAGACGGTCAGTGCGACCATCAAGCTGCCCGCCCCCGTTGCTGCGGCCCCGACCGCGGCGACTCCCGCCGCCGCCACGCCGGTGGCGTCCGCCCTCGACGGCCTGCGCAGCCTTGCCGGCGACCTCGGCATGCCCAAGGTGCTGCCGCCGGAGGAGGCCTTCCTCGTCGACGCCGCGCGTGCCGACGCGCAGACCGTGAAGGTGGCCTATACTCTCACGCCCGACACCTATCTCTATCGCGACAAGCTTGCCTTCGTCGTCAAGTCGCCCGCCGACGTCAAGGTCGCCAAGGTCGACACCCCGGCGGGCGAGGTCAAGGACGATCCGAACTTCGGCCGCACCGAGGTCTACCACGACAATTTCGCCGCCACGGTGACGCTGTCGCGTGCGCTCGCCGTGGATGAAACCCTGGTGTTGCAGGCCGGCTGGCAGGGTTGCAACGGCGCGGTGGGGATCTGCTATCCGCCGATCGATCGCGCCTTCACGCTGGCGGCCGCGTCCGCTACTGCGGCAGCTGCCTCGGTGCAGGCGGCGCCCGCCGAGCCCGCCGAGGAATCCGACACCTCGAAGATCGAGCGCGTGCTGAAGGGCGGCAGCTTCTGGGGCGTGGTCGCCACGTTCTTCGGACTCGGCCTGCTGCTGGCGCTGACACCCTGCGTGTTCCCGATGATCCCGATCCTGTCGGGGATTATTGCCGGGCAGAAGAAGGATCTCACCAAGACCAGCGGTTTCCTGCTGTCGCTCGCCTACGTGCTCGGCATGGCGATCACCTATGCCCTCGCCGGCGTCGCCGCCGCCCTCTCCGGCACGCTGCTGTCGAACGCCCTGCAGAATCCTTGGGCGCTGGGTGTGGGAGCCGGCATCTTCGTGCTGCTCGCGCTGTCGATGTTCGGCTTCTTCGAAATCCAGTTGCCGAGCGCGCTGCAGAGCAAGTTCTCCGACGCGTCCAACAAGATGAAGGGCGGCAACTTCGCCGGTGTGTTCGTGATGGGCGCGCTCTCCGCGGTGATCCTGGGCCCCTGCGTCGCGCCGCCGCTCGCCGCCGCGCTCGCCTTCATCGCGCAGACCGGCAACACCACGCTCGGCGGCGTGGCGCTCTTCGTGCTTGCGCTCGGCATGGGCGTGCCGTTGCTGCTGGTGGGCCTGTCGGCCGGCGCCCTGCTGCCCCGGGCCGGCGGCTGGATGAACGCGGTGAAATACTTCTTCGGCGTGATGATGCTGGCAATCGCCATCTACCTCATCTCGCCGATCATCCCCGCATGGATCAACATGCTGCTGTGGGCGCTGCTGCTGATCGCTTCCGCCATCTATCTCCATGCCCTCGACCCGCTCCCCGCCCATGCGTCGGGATGGACGCGCCTGTGGAAGGGGCTCGGGGTGACGCTGCTGATCGGTGGTCTCGCGATCCTGCTCGGCATGCTCGCTGGCAGCCGCGACCTCCTGCAGCCGCTCGACGTGTTCAAGGGCGGCAGCGGCGGCGCTGCAATGGCCGCCGAGCAGAAGGGGCTCGCGTTCGAGAAGGTGAAGGATGTCGCCGAGCTCGACGCCCGGCTTGCCGCCGCGAAGGCCGACGGCCGCGCGGTGATGCTCGATTTCTATGCCGACTGGTGTGTGTCGTGCAAGGAGATGGAGCGCTTCACCTTCAGCGATCCCAAGGTGCAGGCACGCCTGGCGGACGTCGTGTTGCTGAAGGCCGACGTGACCGCCAATACCGAGGCCGACAAGGCGCTGCTGAAGCGCTTCAATCTCTTCGGCCCACCGGGGCTGATCTTCTGGAACACCGCCGGGGCCCAGTCCGACTACAAGGTGATCGGCTTCGAAAAACCCGCGAAGTTTCTTGCCAGCGTCGACAGCGCGCTGGGCAAGTGAGCGGCGAGCCCCTTCCCTTCAAGGGAGATGGGGTGAGCGTGAATAACGGGCGGTGGCGCGGCACTGTGGGTCCGACGCCGGAACCGCACGCTACGGCTGACGACGCAGTACCGCGATCGCTTCCACCAGCGGGTCGACGACCGGCTGGATCTTGCGCCGCATCAGCGAACCGATGGCGGTAGTCTTGAGGAAGATCGGCCGCACACTCTCGGCATCCACGGCGGCGAGTGCGTCGAGCGCGGTGCAGTCTGTTTCGAACCCGGGCGCCGCCGCCAGCAGCGCCGCACGCGCGGTCGCGCGATGGGCGGCGTCGAGCGCCCTCAGCGGTGCACACCAGTTCGCCAGCGCGTTCAACGTATGGTTCACCACTTCCTGGACCTCGGGGCGTTCGAGCACGGTCGCGACGGTGGCCAGGAAGGTCTGGCCTTGCGCCGACAGGGCATGGTCGAGCATCGTGCCATAGGCGTTGCCGGCCAGCTGCGGCACCTCGGCGTGGTTGTGGCGGGCCGCGCGTGGCGCAGGCAGGTGGTCGGGTTGCAGTTCGAGGAAGGGCACGTAGTATGCGTTGCGGCTGGTGCCGCGCTTCCACACCGCGAGCCGCTCGTCTTCGGTAAGTACGCCGGAATAGAGCATGGCGGCGACGGTGTCGAGGATGCCGAGGTCGTCCTCGTGCAGGAAGGCGAGGTGTTCGACCAGATACTCCGCCAGCGTGCGGCCCATGCTGCTGCGGCAGACGACGTCGCGCATCAGCATCAGCCGGGCATTTTCGATGGTCGGCATGCACCACCACGCGTAACGTGCGAGTTCGTCGGTGAGGGCGGGGGAATGCACCACTGCAACGACGGCCTCCTCTTCGGCGATCAGAAGCAGTTGCGCCAGATGCTGCTCCGATAACCCGGCCTGCGATTGCCGTGTCCAGCGCGTGAGATGCACTGGATAGCCGCCGGGCGAACCCAGCACGTGGCCGGAAAGCAGTTCGCGCACCTTCTTCAGGTAGCGGTCGGAGCGCTCGATTGGCTTCAGCGGCACGCTCGCCTCGCCCTTCGGCGTCAGCGCCCACAGCGTCATCGTCGATTCGTCGATGCGCACCGCCTTGAGGTCGGTGTTGAACAGCACGTTGAGGCGCAGTTCGTCTTCCGGGGAGAGTTCGTCGTTCATCGGAAAAACCTTTTCTTATCCGCGAAGGACGCGAAGTTCGCGAAGACGAGCTTTTCTTCGCGTCCTTCGCGGATGACGTCTTTCAAAGCGTCCTGAACACCTCGCGCGCTGCCGCAATGGAGGCGTCGATGTCGGCATCGGTGTGCGCGGCCGAAACGAAACCGGCTTCGAAGGCGGACGGCGCGAGATAGATGCCGCGGTCGAGCATGGCGTGGAAGAAGCGGTTGAACTTCTCGCGGTCGCACGCCATCACCTCGGCGAAGCTCGCCGGCGGCTTCGCCGCAAAATACAGGCCGAACATGCCGCCGACCGAGTCGGCGCAGAAGCTGACGTTCGCGTCCTGCGCGGCGGCGGTGAGGCCTTGCACCAGTCGTTCGGTGCGTGCGGCAAGCGTGGCGTAGAAGCCGGGGGCCGATACCGCTTCCAGCGTCGCCAGCCCTGCGGCGACCGCGACGGGGTTGCCCGACAGCGTGCCGGCCTGGTACACCGGGCCGACCGGCGCCAGCGCGTCCATGACGTCGGCGCGGCCGCCGAAGGCGCCGACCGGCATGCCGCCGCCGATCACCTTGCCGAGCGTGGTGAGATCGGGTTTGATGCCGAGCAGCTTCTGCGCGCAGCCGAGGTCGACGCGGAAACCCGTCATCACTTCGTCGAAGATCAGCAGCGCACTGTATCGGTCGCACAGGCGGCGCATCGCCGCCATGAATTCAGCGGTCGGTTTCACCAGGTTCATGTTGCCGGCGAAGGGCTCGACGATGATGCAGGCGATCTCGTTGCCGATCTCGGCGAAGGTGCGTTCGAGTCCGGCGACGTCGTTGTAGTCGAGCACGATGGTCTGGGCAGCGACTTCGGGCGGGACGCCGGCCGAGGTGGGGTTGCCGAAGGTGAGCGCGCCGGAGCCGGCCTTCACCAGCAGGAAATCGGCGTGGCCGTGGTAGCAGCCCTCGAACTTGATGAACTTGCTGCGGCCGGTGAAGCCACGCGCCAGGCGGATCGCGCTCATCGTCGCCTCGGTGCCGGATGAGACCAGCCGCACCTTCTCGATGCTCGGCACCAGCTGGGTGATGCGGGTGGCGATGACGAGTTCCGCCTCGCTGGGCGCGCCGAACGACAGGCCGTTGGCGGCGGCGTCCTGTACCGCTTTTACCGTGCCGGGGTGGGCGTGGCCGAGGATGGCCGGGCCCCACGAACCGACATAATCAATGTACTCGCGGCCGTCGGCGTCCCACACCCGCGCACCCTTGGCGCGGCTGAAGAACACCGGCGTGCCGCCGACGCTCCTGAAGGCGCGTACGGGCGAGTTCACGCCGCCGGGGATGACATGCTGCGACTGTTCGAAGAGTTGTTCGTTGCGGGTCATTGCTCGGATTCCGTTGCGAAGCGTTGATTGAAAGCGCGCGCGTCCACCGCTTGGGGCATCACGCTTGCCCCCTCTCCCGCGTGCGGGGGAGGGTTGGGGCGGGGGAAGCGCGCTCGATGAAAAGCCGGCTCAGGGTCTGCGCGCGCACCCGGACATCGGGCGCGTCGAACAGCGCCGACAGCACGGCGAGGGCGTCCGCGCCGGCGTCGATGAGCTGCGGCGCGTTGGCGGCGGTGATGCCGCCGATGGCGACGATGGGCACGTGAATCACCGGCACCGCTTCGCGCAGCAGGTCCAGATTTGCGCGTGCCGCGTCCGGCTTGGTCGGCGAGGGAAAGAAACTGCCGAAGGCGACATAGTCGGCGCCATCGGCCTGTGCGGCGCGCGCGCGGTCCAGGCTCTGGTAGCAGGAGGCGCCGATGAATTTCTTCGGACCGAGGATGATGCGCGCTTCCCGCAGGCTGCCGTCGTCGCGCCCCAGGTGCACGCCGTCGGCGCCGGCGAGGTCGGCCAGGCGCAGGTCGTCGTTGACGATCAGCGGCACGCCGAACCGGCGGCACAGTGCGGCGAGTTCGCTTGCCTGCTCGTGGCGGCGCGCGACGTCGCCGGACTTGTCGCGGTATTGCACCACCGCCACGCCGCCGGCGAGCGCGGCTTCCACCTGCGCCAGCAGGCGCGGGGTGTCGGCAGTCTCAGGGGTAAGGGCGTAGACGCCGCCTGGAAAGTCAGGCATTGCCTTCCGCCTGTGGCGTCTGTGCCCAGAAGAAACGCTCCGGCAGGTATTGCCCCATGCCGGGGCGAAACGCCGCCTTGAGCGTCTCGTAGGTGAAATTCTGCGCTTCGCGTACGGCGGCGGGTACATCCTGCCCGTAGGCGAGTACCGCGGCGATCGCCGAGGCGAGGGTGCAGCCCGAGCCGTGATAGCTGCCCGGCAGGCGGTCCCAGGCGTCGGTCTGCACCAGGCCGTTGGCGTCGTAAAGGGTGTTGAGGACGCGCGGCGTGTTCTCGTGCGTGCCTGTGATGAGGACGAATTCGCAGCCGAGGTCGGTCAGACGCGCGGCGCAGGCGGCGAGGTCGAGCTCTTCGTCGTCCGATTCGAACAGCGCCAGGCGGCGCGCTTCATGACTGTTGGGCGTGATGATGCTCGCCTGCGGGATCAGCAGGTCACGCATGGCGGCGATCATGTCGTCGGTGGCGAGTTCGTCGCCACGGCCGGAGGCGAGCACCGGATCGAGGATGACCGGGATGTCGGGGTAGTCGGCGAGGATTTCCGCGATCACCGCGATCGATTCGGCGCTGCCGAGCATGCCGAGCTTGAACGCCGCCACGGGGACGTCCTCCAGCAACATGCGCGCCTGGTCGGCGACCCATTCCGCATCGATCGGCAATACTTCCTCGACCCCGGCGGTGTCCTGCACGGTGATCGCGGTGATGACCGACAGTGGGTGGCAGCCCATGCTGGCGAGCGTCAGCAGGTCGGCCTGGATGCCTGCGCCCCCCGTGGGGTCGGACGCGGCGAAGCTCAACACCAGCGGCGGCACGGGGGTTTGGGAAAGGATGGGCGGCATGGCGGCGGCAGTGTGAGGTCGGTCGGGGATTTTAGCCGATTCCAGGCCCACCCTGCCCATACGGGGCTGTAGCGACGGAACGGCGACCTCGGGGGAAACGGGGGAAACGGGGGCAGGGCATGGCGTGCGCAAGGGTTTTGGCGAGCGGCGGGCTCAAGTTGGCTGGAAAAAGCGCCGTTACCGCGTTGGCGGATAGAGTTTTTCCCATAGAATCCGCGCTGGGGCATGGCTTGGCAGGGCCGGCCCTGATTCAAATCATTCCGCATAAATGAACAAGAGAGGAGATGGACATGATGGTTGTGAGATGGGTTGTTGGATGGGCATTGTTTGCTTTTTCATTGGGCGCCTGGGCGCTATCGCCTTATATCCAGGGTGACCCGGTTGCCGGGGCCAATGTGCAGGCGATCGCGAGCGCGGTCGAAGGCAAGCTCAAGAACGGTGGATTCAAGGTGGTCGGCAAGTATTTCCCCAAGGGGTTGGCCGGCTATGGCGTAGTGATCGTCACCGACGATGCCATGCTCGAAGAGATCGGGGCGGCGGGCGGTCATGCCGTCCTTGGCGCGGCGATCCGCGTGGGTGTGAAGGCTGACGGAACGGTCACCTATAACAACCCGGAATACTGGTATCGCGCTTATTTCCGCAATGGTTTCACCAAGCGTGAGGGGGCAGTCAAGGCGCTGCAGGGCAAGCTGGAAAGTGCGCTCGGTTCGGTCAAGGGTGTGGGCGGTGACGAGGATCCCAAGAATCTTGCCAATTACCGCTACATGATCGGCATGGAGCGCATCGACTCGTACAAGAACAAGCTGGTCGAGGCAGCCAGTTTCAACGAGGCCGTCAAGACGGTGCGCGACAACCTGGGCAAGGGAGCAGGCAAGGCGTCCCTGGTCTACGAGGTGGTCATGCCGAACCGCAAGCTGGCGGTGTTCGGGGTCGGCATGCAGGATGATGGCGAGTGGATCAAGAAGATCGAGATGCAGAACAGTGTCGCGGGGCTGCCTTACGAGATCTACGTGATCGACAAGGAAATCGGCGCGCCGCACGGCCGATTCCGCATCGCGCTGGCCTTCCCGGACGTTGGCATGGGCCAGTTCATGCGGATTTCCACGCTGCCGAACAACATCCTGGACACCATGGGTGCGATCGCCGGTGTCGAGAAGTCGTCAAGCCAGGAGGCGTGGCAGTAGATCCACCGTCAAGGCTGGAAGCGAAGCAGGGGCGTGGCCTTCGGGCTACGCCCTTTTTCCTTGGTGCCGGCCGGGTACGCTAAAGAAGCTGCAGTCGTTGCCGTAATGCTAAGCACGCGGGTCGGGTGGTGTGTGCCATCCGCTCATGACTCTGGTGGAGAAATAGCGTGGACAACGAGGCTCTCAAAGGCGTGAAGGTGATGGTGATCGACGACAGCAACACCATCCGTCGCAGCGCGGAAATCTTCCTGAATCAGGCTGGCTGCGAAGTGATCCTGGCGCAGGACGGATTCGATGCGTTGTCGAAGATCACCGATCATGACCCGGACGTAGTGTTCGTCGACATCATGATGCCGCGGCTGGATGGTTATCAGACCTGCTCGCTCATCAAGCGCAATGCCAAGTACCGGACCACGCCGGTGATCATGCTGTCTTCCAAGGACGGCCTGTTCGACCGGGCGCGCGGCCGCATGGTGGGCTCGGATGAGTACCTCACCAAGCCATTCACCAAGGACACCTTGCTCTCCGCCGTGCGGGACCATGCCGGCGCGCGGGTCTGACTGATTCTTATACAAGGAGCTCATCATCATGGCGATCAGCCGAATCCTGGTTGTGGACGATTCCCCTACCGAGCGTTTTTTCCTGTCCGAGCTGTTGGTCAAGAACGGCTATCTGGTCAGCATGGCCGAGAGCGGCGAGGAAGCCGTGGCGCAGGCGAAGCAGACCCTGCCCGACCTCATCGTCATGGACGTTGTCATGCCGGGCATGAATGGCTACCAGGCGACCCGCATGATCACCAAGGAAGAGGCCACCAAGCACATCCCGGTGATCATGTGCACCACCAAGGGGCAGGAAACCGACAAGGTGTGGGGCATGCGCCAGGGCGCCAAGGCCTATCTGGTCAAGCCGATCAAGCCGGAAGACCTGTTGTCGCAAATCAAGGCACTGGGCTGAGTGGAATTCGATGGCCAAGAAGTTCAATCTGCGCGAATTCCAGACGGCGCTCTCGCAGCAACTGCAGGCAGCGGCGAGCCGTGACAACACCGGATCGCGGCTCGGGTTTCGCGTGGGTGCGACGAACTGGCTGGTTGGACTGGGTGACACCGAGGAAGTGCTGCCGGTGCCGCCCATTGTCAAGGTGCCGGGTGCCCGGCGGTGGTTTCGCGGCATGACGAACATCCGCGGGAACCTGTATGCCGTGAGCGATTTTGCCGATTTCCTTGGCCATGGCGTAACGCCTGAGCACGCCGATTGCCGGCTGCTGATTCCGCATCATGACTTCGGTGTGAATGCGGCGTTGCTGATCGGGGGCACGCTGGGCCTGAAGAATATCAGCCAGTATCAACCCCGCGACGAACACGTGGTCGAGCCGTGGGTGGCGCGCCGCTATGCGGACGACGTGGGTGGGGAATGGCATGACATGGATTTTGGTCAGTTGCTGGGCCATGTTGGATTTCTCATGGTCGAGGCGTGACGTGTCCGGAAAAGTGATGATTTTTCTTTGAGCACAGGCGCTGCGGCGCCAACGACGATAGGAATCGAGGCAATGAACATGGCAATCACGATGAATGGGCTGAAAGGTCTGGCGGGCCGTATCACCGGGAAAGACAAGGGGGCGGGCAGTGACCACACCACCCTGATCATGCAGACGGTCCGCAAGCTGGCCGACAAGGAGCCGGGCAAGGCGCCGTTGATCGGGCATCTGCCGGTCGAAAAACAGTATCTCTATACCGGTGGCACCCTGGTCGCCTCACTGTTGCTGGGCGCCGGATTTACGATCTACAGTCTGGTCCAGCTCGACAACCGGGCCGGCTATGAAGCGCGGGCGGGCCAGCTTCAGGTGTTGTCGCAGCGGTTGCCACTCACCGCGCAGCAGTCGGTACTGGGGAATGCCGCAGCCTTCAAGAAGCTTGCCGACGGCAAGGTGGCGTTCGAGCAGACGCTCAAGGGGCTGACCGAGGGCGATGACGAAGTGCCGGCCAGCAGCGGTGCGGCACGCGACACGTTGGGTGCGATCGCCGCGCAATGGCAGAAATTCCAGCCGCAGGTGGCACAGATCCTGGCGCAGCAGAAGAACCTGGTGGCGATGGGCGAGAGCGTGAAACGAATCAATGCGCTTAGTACCGATCTGCAGGAGGTGTCCGAGCAGCTGGCCAGCCAGCTGGCCGATTCCGGCGCCGGTGTGCGCGACGTGTCGCGTGCCAACCAGTTGGTCATGCTGAGCCAGCGCCTGCCGAAGAATGCCAACCTGCTGCTTTCATCCGAGCTCATCGACCCCGAAGTCGTGCTGCAGTTGGAGAAGGACACTACCGCGTTCCGTGACACTGTTCAGGTCCTGATGGAAGGCGCGGCGGCCACGAACGAAGACAACCTGCTGACGCTCGAGGATCTGGGCGCCAACATGGGCGACATGGTCGAGACCGTGGGCTCGGTGCTGGCGAATACCCAGGCGCTGTTGCAATCGAAAATGGCGGCGAGCAACCTGTTCGCCGGCAGCGACGCGCTGATGGCCGATACGGCGAACCTCTCGCAGAACTACCAGACGACCGGGGGTCTGAGTTACCTGATGGCGGCCTTGTTCGGCGTGCTGGCGGTCGGATCGCTGGTCATGCTCGGACTCGTCAACATCAACGAAACCAAATCGCGCGCGCGCAAGAGCGAAGAGGAAAACAGCCGCAACCAGGAAGCGATTCTGCGCCTGATGGACGAACTCGGTGAACTGGCCGAAGGAAACCTCACCATCAACGCCAGCGTGACTGAGGACATCACCGGTGCGGTGGCGGACTCGATCAACTACACGGTAGAAGAGCTGCGCAGCCTGGTGCGCGGGATCAACAACGCCACCCAGCAGATGGACCGCGCCGCCAGCGAGGCGGCCCAGGTCTCCGACTCCTTGCAGGACGCTGCGCGTCGCCAGACCGCGGAAATCGAGGAAACCTCCGCGGCGGTCGTGAACCTCGCGCAGTCGGTGCAGCAGGTTTCCGGCAACGCCGCCGAATCCGCCCGCGTGGCCGAACAATCGCTCGCTGCCGCGGAGCAGGGCCAGCAGGCCGTGGCCAACGCCATCGCCGGCATGAACACCCTGCGTGAACAGATCCAGGAAACCTCCAAGCGAATCAAGCGTCTCGGTGAATCCTCGCAGGAGATCGGCGAAATCGTCGAACTGATTTCCGACATTACTGAACAAACCAACGTGCTGGCGCTGAATGCCGCCATTCAGGCGGCGTCTGCGGGCGAAGCCGGGCGAGGCTTCTCGGTGGTTGCGGAAGAAGTGCAGCGGCTGGCGGAACGCTCCGCCGACGCGACCAAGCAGATCGCCGCGATCGTGAAGACGATTCAGTCCGACACGCACGATACGGTGGCGGCCATGGAAATCTCGACCCAGGGCGTGGTCGAGGGGGCCAAGCTGTCCGACGCCGCCGGCCAGACGTTGGCCGAGATCGGCTCGGTGTCGAAGAAGCTTGCCAGCCTCATCGCCGACATCTCCACCGCGACACAGAGCCAGGCCGAATCGACCGCCAAGGTGGCGGAGACGATGCAGGACATCAAGGCGATTTCCGCGCAGACCAGCACGGGCACGCAGCAGACGGCGGAGTCGATCACCGGCATGAAGCAGCTGGCGCAGGACCTGAAGAATTCGGTGGCCGGCTTCAAGCTCGCCTGAACGACGTCACGCCAAGCGTGTTTAACCGGAGACGGTCCCGCCCTCAACGTCAGGAACGATACACATGAGCGCCTTACTTGATTACGATACCGGCCCGTTGAACTGGGTGCGCGGCGACATCGATGCCGCGCTGCAGGCTGCCCTTGGACGGGTGCAGGCCTTCAGCGTCGATGCCGATCTCACCAATGCCCTCCGTCTTGCGCGTGACGATGCTCACCAGGTTGTCGGTGCGCTGCGCATGGTGGGCCTCGAAGGTGCCGCCACCCTGGCGAGCGCACTCGAAAGCAGCCTGGCCGACATCGACGAGAACCGGCAGCCGGCAAGTGATGAACTGCTGCGCGCTCTGCGCAATGCGATCGAGGGCCTGCAGCGCTGGGTGCGGGAGCTTGCCGACGGCCGTGGCAGTGGTGAACTGGCATTGTTCCCGTTATACAAGCGCCTGCGCGAGCTGCAGGGTGCGGAGCGGGTGTTCGAGGGCGAGCTGTTCTTTCCCGATCTGCGCACCCGCGAGAGTGGCCGCGAAAGCGGCAATGGCCTGACGCAGGAGGCCCTCGCGGCGGCCGTCAAGCGCCAGCGCGCACAGTTTCAGCGCGGTCTGCTCGCTTTCCTGCGCAACACGGGCGCCGAGCAGGGACTCGTGCAGATGCGTGACGCACTCGCTGCGATCGAGGCGGTTGCGCCATCCCAGGCTGCGCACACCTTCTGGTGGGCGTGCATCGGATTCGTCGACAGCCTGATCGCGCGTGGGGTCGAGGCCGACTTCCACGTCAAGCAGCTGCTGGCAAGGATCGACCTGCAGATGCGTCGCCTCATCGAAGGCTCGCCGCAGGTTGCCGAGCGGCTGTTGCGCGACGCGCTCTTCTTCGTCGCCAAGAGCCAGCCCACCGACGGCTGTGCGGCGGAAGTTCGTGCCACCTTCGGCCTGGACCGCTACCTGCCCGGTCGCGGTTTGCTCGATCCAGAGGCGATGGCGCGCATGCGGCCGGTACTCGAGGCGCTGCAAACCGGCCTGAAGGCTGCGCGCGACCACTGGCACGGCTATGTCGACGGCGACGCCGCGCAACTGGACGCGTTTCAGATGCAACTGGCGCGCATGCATCCCCAGGCGCAGATGCTCGAAGGCAGCGGCCTGATGCCGTTGCTCGAGGATCTCGCGGGCGCCTCGCTTGCCACCGTCGGGCGTGAAGGCGGTGCACGCGAGCAGCTCGACCTCGAAGTGGCGTCCACCTTGCTGTTCATGCAGAACGCGGTCGAAAAGGAAGACGTCCTGCACAATGATTTTTCCGCGCGTGCGGAAAACCAGCAGGCCCGCCTGCGTGCCCTCATCGAGGGCCGCGAAATGCCGGCTAGCCTGATCGAAACCGCCACCCAGCGTGAGGCGGAGCGCGACATGCTGCTGCACATGGCGCAGGAGGTTGGACAAAACCTGCGACAGATGGAAGAGGCGCTGGATGCCTTCTTCCGAGACGAAGGCGAGCGCGAGGGTCTGGCTGCCCTGCCCGCCCTGGCGCAGCAGGCGCAGGGTGCGCTGACCATGCTCGAATTGCCCGCGGCGGCGAGTCTTCTGGAGGCGGCGACAGCTACCGTGCAACCCTTCATCACCGAAGGGCAGCCCGATGAGGTGACTCGCCAGCGTCTGGCGGACGCCTTCTCCAGTCTCGGGCTCTACATCGACTCCTATTGTGCCGGTCGTACCGACGCGGCCAGCATGCTGCGCCCCATCCTGGTCGAGTTCGGTCTCATCGACCCGAACGAGCCGGAAAGCCCCCTCGGCGAGACGGTCGAGTCCGGTGTCCCCGCACGCAAGGCCGATGTGCAGGAGGGCTATCTGGAATGGGACAGCCAGCCCGGCGAGGCGGCAAAAAAAAAATTTCTTGATATCCTTGGTGAACTGAGTCGCGATGCCGAACTGATCGACGATTCCACGCTCCGGCAGCAAACCCGTATCCTGCTCGACGCCTGCGGCAAGCTTGATGCCCCGACTGCCGAGTCCGATGCCCTGCTCGCGGCCCTGACCGGTGCCTTACTGCCGCCACGCGCTGCGGCCATGCCGGCGGTTGCAGACGAAGAAGTCGAGGCCTTGCTCATCGAGGACCTGCACGCTCCCGCCGTCGCAGCCACTGCGGTCGATGCCCCCGGGATGGTCGTCCAGACGGGTGCCGAGTCTAGCGAGGAAATCACCTTCGAGCCGCTCGAACCGGCCGTCATCGAGGTGGAATCGGCCGTTGCACCGTCTCCGGAAACCGCTGCGCCCGCTGGGGGCGGGCTGGTTGCCACGCTGCCCGAAGGCGTCGAACCCGAACTGCTCGAGATCTTCCTCGAAGAGGCGGACGAAGTGCTGGCGACCCAGGCGGACGCCGTCGAGGCCAGTCGCAACGATCCCGACGACCAGGCGACGCTCACCGTCATCCGGCGCGGATTCCACACCCTCAAGGGCAGTGGCCGGATGGTGGGGCTGACCGATCTGGGCGAAGTGGCCTGGGCACTCGAACAGATGATGAATATCCGCCTCGCGGAGAAGAAGCCGGCCAGCAGCGACCTCCTGGAACTGGTTGGCATGGCGCGTTGCGTGTTCCGTGACTGGGTCGATGCCCTGCGCGGCGCCAACCCCGTGGTGCTGCCGGTACCTGCGCTCCTTGCCGCAGTCGCGTGCGTCGCCGAGGGTCGCCCGCTGGCAAGCCTTGCCCCCCCAGCATTGCACACCAGCACGGCGGAACCGGTGGTCGAACCCGTCGCCGCTTCCCCGGAAATACCGGTTGCCGAGCCGCAAGCCGAACCCGCGCCTGAAGTCGAGTCGGCGGGGCCGGTCGAACCCGTATCCGAATATGGCGCCATCATTGAAACGGCCCAGCCACCTCTGCACATCGGGATCGCGCAGGAGTCGAGCCCGCCCGAAGCGGTGCTCGAAGCGTTGCCCGAGCCGGTAGAACAGAAAGGTGAACCGGTGTCTGCCGTTGCGCCTGCGGACATTGCGCTCGAATCCATCGAGCCGCCTGGGGTGACGCCTGCGGCCGAACAACCGCAGTTTGGCGCGATCATCGAAGTGGCGGTGCCGCCCGTCGTGGTGGCCGGTGACGAGCCGGCAACACCGGACGACATCCATATCGGCCCGGTCAGCATGTCGGCGGGGCTGTACGACATCTTCATGACCGAGGCGCACCAGCGCCTGTCGGCGCTGCAGGAGGAAGCGGCGCGTCATGCGGACATCGCGCATAGCGCGATCAGCGAACATGCGCGCCGCGCAGTGCATACGCTGGCCGGCATTGCGGGTACCGCCGGCATCGTGCCGCTGGCCGATCTTTCGCTTGCACTGGAGCGCTACTGGAACCGCTTCGCTCACGTTCCCCTGCCGGCTGCACATCTGCCGCTGGTGCAGGACACGGTCGCGCGGGTGCAGGAGATGGTCGAGGCCGTGGGGCGCGCGCAGTTGCCCGACACGGCCGATGACCTGATCGTCGCGCTGGGTGAACTGGAAGACGAACAGCCGGCCGAAGCTACCACGCTGCTGGATGAAGCCTCGGCGGCGGCGCCGGCAGAGGCGGTCGCCTCGTCGGAGTCTGTCGCGACGGCCGTTCCCGAATCGCAGACGACGGTGGCGCTGGCGGATGTGAGCACGCTCGTGCCGGACATGCGTCCGGCCACGCCGGCCCCGGTGTTCGAACGCCGCGAAATCGCCGATGAAATCGAACCCCAGTTGTTGCCGATCTTCCTCGAGGAGTCCGAAACCCTGGTGCCGGAAGGCAGCGCACAGCTGCGCGCGTGGATTGCGGCGCCGCAGAACGATGCGGCACGTGATGCCCTGCAGCGCACCTTGCACACGATCAAGGGCAGTGCGCGCATGGTTGGCGCGATGCGGCTGGGTGAACTGACCCATGTGATGGAGTCGCGCGTCATCGCAGTGGCCGAAGGACATCTGACTGTCGACCAACAGGTGTTCGAAACCCTCGAGGCCCAGTTCGACCGCCTGATCGATTCGGTGGAGCGCCTTCGCCGCGGCGACCTGTCACCGGTGGAAGAGGCTCCGGAAACTCCGCTCGCCGCGCCAGTCGAGCCGGTATTGCCCGATGCCGGGCCAGTGCAGGTGCAGGAGCAGGCAACGACCACCGAAGCGGTCCCGGCCGGTGCGCAGGTAGCCGCGCCCGCGCAGGCGGCGAGCCGCGACAGCAACGCGCTGACCTTGCGGGTGCGCGCCGACTGGGTCGATCGCATGGTCAACCAGGCAGGCGAGGTCGCCATTGCGCGCTCGCGCATCGAAAGTGAGGTATTCGCCTTCAAGCGCCACGTCCACGAACTATCGGAGGCGCTCGCACGTCTGCGTGGCCATATCCGCGAGGTCGAGATCCAGGCCGAATCCCAGATGCAGGCCACCTTCCAGACGCAGGGTGCGGCCGAAGAGTTCGACCCGCTGGAGTTCGACCGTTTCACCCGATTTCAGGAAGTCACCCGATTCCTCGCGGAGAGCGTCAACGACATTTCCACCGTGCAGCATATTCTGCTCGCTCGCCTGGGCGAGGCCGACGCCGCGCTGATCCAGCAGACACGGTTGAACCGCGAACTGCAGCAGGACCTGCTGCGGGTGCGCATGGTGCCCCTGTATTCCGTGGCCGAGCGCCTCTACCGCACCGTGCGGCAGACTGCGCGCGACGTCGGCAAGCGCGCCCAGCTCGACATCCAGGGGGGGGAACTGGAAATCGACCGCTCGGTCCTGGAAAAAGTCACCGCACCGATCGAACATCTGCTGCGCAATGCGCTCGCGCATGGCGTCGAGGCGCCCGATGCGCGGCGCGCCGCCGGCAAGGCCGAATTCGGCGAGATCGTGCTTTCCGCCCGGCAGACCGGCAACGAGATGCTGATCACGGTGAAGGACGACGGTGCCGGTCTCAACTACGCGCGCATTCGCGAGAAGGCCGAAGCCAATGGGCTTTTGCCGCCCGGCGCCGAGGTAACCGAAAGCCTGCTCGCGCAGATGATCTTCGCTGCCGGTTTCTCCACCGCCGAGACCGTCACCCAGGTAGCGGGTCGTGGTGTTGGCATGGATGTGGTCAAGAGCGAAATTTCCGGGCTCGGCGGCCGCATCGACATCGCCTCGAAGCTGGGTGAAGGCACCACCTTCAGCATTTATCTTCCGCTTACCCTCGCCATGACCCAGGCGGTGATGGTCCAGGCCGCCAAACACGATTACGCCTTGCCCGCGCCGCTGGTGCTGCAGGTGCTGGAGCTGAAGCCAGGAGAACTCGAACAGGCCATGGCGGCAGGTGAAGTCAAGTGGCGCGGCCTCTCCTATCCGTTCGCCTATTTGCCGCATCTCCTTGGCGACACCGAAGCGGTGCACGAGGTGCAGCGCTACAACGCGGTCGTGCTGCTGGCCAGCGGTGCGAGCCAGGCCGCGGTGCTGGTCGACACCATCGAAGGCACGCGCGAAATCGTGGTGAAGAACATCGGCCCGCAGATGGCGCGCATCACGGGCGTCGCCGGCGCCACCGTGCGCGGCGACGGGCGCGTCATCCTCATTCTCAATCCGGTGCCGCTGGCGCTGCGCTGGGCGAGCCAGCCGCGCGTGGCGGTGGAGCAGGCGGCGCCCGCCGAGGCGGTCGAAGTCAGCAATGCGTTGCAGCCGCCGCTGGTGCTGGTGGTGGATGACTCCCTCACGGTGCGCAAGATCACCACGCGTCTGCTCACCCGCGAGGGTTTCCGCGTCGACAGTGCGAAGGATGGCGTCGATGCGCTGGAGAAGATGCACGACCTGGTGCCCGACATTGTCCTGCTCGACGTCGAGATGCCGCGCATGGACGGCTTCGAGCTCGCGCGCGTGATGCGTTCGGACGCGCGCCTGAAGTCGGTGCCGATCATCATGATCACCTCGCGCACGGCGGACAAGCATCGCAACCACGCGCTGGAAATCGGCGTCAATGTCTACCTCGGCAAGCCGTACCAGGAACAGCAGCTGCTCGACCACATCGGCGAGCAGCTCGGCCAGACCGAGGCGGCCCCCGCGTAAGCGGCGCGCGCCATTTGAAAAACGGGCGCTCGCGCCCGTTTTTCTTGCTTACAGCCGCAGCGTCGCGAGATCGCCCGTGGCCAGTGCCTTGAGGTGTGCATCCGCTTCGACCGGGGCATTGCGCCAGGTTGCCAGCAGGTCGCGCGCGACTTCCAGCCAATGCGCGGCCCCCCGTCGGGCCAGCGCCGCGAGGCGGTCTTGGCGGGCGTCGTCCAGCGAGGCGGCATACGCATCCGCCAGCGCGGGAAACAGTGCCCGCCGCAGACCGGTGAGATTGGCGAGATAGAAATGCAGCGAGCCGGTGGCCTCGCGCTCCACCAACACCGGCAGTGTCACCAGGCAATCGGCCAGATGATCGCGCACTGCCCGCGCCAGCAGTTCGGCGTGGCGCGATGACAGGCCCCCAAGCATTGCCGTCCATTCCTCGCCCAGCAGCGCGCCGGCGCGTGCCTCTCCAAGCTCGTGCAGGATCATCGTCTCGCTTTCCGTACTGGCCATGCGCGCAAGGCCGTGCTCGAGGTCGCGCTCGAAGCCGTAGTGCGAGAACGCGCGTCCGAGTGCGCTGTCACGCTCCTTCCACTGCCATTCCTCGTAGCGGTTCCAGAGCATGCGGCGCACCGCATCCAGGCGCAGGAAGATCGCACTGTCGCGCAGCGTCGCCGGCGGCGCGATGAGGTCGCGTGCGTATTCGCAGCCGGCCACCAGCACCTGCACGCCTTCCCGCACTTCCGCGTGCCGGAGTTCGGCGAGCACGAAATGCGGCTTGCGGAACTGCCCCAGCCCGCTGCTGTAGACCACGCCCTGCGGCAGCAAGGCACGATTGATCGCTGTGGTGTCGAACGGATCGATCCCGCCCTCGCCTAGCGGCAGCGGCAGAAAATCCTCTTCCTCGACGGTATTCCACAGGTTTTCGCGTGCATTCAGCCAATCGCCGAGTTCGTCGCGCGGCAAACGTGCGCCGTAGGGAATCTCCATTTCCCAGCGGTAGTACTCGCGCATTTCGAGGAGGAAGGTGCACATCGTCATGTCGCGCGCGTGACGGGCGTCGGCGATGGTGCAGTTCTTCTGCACCGTGTCGATGAGGGCGGAGAGGTTCTCGGTCATGAAGCGCTCCTGGCTATTTGCGCTTCCAGTCTACAAACAAAAACAGCCCGTTCAACCGGGCTGCTTCTGGGGGTATTGCGGAGGGCGCGCGCTGTGCACGCCCAAAGCGTCGCTTCGCGTCCCCTCCCCAACCCTCCCCCGCGCGCGGGAGAGGGGGCAAAGGTGCGCTCCGCGCGCCCAAACCGATTAATGGCGGCGGGTGCGGCCGTAGTAGTTGAGGTCGGCGCGCGAACGGCGCGAAAGCTCGAAGCGTGCGTCGCCAGCGAACTGGCCGGCGAGTTGCGCATAGGCTTCGGTTGCCCAGGGCTTGTCGTTCAACGCATCGGCGATGCCTTCGGCCCAGCGCAGCTTGTCGGCGGGGCTGCTCAGGTGCTTGCCGCATTCGGCGTACCACTTTTTCAGCGCGTCGGCCGGCAGGGCGAAGCCTTTCAGACGGTCGATGAACTGGATGCACGCATCGCCGTTGCCGCATGCGGCGGCCGCCGCGGTAAACAGCTCGTCGGCCTTGGCGCTGTTGCCCATACCGGCGTACAGACGGCCGATGTGGGTCAGCGCGTAATGGTCCTTCGCGCGCGCACGCGCGGTATCCAGCAGGCGGCCGGCTTCGGCGGCGTCCTGGGTGGCGGCGAAGCTCGCCTCGGCAAGCTTGGCAAAATCGTAGGCGCTCGCGTTGGGGTCGGCGGCGAGGGCCGATTCACGCGCGGCGAGGTAGGCGCGCGCCTTCGATACACCCAGTTCGCGGTGCTTCATCTGCGCCGCCGTGACGACCAGGTTCTTGAAGGCAATGAAATCGGTGGCGTTTTCCGCGCCGCGGTCGAGCAGGCGGCCAAGCCACGCTGTGTCGTCGAGGTTGCGGTCGACCGCCACGAGAATGGGCTTGTAGCGCGAGAACTGGTAGCCGGTGCCGTCGAGCAGCTTTTCCGCGGACTCGATCAGCTTGGCGGCGTAGAAGGGGTCTTCCAGTTCCAGGCGAACGCGGTCGGCCAGCGCGAGGAATTGCTTGACGTTGACCGCGTCCTTTTCCAGTTGCTGGAATTCGAGGTAGCGCGCGTGGTTGGCCTGGCGTTTTTCCAGCTTGGCCCTGACGCGGGTGAGCCGCTCGGCGTCGTCGGCCAGATGGCCTTCCACCGCGGCGACGAGCTTCTGCATTTCGTCCAGCCCGGCAACCGCGTCTTCCGCCTTGTCCAGCAGCGCCGCGGCCCCCGCCTTGTCGCCGGCACCGGCCAGGCCCTCGGCGAGTTCGATGTATTCGCCGGTGGCGGTCGCGAGAGCCCCGGCCTTCTTCAGCGCGGACTGCAGGAACGCCGCGTCACCCGCCTGCTTGGCCGAGTCGATCAGCGTCTTGGCGGCGGTGAAGTCGGTCGCGCCGGCGAGCGCGCGCTCATACAGGGCCTTGGCCTTGGACGGGTCGCCCAGGGTCTTGGTCACTTCAGCGGCCAGCGACAGCAGGTCGGGAACGCTGGAGAGCTTCTCGCCCGCCTTGTTGAAGATCGCCGCGGCATAGTCCTTATCCAGCACGTGCTCGGCCGCGGCGGCCGCCAGTTTGCCGAATTCCACTGCACGCGAAATCTTCGCTTCCGCCTTCTCCAGGATCTTCTTCGCGAACGCACCGTCGGCGATCACGCTCATCACGTTCTTCGCCAGTTCGATCAGCGGGTCGAGGTTGGCGGTTTCCTTCAGTGCCTTCTCGTACGCGCCCACGGCCGCAGCCTTGTCGCCCATCACCTTGAACTTGGCCTCGGCCAGGGAAACCTGCTCTTCGCCGCTCATGCAGTAGTCCTCGGCGGTCTGCAGCAGTTCCTCCGCGCGGCCCTGCTCGCCCAGCGCCTTGTAGACGATGGCGCAGGCGGCGAGATCCTTGGTGAACTGGCAGTCACCGGCGACGCGATCCATCAGCTCCTTCGCGTAGGCGGCGTCGGCGGGTTCCTGCAGCGCCTGCAGCGCCAGCGCCGCATAGTCGGCGCCGCTGGAACATTTGGCTTCTTCGGGGGCGAGGGTGTCACGGGTGGCCATGGGGGTCTCCAGATGAAAGTAACTTAACCGGGCAATTTTCCGCTTCCGCGGCAGGGGCGCCAAATAAGTAATGTCGATGATGGCATTAGTGGCATCCGATGCTGCGGCGGCGCGGCCGCTGTACGCGCCCTGTCACGACGTGGATGGCACCAGCACCTGCAAGTCCTGTTCGAGTATGTCGAGCACCTGGTCGAGGCGGCAGAACTGGCGCAGTTCCTCGGCATCGGTGATGCGCACCTCCTCGCCGCGCACGTCGACGCCGTGCTGGCGCAGTTCGGATATGGCGCGGGAAAAGCTTTCCGGGGTCATGCCGAGGCGGTCGGCGAGCAGTTTCTTGTCGTGAGGCAGCTGGGCGGCCTGGTTGCTGCCGTCGATTTCGACGAGGCGCAGCAGGTACAGCGCGAGCCGCTGCGCCGCGGTACGCAGGCGCAGGTTCTTGATTTCG
This sequence comes from Thiobacillus sp., assembly GCA_024709425.1. Lineage (GTDB taxonomy): Bacteria > Pseudomonadota > Gammaproteobacteria > Burkholderiales > Thiobacillaceae > Thiobacillus. The sequence goes on from JANJWS010000049.1 coordinate 36,868, forward strand.
CGGACGAGATGGCGGTATTGCCGGGCCATGGAGCCGAGCAGGGTGAGGGTCAGCTCGGGATTGGTCTTGAGTTCGCCCAGCAACCGGTGCAGCGGAATGAGCAGGATCTGGCAGGGCTCTACGGTGCGTGCCGACAGCAGGTAGGGCTGCGAGACGAGGGCGGCGGCCATGAGGAAGGCGTCGACCGGACGCAGCAGTTCTACCACGGCTTCGCGGCCACCGGGGGTGGCGGCGCTGAGCTGCACGGTGCCGTCGATCAGTACGTGCAGGTATTCGGGCGGGTCGCCTGCGCGGAAAAGGATCTCGTCACGGTCGAAGTGGCGCAGCGCGGAACGGGCGGCGAGATTGCGCAGGGCGTCGTCCGAGACCGCGGCGAACAGGGGCGTGTGGGTCAGGGCGGCGACGACGGGAGACAGGGCGGTATCGTTGTCTTGCATCGATCAGTCTCCTTTCCCGGCGGTGCCCTGGCGCGATCAGCTCAATGCCGCGCCGGGTGCGGCATCAGACGGTCAATATAGGCGATCGACACCGCCGAGACGATGAAGGCCATGTGGATGACGGTCTGCCACAGCAGGACCTTCTCATCGAGGTTCGGTGCGTTGATGAAGGTCTTCAGCAGGTGGATCGACGAAATGCCAATGATGGCGGTGGCAAGCTTGACTTTCAGCACGTTGGCGTTGACGTGTGACAGCCATTCCGGCTCATCCGGGTGGCCACGCAGGTTGAGACGCGAGACGAAGGTCTCGTAGCCGCCGACGATCACCATGATGAGCAGGTTGGAGATCATCACCACGTCGATGAGGCCCAGCACGATCAGCATGATGGCTTCTTCGGTGAGGGTGAAGGTGCCGACGATGAGATGCTCCAGCTCCACCATGAAATGGACGACGTAGACGAGTTGCGCGGCGATCAGGCCGAGATACAGCGGCACCTGCAGCCAGCGGCTGCCGAACAGGATGGTGGAGAGAAATTTGCCGCGGGTTTCGACGGGCTGGCTGGTTTCAGGTTTCATGCTTCGGGTGAACGGTGAGTAGTGAGCGGTAAACGGTAAGGGCGGTCAGAGAACGTAGCGCGCCAGATCCTCGCGCGCGGCGAGTGCGGCGAGCCGCGTGGTGACAGCCTCGGCGTCGACGATGTATTCGCCGGTGAAACTGCCGGCGTCGAAGGAAATATCCTCCAGCAGCTTTTCCATCACGGTGTGGAGCCGCCGCGCGCCGATGTTTTCGGTGCGCTCGTTGACCTCGAAGGCAATTTCCGCAATGCGGCGGATGCCATCGGAGGTGAATTTCAGCGTCACACCTTCGGTCGCCAGCAGGGCTTCGTACTGGCGGGTGAGGCAAGCGTCGGTGGAGGTAAGAATCTGCTCGAAGTCTTCCACGGAGAGCGCCTGCAGTTCGACGCGGATGGGCAACCGTCCCTGCAATTCGGGAATGAGATCGGACGGCTTGGACAGATGAAACGCGCCGCTGGCGATGAAGAGGATGTGGTCGGTCTTCACCATGCCGTACTTGGTCGACACGGTGGTGCCCTCGATCAGCGGCAGCAGGTCGCGCTGCACGCCCTGGCGCGACACGTCGCTGCCGTGGGCGTCGCTGCGGGTGGCGATCTTGTCGATTTCGTCGAGGAACACAATGCCGTTCTGTTCGACGGCTTCCAGCGCCTGCTGCTTGGTCTCCTCGTCGTTGACGAGGCGTCCGGCCTCCTCCTCGGTCAGAAGTTTCATCGCCTCGCGCACCTTCAGCTTGCGGCGCTGGCGGCGGCCGCCGCCGAGGTTGGCGAACATGCCCTGCAGCTGCTGCGACAGGTCTTCCATGCCGGGCGGCGCGAAAATTTCCATGTTTGGACTGGCCGCGGCGAGCTCGATTTCCACTTCCTTGTCGTCGAGCTGGCCCTCGCGCAGCATTTTCCTGAATCGCTGGCGTGCCGCGCCATCTTCGCGCGCGGGCTCGGCATCCCCAAAGCCGGTGCTGCGCGGTGGCGGCAGCAGGGCGTCGAGGACGCGCTCCTCGGCCGCTTCCTCGGCACGGAACTGCACCTTCTGCGTGGCCTGCGCGCGCAGATCCTTGATTGCGGTCTCCATCAGGTCGCGGATGATGGTGTCGACGTCGCGGCCAACGTAGCCGACCTCGGTGAACTTGGTCGCCTCGATCTTGATGAAAGGCGCGTGCGCGAGCCGTGCCAGCCGGCGCGCGATCTCGGTCTTGCCCACGCCGGTGGGGCCGATCATGAGGATGTTCTTCGGCGTGATTTCCTGGCGCAGGGGGTCGGCAACCTGCTGGCGCCGCCAGCGGTTGCGCAGCGCCACCGCCACCGCGCGCTTGGCGGCGGCCTGGCCGACGATGTGCTTGTCGAGTTCGTGGACGATTTCTTTGGGGGTCATTGCTAGGGGTCGGGGTTCAGGATTCAGGGGTCAGGGGGTTTTGTCGCTTCGCGGGTCTTTTTCAGGGGCGCGGCCAGAGGCCGCTCATTCCCCGCCCCCCGAATCCTGACCCCTGTCCCCTAACACCTCGATCACATGATTCTGGTTCGAATAAATGCAGATATCCCCCGCGATGGTGAGGCTCTTCTTCACGATTTCAAGCGGGGGCAGGTCGGTGTTCTGCAACAGGGCGAGTGCGGCGGCCTGGGCGTAGGCGCCGCCGGAACCGATGGCGGCAATGCCGTGTTCCGGTTCCAGCACGTCGCCGTTTCCGGTAATGATGAGTGAGTGCTCACCGTTTGCTACGGCCAGCATGGCTTCGAGGCGGCGCAGCATGCGGTCGGTGCGCCAGTCCTTGGCGAGTTCGACGGCGCTTCTCAATAAATGCCCCAAGTGCTTGTCGAGCTTGGCTTCGAAGCGTTCGAACAGGGTGAACGCGTCGGCGGTGCCGCCGGCGAATCCGGCCAGCACCTTGTCCTGATACAGCCGGCGCACCTTGCGTGCGCTGGCCTTGATGACGATGTTACCAAGCGTGACCTGGCCGTCGCCACCGAGAGCGACGTCGCTGCCCCGGCGCACGGAGAGGATGGTGGTGCCGCGATATTGTTCCATCGACGCATTATACGCGGGGGACGGGGGGCGGCCGCAGCCGGCGCCACAGCCGGCGGGCGAGCCACAGCGCCGCGAGCAGGAACACCCCGAGCGCGACGAGGAAGACGAGCGGATGGACGATCGCCAGCCACAGGCCGCCGCCAAGCAGGGCTTCCTCGCCGAACGAGGCGGCGACGTTGCTTACCGGCTCGGGCGAGGTGTTGATGAAGGCGCGCGAACCAGCCTTGGCGATGTGGGCGCCGGCGGCGATGCCGCCGCCGAACAGCGCGGCGACTGTCTGGGCCGCACCGCCGCTGTCACCGAAAAAGGCGGCGGCGAGCGCGGCACCGGCGGGGATGCGGATGAAGGTCTGCACCGTGTCGGATGCACTGTCGACGAGCGGGATCTTGTCGCCGACGAATTCGGCGAGAGTGAGCAGCCCGGAAAGGCCCAGCGCGAGCGGGTGGGACAGCCATTGCAGCGCATCCGGCAGCTCGAATCCCGCATAGCGGCCGAGCAGGCCGAGCACCAGCGCCACCGCGTACAGGCGCAGGCCGGCACCCCACGCCACCGCAGCGGCCAGCGCGGCCTCGGCGATGAGCGCGTCGGACATGACTTAGCGGGGCTGGTGGGGGATCAGCTGGGCCAACTGGTCGATGCCCATGACCCGGAACAGTTCGTGGATGAGCGCGTTGTGGCCGCGCAGGGTGATGCTCTTGCCGCTGCCGAGACACTGCATGAGCACGCTGATGAACTGGCTGACGCTACCGTAATCGACGCGGGTGACTTGCGAGAGGTCGACGATCACCTCGGTATGGGTGGCGGCATAGCCGCCGAGCTGCTGCAGCGAACTGTCGTTCGCCGGGGTGATCTCGCCGGACAGCCGCAGCGCGTCATCCACGGGCTCCGTCGGGGCGGCCTGTACCACTTCGGCGGCCTGTACTGCCACCCAGGACGGGGGCGACATCTCGAAGCGTACCGCGTAATCCACTGCGAGATCCTCGAACGGTTCCTGCTGGCCGAGGGTCTGGTAGAGCTCGAGCAGCAGCAGCCAGTGCCCGGCCCGACTGTGCGTGGCGCGAAGGAGATCCTGCAGCAAGGCGATCAAACGATCCACGCCGCTGACCTGGAACTTGCGTTTGGCCTTGCGTGCCACCGCGAGGATCTGCGTGCAGGCTTCCGCCCCTGCTTCGTCGATCATTTCGATGCGCGAGAAATCAATGCGGACCACGGCCGTTTTGGGCATCGCGGCGATACCCTCGCGCAGCGTGGCGGCGGCATTCTTGTCGAGGAGTCCCGGCAGTTCCAAACTCTCGGTCTGTGCCTGCGGCTTTGCCGGTGCGGTGGGTGCGAGGCTCTGCCAGACCGGTGGCGAGGTTTCGAAGCGCATCGCGTAATCCAGCGCGAGTTGCTCGAATTCCTTTTCCTGGTTGCGCACGCGGTAGAGGTCGAACAGCATGTGCCAGGCGCGGCGGTCGCCGTTGTTCAGCATGCCGTGCAGCAACTGCTCGGCTGTGTCGGCCTGGCCGCTGGCGTAGAGGATGGCCGCTTCATCGATCGGTGACTGCGGCGCGCCGCTGGTTTCCTCGACGACGATGCCGCTGCCGCCCATTTCCATGGTGAGCAGGGTTTCGGTCGGCACGGACTCGTTGGCCGCCGCGGACGTCGCGGGCCGCGCCGCCGCTTTGGGCGGCGGCGCGGCCTTGTCCTTGCCTTTCTTGAAAAACGGAAGCGCCACGAAGTCGATGCCGGGATGAGGTGCAGGCTAGGATACTAGCGCCGACGCGGATTTCCGGCAACCTTGCGGGTGTTTGCCGCAAGCAGCGCGACGGAGGCGAGCGCGATGACCACCGCCGGCCCGGCGGGCCAATCCCGGGCGAGCGAAAGCGCGAGGCCGGCGGCATAGCCCGCAGCGCCGAGCAGCCAGCCGGCGGCGAGCGCCGCCGGTGCGGCAAGATGACGCACGGCCAGCGCCGGCAGGATGAGGCTGGCGAACACCAGGTAGACCCCCACCAGCTGCACCGAGGCGGTGATCGCCAGCGCGAACACGATATAGAACCCATACGTGCCCAAACGCGCACCGCGCCAGGCCAGCACCGCAAGCAGCAGGGCGTACAGGGCGGCGATGCCGCCGACCTGTTGCGGGCTCGCCCACAGGATCTGCCCCGTCAGCAGTTCCGCCAGATGCTCGCCGCCGTGGGGATCACCGGCCAGCAGCAGCACCGCAAGGCTCGCCGCGACGACGAAGGCGGAGCCAATCAGCGCTTCCTGCAGGTCGGGCCAGCACCGCTCGCACGCGGCCAGCAGCAAGGCGCCGGCGAGCGCGGCGGTGGCGGCGGCGAGCTGGGTGGCGACGGCACCGCCTGCGAGGTCGAAGGCGTGCGCGGCGATGACACCGAGCACGGCGAGTTGCGCCACCGCAAGGTCGAGGAAGATGATGCCGCGTGCCAGCACCCGCCGCCCCAGCGGCACGTGGGTGGCGAGCACCAGCAGGCCGGCGAGGAATGGCCAGGCGAGCAGGTCGAGCGCGTCCGCGCTCATTGCCGTGCAGCCTGCAGCAGCAGGTCGATCGTGTCGTCGAAAAGGCCGAACAGATCCGTCGCGCGCGCGCTGCCGCCGACCGTGTAGGGCAGCGCCAGTGCCGGAATGCCGGCGCGCGCCGCGAGCCAGTCGGCCGGACGCGCGCTCTGGTAGGCCGCGCGCAGCACGGCGCGCGCGGGGGTCGCCTGCAGCTGCGCGGCGACCCGCGCCAGATGGGCGACCGAAGGTTCCACGCCAAGCTTGGGTTCGAGCGTCGCGACCTCGCGCAGCCCCAGCCAGGCGATGAGATAGCTGAACGACCTGTGCTGCACCGCCACCGGCATGCCTTTCAGTGGCGCCGCGCGCTGGGTCCAGCGCGCGATCGCGGCGTCCCAGCGTGCGGCGAAGTCCTGCCAGCGGGACTGGTAGGCCGCCGCGGCGGCCGGATCGAGTTCGCCCATGCGCACCGCCAGCGCCGCGCCAACGCGGGCGATGTTGCGCGGGTCGGTGTGCAGGTGTGGGTTGCCGTCGGCGTGGACGTCGCCCTGCGCGCGGTCGAGCACGGCGGGCTTTTCCAGCAAAGCGACGAAGCGTGCTGCCTCGAAATGGCCGGGGCGGCCGGGCTGCACGCGGGCGTTGCCGGCCTCGCGCAGCAGCACCGGCAGCCAGCCATCCTCCAGGCCGGCACCACTGCACACCACCAGATCCGCGCGCCGCATCTGCGCGATCAGGCTGGGGCGCGCCTCGATGCGGTGCGGATCCTGGCGCGCGGTGGTGGCGCTGTGAACGCGCACGGCGTCGCTGCCGATGGCCTGCGCCAGCGCCGCCCATTCGGGTTCGCAGGCGAATACGTTGAGTGCGGCGTGCGCGGCGAGGGGCAGCCAGAGGCTGAACAGAATCAACAGTCGTTTCATCGTGGCCTCCTCAGAACTTGTGCGCGCCGTGGCTGCCCAGGCTGTGGAGGTACTGCACGAACCACTGGTTCTCGTTCTGATCCTCCATCGACTTGTCCCTGGAAACCTGCACGCGCAGGCGCGAGAACTCGGACGGCGAGTAATCAAGCATCAGTGAGTGGCGTGTCGGCTTGTAGTCCGTCAGCGGCAGATTGGCATTGTTCAGGCCGAAGTCGACCGAGCCTGCGTTCAGCCGGTCGTAGCGGTAGCCGCTGCGCCAGCGTGGCATGAACTGGTACACGCCCTCGGCGTAGAAGCCTGATTGGCGCGAACGGTAGGCATCCTCGATGCCGGTGCAGGCGCCGGATTGCGCGCTATTGTCTTCGCACAGCAGGCTGCCGCGCTCGCTGCG
>JANJWS010000054.1 GCA_024709425.1 Thiobacillus sp.
CGCGGCTACGTGGTCACGAAGTCGCTGGACGACTTTGGCACCATTGCCGATCTGCCCGACACCGCCACTCGAATCTTGCGCATCCCGGCACCGCTGCTGTGCTACTGGATGGGCGAGTCGGAACTGACACCGGAACAACAATGACACTGATCCAAAAACAAATCGAAGCCCACCTGTGGTGGCGCCGCAATTTACAGCCTTTCAAGCCCAGGCTACAATCGACAAAAAAATGACACTGCAGTTTCGGGCATTACGATGCGCTTGCGATGCGTGGTGCCGAAAGGGGAGTAGACAATGTTTTTGCATCTGAACAATAACAAGTGCAACCATGGGCAATTGATAGGTCAAGATGGCGCGCGCGATATTAGGTAGCGGGGCGCCAGCGCTTGACACGTCGTCTCTCACGAGTACGCGGTCAGCTGGGTCCTCCACAAACCTTCTTTCCCCGAAGGCCATTGAGGATCGTCTGCGCCAAAGACGTTCAGGCGCTTATATCGAGGCGATGAAAAAGCTAGACGCTGGCGGTCATGCGAATACCAGAGAAGCTCTCGACGCGCTGCTAGCTGCGATACGGTCTGAACTTCCCGAACTCACCATTGAGCATCTCCCCGTCGGAATAGTTGCCAAGTGCTATCTTGGCCCGCCTCACGAAGTTCATACCCTAGACAGGGACGGCTCAATTATTCGGCACTACAAAACATTTGAGTCTCTCCCGCCGCTTATGGAGCGGGGGCGCTCTTTGGCATTGCATCCCGGTTACGCGTTTATCGAAATCTATGTAGACAAGCTGATTGCCGTCGCTGACAACGGTGACACATCAATCGTGAAAGGATAGGAATGAGCACAGAACGCATCATCCATCTGGCCGACCTTGCGTTTATTGAGAACAGCCTGAGAACACTAAGGAGTGATATCGGGACGGTTTCGAATCAAGTCGAAAACGTTGGACAGGAGGTCGTAAATACACGATCCGAACTTGCTCGTCTTGAACAGGCATTTTTGGATTTTGTCGCTGCTGACGCAAAGGCCAAAGAGGTCGCGCTGGCCGAGACAAGACAGGTCAAGATACGCCAGGAGATCGAAACAAAATTCGGCTATTACGCCGAGGTAAGGCGGCATGCGACGGGAATTCTTCAAGCCGCTGACGTAAGCATCGTCCGCCAGGAAACCGTCAATACGGCGACTGAGAGCTTAATGCTATCAGCCCCGCGCTATTGGCTTGCTCCAGCACTCGTGGCGCTGGCCGCTTGGCTTGCCGACAATAAGTCTCTTGCAGAGAAGGCACTCGCCGAGGCAATTCGCCGCGACGATGAGAAGACGTCACTTTTCTTCGCTCTGATAACCCGCCGCACGGCAAGACCTGCTGCGTGCAGAACCTGGCTCGACAGGTATTTCGGGATGCAAGACCCTACGCGTCTTGACCGCCAGTCAGTCGTCCTTGTCGACGCTCTCGCCAGCGGCATTTTTGGTTCCGAGGTCAGGAATCAATGCGCTAAGCGAATCGAGGGGTGGATTGACGAATTGAGTCAGCGCGCAGGATTTTTGGATGAACAGCGTAAGCAATGGAACGAGGGTCTGCGGTCCAAAATCCCGACAACGAACAATGCCGCACGATACAACTACCTCAGCCAATACAGCCCAACGTGGGCATCGATGAACGAGACCCTTAATGGCGCGGCCATGCAGGCAGTAGTACGCGACCATTTCAAGATGATTTTTGAAGGCCCCATTCCGCCGTCTCCAAACTTGATGGCAGCAGTGGACGATCTCCTAGACAAGCTTGTGCAGAACTTTGACGACGAGGAACTGCCGCTGCGCCGTGACGAGAAGTTCTGCCAGCTCATTATTGAAGAGGCCGGCAACAGATCAGCCGCCAAGAGCCGCTACGACCTAGAAAGCAAGGCTCTTGACGAACTGGTTAGTTTTACACAACTGCTAACGAATGCGGCGATGCACCCCGAAACGTCGCACGCGTCAAGGGCGACACAAAGGTTCGCCATTGCGCTCTCTCGGAGTTGGATAAAGGATGCACATCAGGATCTTTCCGCAAGCATACGCGCAGCAGTCCCCATTCGGGTTGATCTAACTATTGAGGATTGGCAGGGCACGACACAGAACGGTGAAAATGAGAAGGACTTGGCGGTCTCGCTTAGCGCTCACATCGACCGCCGCAGGGATGAAGCGCTCGCAAAGATTAAGCTCGGCTTCCAGCATTGGGCGGCGCTCGTCATTGGTGTCGGCCTGGTTCTTTCAGCCATCTCGGGGGGATTTCTGCCCCTGGCGCTTGGGGCTGGCTGCTTGATCTGGTTTTTCATGGCTCGATCGAACGTCGCCAAGGCTAAGGCCAAGATCGCCGATGACTTCTCAAAGTTGAGAGAGCAGTCGTTGCAAGTGCTGAGCGCGGCATGTGCTGAGGTCGTCGAATGGCGCAGGGACTTTACGAAGCGAGATGCTGTGTCTGCGGAAGTTGTTCAATTGCTCGACGCCATTAGTCCCGAGCAGTATGTCCTATCAACCCACGACAATGCTCGCCAAGTGATGGCGAAGCCGGCGGCCTGAGGAGAGTAAGCATGGCGAGAGACATTATTTCCGAAGCAACGGCGGCCATGCCGTCACCACAGGCGGCGAATTCGCAACCTGAGCAGGCTCCTTCTCCGGTAGCGGCACCAACACCAGCCCCGCCGTCTCCCCCAAGGCGAGATGCCCTTGCCGAGGCATTTCCTGCTTGGGACCTCGTTCCATCTGTTCCGTTTGTTCGCCGCGTGAAGTGAAGCACCTGCATGATTGAACCGTCAACCTACTCGGAGTGGAGTGACTGCGTCGAGGCATTTGAGACTGGAGAGCAAGACGACGCCGTGGTTTTAGCGATGTCTCGCGGGACGCTCAACTGGAACAGTGGCGTAGCCGGTCTTTTCTCCGAGCGTATCAGCGGTGCCTTCAACACCCGATTGAAACGTTGTGCCGACAGGATGGAGCGGGACTTTAAGTCCGGTAGTGATGAGACCACAGTCGTCCGCGCAATGTTGGACACGAGGCGCACGCTGACCCTTCTTCACCGCGTCGCGACCATTCCCTCCTTCCCGGAAATGCTCAGAGAGCATCTCTCTGGCGAGATACGCAAATACGCTGAGCGGGCACAGCAGTCTTTAGAAGACAGCGCTAAGCACGACAGGAGCGGACATCTCGCAAGCCTCATGCGCAACAATAGTCTGCTCAGATACGAGCCGGTACCGGAGTTGGCTACGTCAGCCAGACCGGCACCGAAGAGTGCTGATGTAGCCCCGGCAACGGTGCCTGTAACCGAACCAGTCGCAGCGCCCTCGCCATCGGATATCGCGTCGGCATCCACTGTCCCAAGAAAATCCAGGAGCAGATGGACATTTATTGCATCAGGAGCAATCGTCGTTATGTGTGTTGTGGCGAGCGCTGCATGGTTTGCGATGCGTGGGAAGGATTCCATGCCCGTTCCAGTCGCCACTGTTGCGGCACCGGTTTCCACTGCTGCTGTCCCATCACCCTCCCAGGTGGCACCCTCGCCGCGCGAGGCTACTCCAACAGCCGCCGAGTCTCTACCCCCGTCCTCGGTACAAATCGCTGTTCCCGCTACCTCCGTGCCGGCCGAGGCGGATTCGGGAAATCGCGTTGTTGCGCTGTCCACTCCAACCGAGAGACCAGCGGCAAAGGCAGCGCGACCGGTACCGTTATCGAAACCGATAACCGAGCAGCAGCAGGAGCATTCTTCCAACGCGTCGGCGTTAGCTGCAATCGTCGATGAAGGCGAAGCATGTTTCAATAAAAAGAAGTTCGACTGCGCGATCAGCGCCGCCGGCTCGGCGCTTCGACTTAATCCAACCTATGCGAGGGCGGTCGATCTCAAGCGGCGTGCGGAGGCTGAGCAAAAACGTGCTCTCGACTCAATATCAATCAACTGACAGGGATCGCAACATGGGTGGAAAAATTATCAGGAACTCGACGATTGCGGTGGTAGTCACCGCATTGTTTGCTGCTGGTTGCGCAACCCCGGGAGGTGGAGGTAGTCAGGCATCCGGGGGCGCATCGGGTCAATGTGACGCGGGCATCGCAGCCCTCGCCGGCGCGGTGGTCGGTGGCTTACTCGCACAGGGCAACAACAGGGTTCGCGGCGCTGCTCTCGGAGCGGGACTTGCATCACTTGCCTGTGTGGCTTGGAACTATAACGTGAAGCAGACCAAGACTGCGGAGCAGGTGCAAACAGAATACAAAGCCGCGAACCGGGGGCAACTTCCAGAACGCAGCAAGGTAACCGGTTATGAAACTCGGTTCGACCCCAATGCAAAGGTACCGCCGGGAGGGAAAATGACTGTGGTCTCAAACATCGAGGTCGTGCAGGGGGCCAAGGATCAGAAGCCTCTTCTCGAAGAGGAGCTTACGCTAGTTCGTCCGGACGGATCGGAGGTCAAGTCGCGCAAAAAAGCCAATGAGAATCAAGGTGCCGGCGCGTACACGACGAGCTATTCGATGACTATGCCCACCGGGGTGCCGCAGGGTGTCTACCCAGTGAAGACAGCCTTGTTCATGAATGGCGAGAAAGTTGCCAGTAAAGACATGTCGATGCAGGTTGTGTCACTACCTGGTGGCGAGATGGTGGCGTTCGCAAGGTGATGATATGAGCGACACGAAGGAATTCAAAGGAGCACTCACCCGTTACTTGAAGGCGCGGGTTCCGTTCATCTCGGTTCGCAGTGCCGAGCGCGCCCGTGTTCTTGATATTTTCAAGGAGGTGGCATCGTCTCTGAGCAACGCGCCGATATTTGTCCATACGCTTTCGCAGGGCACGAAAGAACTCCTCGCTAACAGATCGGTGAGTGAAGATAGGTCGGTGGTCGGCGCGGTTGACTATGCAAGTCAGCAGATAGCTCAGAGACAGAACCTCTCCTTCATCCTCACTGAGGTTGCCGACATCGAGGACGATACGCCGTTTGCTCGGCAGTTGCAGGATGCGGTTATGCTCGCGGCAGAGCACGGTGGCGTTCTGATTGTCATCACGACAAAACCAGTATGGGGGCAACTGCAAAGGCTCGGAATGTCCCTGGTACTCTCGGCTCCTAACGAGGACGAGATGCTCGAAATCATCCGGGAGCAGGTAGGAGCGTATCGCAACCAGTTCCCCATCGAATGGGATACTGCTGACGAGCGGCAGGCGGCGGCCATTCTAGCTGGCATATCGAGAATCGAGGCGGAGAACATCATAGCCACGCTTCTCGCCAACGGTCGTATTACGAAGGACGACCTTCGAGAGCTCATGCAGGCGAAGGACCGCATCTTCGCCGACATCTCTGGCATCGAGCGTGTGCAGGTGCGTGGTGGAGAACTGAATGTTGGAGGCCTTGGCGGGCTCAAGACTTGGCTTGATCGTGAGCGCCCGCTGCTAACGGCGGACCTCCGAGAAAGAGGCATCAGGCCACCGCGTGGCTGTCTCCTTGTTGGAGTGCCCGGTTGCGGCAAGTCTCTCTCAGCAAAAGCTATCGCACATAACTGGAGCCTACCGCTTTATCGTCTCGATCTCTCAACGATTCACGGCCAGTATCTGGGGCAAAGCGAAGGTCGACTAAAAGACGCACTTGCGACGGCAGATCATGTTTCCCCCTGTGTGTTGTGGATCGATGAGATTGAAAAAGGGTTGGCCGGCGCAACACAAGGTTCCGGCGATGGTGGAACGTCGACACGGCTCGTTGGGCAGTTTTTGTACTGGCTCCAAGAGGCGCGTGCCCGCGTCTTCGTTGTAGCGACTGCCAACGATGTTTCTAGACTTCCGCCCGAGCTTCTTCGCAGGGGGCGCTTCGACGAGTTGTTTTTCGTCGATCTTCCCACGCCAGATGAGCGAAGGGAAATCATCAATATTTACGTGCAGCGAGGGCTAAAGAACGAGCTTCCAGATCCTCTGATGCAAGAGTTGGTTGATCTCTCTGAAGGCTTTGCTGGATCTGACATCGAGTCCGCAGTGCGCGAGGTGGTTAAAGAGGCATACCTACGAGGAGATCAGGCTGTCAGCGACGACCTTTTTCGGCGTAGTTTCCAGAACGTGGTGCCATTGTCAAAGACTAGCCCTGAACAAATCGAGGGTATTCGGGCATGGGGGCGCGAGCGTGCGGTACCTGCGTCAGGCCAACCAATCGGCGGGGCTGGTGTGCAGGCCAGGCCTCGGCGTGCAGTTCTCTCATAGAGACGAGTACGTCTCCAAGAGGATCGCTTTCCGCGGCTGTCATTTCTGTGATCTGGGATTGGAAACCTACGTGCGGCGGATCGTGCAACGTCTGGTGTCGGCTATCGGGCCTGATGGCGATCAGCAGCGACAGTCCCACTGGTTGCCGGCCACGCGCAATGTCCTCGACGATGTCCGGTGCCCAACTCGCTTACGTAATCGGAGGGGGTAATGGAACTGTCAATCTGGTCGCCCGACTTCGTCTCAGTTCACAAATGGTTCTTCGGTGTCTTTGCCGCTGGGACAATCTCGTTCGTGGTCGGGGCGCGTTCGTTTGAACCGTATCGACTCGGCCACATGCTTTGCGGGGTGGCGCTGGTGATGCTTGGCGTTGGCTCTCTTGCGGTTGTCATTACGAACAAGGATCTGATCGACACGCTCGTCGATGCCAAGATGATGACGAATGAGGTACGTGACACCGCGAATCTGATCGGGAGCATTCTCCAGATCACGATGCCAGCTATCGCGCTCTCCTTGGGCACTCGCTTTATCGGCAACTGGGTGACGATGCGCCCGCCCGAACGGTAACGAAGCCTGAAAAACCGGAGGAATGAGTCATGGCCGTTGAGAATCTTCCCACTTTTACCCGCCCCGCACGCCAGCGTTGGGAGTCCATCCCCGCAGATATCCTCCAGCGCCTGCTGGCCAACGTCTGGTGCGGGCAATGCCGACACGAAGTGACAATCACCAATTTCACCGGGGCCATCAAGGGTGGCAACTTGCTGCTGGAGGGTAAATGCGCCGAGTGTCACGGCGACGTGGCGCGGGTGATCGAGGGGTCGTGAGCACGTTGCCGCAGACACCCGCAGCAGTGCTCATTGGCCCCAATAGCGAGTCGTTCGGTTGTAAACTACGCACCACCACCATTCCAAGGCCAGACTTCGCTCTGGCCTTTTTCTCGCCCGCGAAGGGCCAGCACTGACGGGGCTTCGCGGGTGGTGCGAATTTCGATGATCGCCGGAAGGCACCGATTTCGCCCCACTGACCACCCGAATTCCTCTCTTTTCTCTGTTTTTGTCTAGCCCGGTCAAGGCTCGACGCCCTGTAACCATGCGGGTTTCCGGGCGGTGGTTTGCACCACACAACGCATAGCGGTAGGGTTTCGAACATGCTCTGCTGTTCCTGCAGTACATCATGCGCAAGCTGCGCGTACCTGCGACCCTGGAGCGGGTGTTTGCTTGTAATCCGCTAATCACCTGCATGAACGTTTAAATAGGCGGAGAACAACAAGATGTCCTTGCTCAAGACCGCCGTTTTCCTGGCATCCCGTTTTGAGGAATTTGCCGAGTTGCGCAAGCAGCTCAAGGAGCTGATTGCCAATTACCCGGTGGTGCAGCTTGCGCCCATCGACCTCAACGACGGCAATGTCAGTCACCGCCCACCATTGGCCGAATGCTTGGGCTATGTGCGTCGGGCCGAGTTCATGATTCTCTTGCTGGGCGATATCTACGGCAGCCTGGCACCGAAAGCCGACAAGTCATTTACCCACCTCGAATACGAGGAGGCCACCAAGGAAGGCGCGGGCACCCGCATACTGGTGTTCGGGATAGGCGAACATTATCGCGGTGGGCGCATACGGTACTCAGAGGACGAGCGCCTGGCGGGTTGGCAAAAACAGGTTGAAGAAAACCATACAGTGGGATTCTTCGATCCGGAAACCAACGCTCTGGTTATTCTTGCCAAATTTTGCCAAACAGACTAGGCTACTGCAATGAGCACGATGAACATTTCCTTGCCCGACAGCCTCAAGGTTTTCGTGGATGAACAGGTCAGCCAGCGCGGTTACGGCACGAGCAGCGAGTACGTGCGAGAGTTGATCCGCAAGGATCAAGACCGCCTGCAACTGCGCAACCTGCTGTTGGCCGGTGCAGCCTCGGCACAAGCAGCAACCGCTGATGCCAGCTACTTCGACGGTCTGCGGAGTCGGGTGCGCAAGAGTGCCAAAGCCCGCATCCAAGGGTGAAGGCCAAGGTAGTCATCCCGCGTGAGCAGGCCAACCTGGATGTCGACGAGGCGGTTTCCTACTACCTGAGTGAAGCCCGCGAAGCCGTGGCGCTTGGTTTCATCGATGCGCTGGAACAGGCCTACGGCCACATCGGTCGCCATCCGGCAACGGGCTCACCGCGATACGCCCACGAGCTCAATCTGCCCGGCCTGCGCGCCTGGCCACTGACTCGATACCCGCACATCGTGTTTTACGTCGAGCATCCGGAGCACATCGATGTCTGGCGTGTGCTGCACGGCCAGCGTGATATTCCTGCGTGGATGCAGGAACCTGACGGTTGAGGGGTCCTTCCTGGCGATATTCCCATACGGGAGGCGCGAGCGCGGTGCTTCGATAGCGTCAGGGTGCAAACCGAGGTTTGCAGGGTTTGCAGTTTGCACACGGCTAAAGGGTGTGCGTTGAATTCACCCCCTTGAAACCGAAAAACGGTCACCCCTGTTCCAGCCAGTGCTGGCACGGGTTTCCGACGATTTCATGGCCGAAAAATGGCAAATCGGCCGACGTGCAAGATGGCAAAGCTCAGAGGGTGGAATTCACACCCTCTGCTACTACTTGTCCTTCGGTGTGGTGAAATCGATCTTGTAAATCCGCTCCCCACCCAGCCCCTTCTCCGAGATCACTCGAAAACCGAGCTTCTTCTTGACGATGGCTGAGATCGCGCCGCGTATGGTGTGTAGCAGCCAGCCGGTTGCCTGCAGCAGAGTGACGATGGAGGCACCACCGGGCTCCTGGAGCAACTCGACGAGCGTCAGGATTTTGGTGCCGGGGCGGATGGTTGGTGGGGTGGGGTCGCGTTTCGTGAGGGCATCGGGGGCGTCGATTTTCTGGATACCCTTCCGGACAGGGCGAAGTTTTCCAACGGCGGCGTAGCCGGCATCCGTAAGTACGTGATGCCCGTCCGACTCAAAAACGAAGCCTTTGGCAAGTAAACCCTTGACGACCTGAACCCGTGCGCCGCCGCGTAGGTTATCCGGCAAGGGTTCGATTTCACCATTTGGTCGGCGGGCAGCTGCCACGAGAATGGCCATCTGGGTGGTGGTTAGTTTGGTGTCAGTATTCATCTGTTTCTCCTGCGAGGGAGGCGGCGATCCATTCGGCGGCACCGATAAGCTCGATTTCTTCCCATCGAGCACGGTAGTAAGCAAGCCCGCCCGGTCGATCATTTGATCCGATGATCTGTACGTAGCCCTGGGCACCCCAGGGCCTGGGATCGGTCACCACCAGAAAGCACGCCCCGAAGTTCTGGTTGCGACAGGTTTCCGGGTTGGTGTTCATCGTTGGCTCCGTGATCTGATTGACGACGCCACCATGAACGCGCTGTTCAATCAGGAAGCCAAGCTGAATCTGATCAAATCAGCGGGGTTTGCCGGCATTCCTCTGGAGTATTACAATAGGCCATGCCGTAATACGAAGGAGGCGTCATGGCAACGACTCTCACCAGCAAAGGGCAGGTCACCATCCCGAAGCAGATCCGCGACGCGCTCAACCTGGCGCCGGGTTCCTCGGTGGAATTCGCCGTCAACAAAGAGGGCGAGGTAGTCATTCACAAGGTCGGCGCGCGTGCCAGCCGCAAGCCAGACCGATTCGAGGCTGCACGTGGCAAGGCCGATGTGAAGTGGCGCACCGATGAATTGATGGCCCTGCTGCGCGGCGAGGCCTAATGCTGCTGGTCGACACCAATGTGCTGGTCGACGTTCTGGAGGACGATCCGGAATGGGCAGACTGGTCCATCGGCCAGCTACGGGCGCAGTCCAAGATTCATCGCCTGGCCATCAACCCGATCATCTACTCGGAACTGTCGCTGACGTTCTCGACCGTCGAGGCCCTGGATCGCACCATCGATGACCTGGGCCTGACGATGATCGAGATTCCCCGGCCCGCGCTGTTTCTCGCCGGCAAGGCCTTCGTGCGCTATCGCCGGCAGGGTGGAAAGAAGCACAACGTGCTGGCCGATTTCTTCATCGGTGCACAGGCCGCCGTTTCAAGGTATCCGATCCTGACCCGCGACACGCGGCGCTACAGCACCTATTTCTCGGGCGTGAATCTGATCGCGCCGGATCAGGCATAGGGGTTGCAATGGCCTACAACGAAGCCGAAACCCGCTTCTACCTGATCGATCCCGTTCTTCGCGAGAAGGGCTATAACGATCATCAGTGGCTGAAGCTGGAGACGCCCGCACCGGTCGAGCCGACCGGCCCCAAAGGCCGCCGCCGCAAGGGACCGGGGCGCACGGATTACCTGCTGTGCGTGCAGGTGGGCGATATGCCCAAGCCACTGCCCGTGGGCGTGCTGGAGGCCAAGAAGGAAAACGAAGACCCGCTCAAGGGCATGCAGCAGGCCAAAGGCTATGCCGACTGCCAGCGTTTCGAAGTCAAGTACGTCTTCGCCACCAATGGCCACAAATACGGCGAATACGACTTCTTCACCCAGTTACAGGGCGGGCCGTTTCCCTTCCCGGACTTCCCGGCGCATCCAGACCTGACCGCGCGCTACGCCAAGGATCTCGGCATCGACATCACCCGGCCCGATGCGGAAATCCTGTTCCAGGCCGACAGCCCGGCCTGGTCGCAAAGCCGCTACTATCAGGATGCCGCCATCCGCGCCGCCTTCGAGAAGATCATCCGTTGCCGGCAGGCCAACGAACCGGTTCGTGTCCTGCTCACGCTGGCCACGGGCGCGGGCAAGACCATCATCGCCACCAACCTGCTGTGGCGACTCAGTCAAGCCGGCCAGCTGCCCAAGCCGGCCCTGTTTCTGTGCGACCGCGACGAGCTGCGCGAGCAGGCTTACACCAAGCTCAAGGCAGCCTTCGGCGACAACGCCCGCATCGTCAAGACCGAAAAAGGCAGCAACGCGGCGGCGAACGCGCGCATCCATGTCGCCACCTACCAGACGCTCGGCCTCGACGACGAAGAAGGTTTCGCCAGCTTTCTCACGGAGCATTATGGCGAGGATGCTTTCAGCGTCATCATCATCGACGAATGCCACCGCTCGGCCTGGGGCAAGTGGTCGGAGGTGCTCAAGCGCAATCCCAACGCAATCCACATCGGCCTCACCGCCACGCCGCGCAAACTGGCGGAATCGAAGCACGCCAGCGCCGAAGACCAGGAAATCACTGCCAACAATCTCCAGTACTTCGGCGAGCCGGTTTACGAATACACCCTGATCCAGGCGCAGGAAGACGGCTATCTCGCCGCCTGCGAGATCATCAAGCGCAAGCCCAGCATCGACAGCCGCGTGTTCACCAGGCAGGAAATTCTCGCCGCCAAGGTCAAGGACATCCGCACCGGCAAGCTGCTGACGGAAGCCGACCTCACCAAGGACGAATACACCGGCAAGGATTTCGACGACGAACTGTTCATCGAACTGCGCACGCCCAAGATGTGCGAAGACCTGTTCCGGTTGCTCTGCCAGAACGGCGGGCCGGAACAGAAGGCCATCATTTTCTGCACCCGCGAAATCCATGCGGATAGAGTGGCCCAGCACATGAACAATCTCTACGTGCGCTGGTGCCGGGAGAAGGGGCAGCCGCCCAAGGACCACTACGCCTTCAAGTGCATGGGCGGGCCGAACAACGGTGCGGACATGATCGAGCCGATGCGCGGTTCTGGCGAACGCGCCTTCGTCGCCTGCACCGTCGACCTGCTGGAAGCAGGCGTGGACATCGAGCGTCTCAACGCCGTGGTGTTCTTCCGCTACCTGCAATCGCCGATCAAGTTCTACCAGATGGTCGGGCGCGGCACGCGCATCCACGAGGAAACCGGCAAGTACAAATTCTGGCTCTACGACTACACCGACGTCACCCAGCTCTTCGGCACCGACTTCATCACCAAGCCGCCCCGACCGGGTGGCGGCGGGGGAGGAGACGGTGGCGACGGAGGTGACGGCGGTGGCGGTGGCGACGACGGCCCGAGCGTGGGCGAGATCGGCGGCCAGACCGTCATCGTCAATCCGCAGGGCCGTTTCATTCTCAGTCGCCGCGACGGGCGCGACACGCCGATCCCGGTCGATGAATATCGCCGCGAGGTGATCCAGCGCGTGCTCTCCGAGGCCCACAACCTCGACGAATTCCGCGGGCTGTGGATCGAGGCGCAGAAGCGTCGCAGCCTCATCGATCATCTGCTGGGCGACAACTTCAGCCCCGACGTGATCCGCGAAATCGACCAGATGACCGATTTCGATCTCTACGACTTCTTCGGCCACCACGGCTACCACGCCCAGGCACTCAAGCGCGCCGAGCGCGGCACGCGCTACATCGAGAAAAGTCGGCGCTGGTGGGACGGCGCTCCGAAGGAGACCGGCATCGTCCTCGCCGGCCTCGGCCACCAGTTCGCCCAGGGCGGCACCGATGCGCTGGAAACCCCGGCG
Source organism: Thiobacillus sp. (assembly GCA_024709425.1). GTDB lineage: Bacteria > Pseudomonadota > Gammaproteobacteria > Burkholderiales > Thiobacillaceae > Thiobacillus. Next base: position 12,615 of record JANJWS010000054.1, read on the forward strand.
CTGTGGGAGGTGCCGGAGATCAAGCTGGCCGGCGGACTGGATGCGCTGCGCGCGCTCGGCAAGCCGACGCAGGTGATGCGCGAGGCGAAGGGGAGGTTGTTCGGGGTATGACTTCAACCAAGTTCGAGAGCCTCGGTAATGTCTGCGAGTCCATAACCTACGGTGTGACTGCCTCAGCTAACTTCAACAGTTCAACAGGGCCAAAACTGCTCCGTATTACCGACATTACAGAGACCGGTGTGCGATGGGATAACGTACCGCTTTGCCATATCAGTGAAACCGACGAGCTATCGTCGTTGCTTTGTGATGGAGACATAGTGGTGGCCAGAACAGGTGGGACGGTTGGCAAGAGTTATTTATTGGAGAATCCGCCTCGCGCGGTCAACGCGTCATATCTGTTGCGATTGCGCCCCAATCGATCTCTCGTCGAGCCTGAGTATCTCTACCTATTCTTGCGATCAAGGTCGTATTGGGCACAACTATACGAAGCTGCAAGAGGCGCGGCACAGCCGAACGTCAACGCAACAACGCTATCGAAAATTTCTCTCCCTCTGCCACAACGTGACAAGCGTCAGGAAATCGCCGCCCGCCTGAAAGCCCAACTGGCCGAGGTGGAAACCGCGCGGCAGGCAGCGGACACTCAATTGCGCGAGGTGAGCAATCTCGCCAACGCCATCATCCTCGACAGCGTCGGCAAGAGTCCGACCGAGCCACATTCGCTTGGCGACGTGCTCTACGAGGTCAAGCAGGGCATCGGCAAGACATGGGCCGAATATCCGGTCCTCGGTGCAACCCGCGATGGGCTCGCGCCAGCCAAGGAAAAGCCAGGCAAGCAGGCACCGAAGTACAAGCCCGCTTTTCCTGGCACGGTGTTCTACAACCCGATGCGTATCCTTATCGGTTCGATTGCTTTCGTGGATGAGGACAATACACCCGGCATCACCAGCCCCGACTATGTGGTCTTGCAGGGCAAGCCCGGCAAGGTCAATTCGCGGTGGTTCTACTACTGGCTACGTTCCCCGCTCGGCGCACAGTGCATTACCTCGCTGGCGCGCGGCGCGGTCCGCGAACGGATGTTGTTCAACCGGCTCAGCGAAGGCGAAATCGAGTTGCCCGAGTTTGCCGTTCAGAAAAAGGCATCGCAGGCGCTCAAGGAACTGAAATCGTTGCGGCAGGCGGTTGAAACAAAACTGGCCGAGATCGATTTGCTACCGCAGAAAATTCTCGCCAGGGCCTTCGAGGCGAGGGAGAGTGATCATGGTCAGTAAATGCGCCCAAGACCATCTCGGTGATGCCACCAATATGGTTTTCTATGTGCGTTGGCATTCGTCTCAAAACGCCTTCGGAGCAGCCTGATGCACCTCTGCTACTTCGACGAAAACAAGCACAGCCCCGACAATCCGCATTTCTTCATTGGCGGGCTGGCGATTCCCGATCACAAGGCCATTGACTTCGAGAATACGCTGGGCCAGATCGCCTTCAACTTCTTCGGCTCGCGTTCGCTGACGCAGGCCAACGAATTCCACGGCAAGGAGTTGTTTCACGGCAAGGGCAATGCGAAGGGACGCAAACTGGAGGATCGGGTGCGGGTGTTCCAGGATGTGGCCACCTTCGTAACCGACAACCAGATACCGGTGCGCATGGTGTGCATCCATGTCGACCGGCATCAGCAGAAGTACAAATACCCCACACCACCCTACCGGCTGGGGCTGATGCTGATTCTGGAACGGTTTGCCGAGTATCTCGACCAGGCCAACGATCTGGGCCTGGTGTTCGGGGACTACGAAGCCGACGAGATGACGGGCGCCGTGGTGGATTTCTCAGAGTACAAGAACCAGGGCAAGACGCCGATGTACTTTGGCCGCCCTCTGGGACGGCTGCTCGATACGGTCTATTTCACGCAATCTCACCATAGCCGGTTCTTGCAGGTGGCCGACTTGCTGATTTACATGGCCGGGCGCTATGAAAACCACGAGGGCACGCCGGATCGGTGGCATGAGCAAGCAGTGAAAGCGGCGTGGGAAAAGATTAAGGCCAGCGGGAATGTGTTCATTCAACGCTGGCCTTGAGTATTTGGAACGACTAGCCCCGAGGGGATGGACTCGCCTCGAAACGAGTGCACTAGTCGCAGGAAGAATGATAGTCGAAAACGAGGGTTCTCGACAAGGACAGCAAAAGAGATATGCCTAGAACACCAAAAACCAAGAAATCCGGCGCCAAGACGCCCAAGGCCATCGCCTCCACTCAGTCGCTCTCTGCTTTCGTCAAGAGCATCTGCGATGTGATGCGGCGCTCCAACTGCGCCAGCGCCTTGCAGTACGTGCCGGAGCTGACCTGGATTCTGTTCCTGCGCATTCTCGATGCCCAGGAGGCGCGCGACCAGGAAGCGGCCGAGGTCGTGGGCGCGTCATTCGTGCCCGCCCTGCGCAGCCCGTACCGCTGGCAGGACTGGGCCGCGCCCTGGTCGGACAAGCCCGGGCATCCGAAAACGTCCGAGGGCAAACCCTTCGGCTGGAAGCGGCAGGAACTGTTCGCTGCGGGCGACGGCAAGCTGTTCGACTTCATCAACAAGGAATTGTTGCCCCATCTGCACGGCCTGGACATCGACGTTCGCACCGGCCTGCCCAATCCGGCGGCATCGCCGAAGCAGCGCATCATCGGCCGCATCATGACGGCGGTGGAACGGGTGCGCGTGGATTCCGAAACGAACCTGCGCGACATCCTCGACAAGGTGCACGAGATCAGCATCGAGCACATCGACGACAGGCATTTCTTCACGCTGTCGCAGGTCTATGAGGATCTGCTGCTGAAAATGGGCGAGAAGAATTCCGACGGCGGCCAGTTCTTCACACCACGCGAGGTGATCCGGGCGATGGTGCATACGGTGAATCCGACGCTCGGCCAGAAGGTCTATGACCCGTGCTGCGGAACGGGCGGATTCCTCGCCATCGCCTACGAGCACATTGCCCGCACGCTGGGCAAGAGTGCCACCAGCACCGACATCGACACGCTGAAGCACGACACCTTCTTCGGTCGCGAGAAGGAGAACCTGGTCTTCCCCATCGCGCTGGCCAACCTGGTGCTGCACGGCATCGACCAGCCCAACCTGTGGCATGGCAATTCGCTGACGCGCCGCGCCACCTACGGCGCCCTGTTCGAGAAGGCGCCCAAGCAGTTCGACGTGATCCTGACCAACCCACCCTTCGGCGGCAAAGAGGGCAAGGATGCGCAGAAGAACTTCGCCTTCGAGACCAGCGCCACCCAGGTGCTGTTCGTGCAGGACATCCTCGGCGAACTGGCGCCGGGCGGCAGCTGCGCCATCGTGCTGGATGAGGGGCTGCTCTTCCGCACCAATGAGAGCGCCTTCGTCGAGACTAAACGAAAATTGGTCGACGAGTGCGATCTCTGGGCCATTGTCAGCCTGCCCGGCGGGGTGTTCTCCACCGCCGGCGCGGGCGTCAAGACCAACCTGCTGTTCTTCACCAAGGGCAGGAAGACCGAGCGCATCTGGTACTACGATCTGTCGGGCGTGAAAGTGGGCAAGAAGACGCCGCTGACGCTGGCGCACTTCGGCTTTGCACCGGACGGTACGGTATTGGACGACGCGGCCCTGCCGGCCACGCTGATTGCGGACTGGCAGGCCGACGAGGGCAATGCCGGCAAGCCCTTCCCGAGTTACGCCCGCCTGCTTCCGCAGCGCGGCACAACGGCGGGTGATAGCCGTAACTCCTGGACGGTCGACTTTGCCGCCCGCCGCGCCAGGGCGCGCGAGGAGATGCAACCGCTGGTGGATCAGGTGGCCGATATCAAGGCCGAAGTGGTCGATCTCAAGGAACAACTGAAACGCCTGAAGCGCGAAGGAGCGAAAGGGGCGCCTGAAACGGAAATCGAAAGCTGCGCCGCACGGATTGGCGAGAAGGAGAAATCCGTTCGAGAGTTGGAGGCCAAGGCAGCCGCCATCGATGCGGCCGTGTTCGACCTCAAGGCGGTGAATCCGAACGCGGTCGCCAAGGTGGATGACAGGGCGCCACAGCTGATTATCCAGAACATCGAAGTTCAAGGCCGGATCGTCGCAGACGCACTGGCAAGGCTGAGCGCGCTGCTCGGAGACGGAAGATGAAAACACTGCGCCAATTTGCTTCCGGTCAGGCAGCGATATCGCCTGCGACAGCGTGGTACCTCTCCGACCTCGGTGAGTTTCGCGGCAAGCAGGAGCTTTACACCCATCAGTCGCCACAACGCCTGAAGGCCTTGCGCGAGCACGCGATGATTGAAAGCGCCGTGTCGTCGAACCGCATTGAAGGCGTGTCGGTCGATCCGGCGAGGGTGCGCGACATTCTTGTTTCGCCGAAGCCCCTGTTCCGCGACCGCGACGAGGAAGAGGTGCGCGGCTATCGTGATGCGCTGGCCTGGATTCACGCCGAGGCAGCGGGCATTCCGCTCGACGAGCAGGTGATTAAGCGACTGCACGCCCTGACCCGTGGACAGATTTGGGATGCCGGACAGTACAAGGAAAAGGATGGCGACATCATCGAGCGCTATCCGGATGGCTGCAAGCGGGTAAGGTTTCGCACCGTACCGGCATTGGAGACTCCGGCGCGCATGGCCGGTCTGGTGCTTGATTGGCGCCGCTGCCTCGACGAGGGTTGGGTGCCGCCGCTGATTGCGCTGGCAGCCTTCAATCTCGACTTCCTGTGCATCCATCCGTTCCGCGATGGCAACGGCCGGGTGTCGCGCCTGCTCTGGCTGCTGCAAAGCTACCAGCTGGGTTACGAGGTGGGCCGGTACATCAGCCTGGAGCGCCTGGTCGAGCAGAACAAGGATCGCTACTACGAAACCCTGGAAACGAGTTCGCAGGGCTGGCACGAGGGCAAGCACGATCCCTGGCCCTACATCAACTACGTGCTGTTCATCCTGAAGACGGCCTACAAGGAGTTTGCCGAGCGGGTGGGCGAATCCAAGGCACCGCGTGGCGCGAAGACCGATCAGGTGAACGCGGCCATCGAGCAGTTCGCCGGGGAATTTTCCGTCGCGCAACTGGAACTGCGCTGCCCGGGCGTCAGTCGCGACATGGTTCGCCGGGTGCTACGCGATCAGCAGGCGGCAGGCAAGATCGAGTGCCAGGGTCGCGGGCCGGCGGCGAAGTGGCGAAAACGGAGTTTCGGCGAAGGCTGACTTTGCCTATGGCAAAGTTAAGCGAAGCGGCCATAGCCAAAGAAAGGGTAATTACCCTTTGGTAAGGGTAATAGAAAGGGTAATAACAGGCTGCCGATCTGCCGTCCCCTGTTACTTGCACAAGGAATCCAAAATAGTGCAACTGCGGTTGCACTATTCCGCCGGTTTAGTGCGATCAGCCGCGATTCCCGTCCGGGCGGATGCGTGTGCCGCATCGATCAATATTGCACTTTTGGCGATTAGCACTTAGTATTACTTATCGTTACTCTGGGTGACCGCGATGGAAACGACGCCGCAACGACCTGTCTCGATCAAGCTCGACCAAGCCGATCATGAACGCTTGAAGTCGCTCGCCGATGCACGCCATCGCAAACCGCACTTCTTGATGAAGGAGGCGATTCGGCAGTATCTGGAACGCGAAGAGGCGCGCGAGTCATTCAAGCAGGAAGCCCTGGCTTCCTGGCAGGAATATCAAGAAACCGGCCAACACCTGACAGGGCAGGAAGTAACGCAGTGGCTTGAGAGCTGGGGTACCGATAAAGAGAAAGCGATACCCGCTTGCCACGATTGATCGTTACGCCGGGTGCAGCGAGTGGGTTGGAGCGTTGCCGCCAGTTTCTTGCGCAAAAAAGCCCGGCGGCGAGTCGTCGGGCTGCGCAATCGATTCTTCGCCAGTTCGAGTTGCTGGCCACTCAACCTGGAATAGGGCGGCCGCTTGAGGATGAACCCAATCTGCGAGAGTTGATCGTCGATTTCGGCGATACGGGCTACGTGGCACTTTACCGCTACGACCAGCAAGCGGACACGGTATTCGTCCTGGCGTTTAGACATCAGAGAGAGGCCGGGTACTGAATCGATCAGGAGGGGAACCCTGACTGGACACGCACTCCGGCGGTACGCAGATCGAAAACCCCGAGCCCCCCGCAAGCTGCAGCAACCCGCGCCAGTGCTCATTGGCCCCAATAGCAAGTCGTCGGGCAGCAGCCGCGTCGCCCTCGCTTGAACCCCGGACCGACGGTTCCAGGAATTCGTTCTTCCCGTTCACGTACCGGCCCTCCCGCGCGCCTACTTCAGCACGAACCGCACGCTTGCTGCGCCCTTGCCGGGAACGCTGAGGGCGGCGACGGCCTTGGCGCCCGCCGCTGGTGCAGTGGCGAAGGTGGCGGCGAGGGCGTGCGGGCCGCTGGGCGCGAGGGCGGCTTCCATCTTCTTGCCGGCGGACAGCAGGGTAAGCTTGCCGGTGGCGCCGGCGGCGGCAAGGGGCGCGCCGTGTTCGCTCAGATGGAGCACGACGCGGGCGCCCTGGGTGACGGCTTCGACCTGGAAGTAGCCGGCTTCGGCGGTGACGCCGCCATGTTGCGGCACGAGATGATCCTGGTGCGCGTGCAGCGGGGTGGCGGCGAGCAGCAGAATGAACGGGAGGGCGTGGACGAGTCGGGACATGGTTCTCTCCTTTTTGCGGGGTGGGTCAAAAGCGTTCCTGACTGCGTGCGTGCAGCAGGCGCGCCAGCGGTTTTTCGCCGAACAGCCAGAACAGGGCCGGGGTCAGCACGGTGTCGAGCAGGGTGGCGCTGATGAGACCGCCGAAAATGACGACGGCGACGGGATAAAGGATTTCCTTGCCGGGTGCCTCGGCCGACAGCAGCAGGGGAATGAGTGCGATGGCGGTGACGAGCGCGGTCATCAGCACGGGGGTGAGGCGTTCGAGCGAGCCGCGCACGATCATCGGCTTGCCGAAGGTTTCGTTTTCGAACGCGCACAGGTTGATGTAGTGGCTGATCTTGAGGATGCCGTTGCGCGTGGCGATGCCGGTGAGGGTGATGAAGCCGACCAGCGCGGCGACCGACAGCGGCTGGCCGGCGATCCACAGTGCGGCGACGCTGCCGACGAGGGCGAGGGGAATGTTGCCCATGACGATGAGTGCGAGCACGGTTGAACGGTAGCGGCCGTAGAGGACGAGGAAGATCATCGCCAGCGAGGCGGCGGCAAGCAGGGCGATGCGCCGTGCCGCCTCTTCCTGCGCCTGGAACTGTCCTTCGAGGGCGGCGAAATAGCCGGTGGGCAGGGGCTGCGCGGCGAGTTCGGCGCGGATGTCGGCGACCACGTCCGACAGGTCGCGGCCGCTCGCATTGGCCGAAACGACGATGCGGCGGCGCGCGTTCTCGCGGCCGATCTGGTTGGGGCCTTCGCTCTCTTCGATGCGTGCGAGACGGGCCAGCGGCACGTGCCCCGCGGGCGTGTCGACGAGCAGCGCTTCGAGCGCCTGCGGACCGCGCCCGCTGTCGGGCAGGCGCACGACAAGATCATGGCGCCGGTTGCCATCGACGATCTGGGTGACGTGGGTGCCGCCGACCATGCGTTCGAGGGTGCGCAGCAGTTCGCCGGGCGCGACACCGTAGCGCGCGGCGGCGGCGTAATCGACGCTCACCTTCAGCTGCGGCACCTCGACCTGCTTTTCGACCTGCAGGTCGGTGATGCCGGGAATCGCGGCCAGCCGCGCGCGCAGGCCGTCGGCCAGCCCGCGCAGGGTGTCGAGGTCGTCCCCGTAGAGCTTGAGCGCGATCTGCGCGCGCACGCCGGAGAGCAGGTGGTCGAGGCGGTGCGAAATCGGCTGGCCGATGCTTACCGCGGCGGGCAGCACGGCGAGCCGCGCGCGCACGTCCGCGATGACGGCATCGCGGCCGCGTGCAGAGGGCCGCAGGTCGACGTCGATTTCGGAGTAATGGACGCCTTCCGCGTGCTCGTCGAGCTCGGCGCGGCCGGTCCGGCGCCCGACATGTAGCACTTCGGGCACCTGGGCGACGAGCGTTTCGGCGAGCGCGCCGATGCGGTTGGACTCGGCCAGCGCCGTGCCGGGGTTGAGGAGCACGTTGATCGTCAGCGTGCCTTCGTTGAACGACGGCAGGAAGGTGCGCGGGAACAGCGGCACGCTCGCCGCCGCCAGCACGACGAGCGCCAGTGCGCCGGCCAGGAGGGATCGCGCATGCACGAGGGACCAGTCGAGCACCCGGGCGTCGACACGCTTGAGCCAGGTCACCAGCGGGCTTTCGCTTCGCGAGAGCAGGGAACGGGCGCCGTGCACCGATTCGTGCCGTGTGCTGCCCCCCGCCAGGAACCAGTACATCAGCACCGGCGTCAGCGTCACCGCCACCACCATGCTGGCGAGGATGGAGACGATGTAGGCGATGCCCAGCGGCGTGAACAGGCGGCCTTCGATGCCGGGCAGGGCGAACAGCGGCACGAACACGAGGACGACGATGAGGGTGGCGTACAGGATCGCGGAACGCACTTCGAGGGTGGCGTCGGCGATCACTTCGAGGACGGGGCGCGGAGCGGCGGCGGCACGGTTGAGCCGCAGGCGGCGCAGCACGTTCTCGACGCCGACCACGGCGTCGTCGACCAGTTCGCCGATGGCGATGGCCAGGCCGCCCAGGGTCATGGTGTTGATCGAGAGCCCGAAACGATCGAATACCAGCACGGTGGCAAGCAGCGATACGGGGATCGCGATGAGCGAGATGACGGTGGTGCGCACATTGAGCAGGAACAGGAACAGCACCACCGCGACCAGGATGGCGGCGTCGCGCAGCGCCTCCTCGACGTTGCCGATCGCGCGTTCGATGAAATCGGCCTGGCGGAACAGGAAGCGCGGCGCCTCGATGCCGGCCGGTCTTGCCGTTGCCAGCCCCGCCAACGCGGTTTCGATCTCGCGGGTGAGCGCAACGCTGTCGGTGCCCGGCTGCTTTTGCACCGACAGGATCACCGCGGGCTTGCCTTCGTAGCCGGCGTCGCCGCGCTTGACGGCGGGTGCGAGGGTGACGGCGGCGACCTGCGCCAGCAGCACCGGCTGGCCGTTCTTCACGGCCACGACGAGGCGCTGCAGATCCTCGATACGCTGGGTGCGGCCGATGTGGCGGATCAGCGTTTCGCGTCCCTGCGCTTCGAGAAAACCTCCGCTGGTGTTGGCGCCGAAATCGCGCAGCGCTTCCTCCACCTGCGCCGGGGTGACGCCCAGCGCCCGCAGCTGCGCCGGGTCGAGCGCCACCCGGTACTCGCGCACCTCGCCGCCGATGGCGATCACCTGCGCCACGCCGGGCACGGTCAGCAGACGCGGCCGCACCACCCAGTCGGCGTAGTCGCGCACCTGCATCGGGCTCGCGTGCGCCGGGTCGGCGGGCAGGGCGACGAGCAGGACTTCGCCCATGATCGAGGCGATCGGACCGAGCTGCGGCACGATGCCGGCCGGCAGTTGTTCGCGCACCAGGTTGAGGCGTTCGGTGACCTGCTGGCGGTTGCGGTAGATGTCCGTGCCCCAGTCGAATTCGACATAGACGACAGACAGGCCGATCCCCGACACCGAGCGCACCCGCGTCACGCCCGGCATGCCGTTCATGGCCGCTTCGATGGGAAAGGTGACGAGCTGCTCGACTTCTTCCGGCGCCATGCCGCCCGCTTCGGTCATCAGCGTCACGGTCGGCTTGTTGAGATCGGGGAAGACGTCGACCGGCATCTGCCGCAGCGTCAGCATGCCGTAGACCATGAGCAGCAACGCCGCGCCGACGACGAGCAGGCGCTGCTGCAGGCTGGTGCGGACGATGGCGGCGAACATACCCGGCTTTCAGCGCACCTGCGTCAGCAGGGTGGCACCGTCGGTGACCACACGCTCGCCGGCAGCCAGCCCGTCGGTGACCACGGCCGTTGCCGCGTCGAGCGGCCGCGCCTCGACCGCGCGCAGCACGAAGCGCTCCGTGCCGTCGCGCACCCACACGGCCGTTGCACCAGCGCGGTTCTTCACCAGTGCGGCGGCGGGCAGGGCAACGCCCGCACCTGAGCCGCGCGTCTGCACGATGACGGCGAGCGGCTGCCCCACCGCCACCGGGGCGTCGCGGGTGTCGATGCGGAACAGCAGCGGCAGCGCCTGTTCCCGCAGCACGCGGCCACCGCCCAGGAACGTCAGCGGCAGCACACGCCCATCCGGCAGCGTCGCGCTGGCGGCGCCGATCGTGCCGGCCAAGGCCGCGTCGTAGGCGAGCGCTTCGACCGCCAGGCGCGCCGGGTCGACGATCTCGAACAGCACCTCGCGCGCCTCCACCACCTGCCCCGCCATCACGTGGGTGGCGCCGACGATGCCGGAGACCGGCGCACGCAGGGCCTCCGCCGTACCCACGCTCGCGGCGACCGCAGCGCGCCGCTTGCGCAGGGCATCGCGCTCGTCGCGCGCGGCGTCGATATCCTTTTGCGGCACCACGCCTTCGAGTTGCAGGTAGCGGGTGTGGCGGCGCTCGGCGATCGCCAGCGCCGCCTCCAGCTCGGCGAGGCGTTCCTGCTGGTTGCCGCGCTCGATGCTGCTGGCGGCCGGATGCAGCATGGCGAGCACCTGGCCGCGCGCGACGCGCTGCCCCGGCAGCGGCAGCCCGGCGGGACCCGGCGCGATGCGGCCCGGCTGCAGCGCCTGCACCCGGCCGCCGCTGGACGGGTCGGCGACGACGCGGCCGTTCAGTTGCACGCTCAACGGCATTTCGCCGATGGCTGCGATGCTATGGCGCACACCGATGGCGCGCTGCACGGCCTTCGGCACGAACAGGCTGCCATCCGGCAGGCGCCGCGCCGCGGCCGCCTCCAGGGCGCGCGGGTCGAGGCTTTGTACGGTGACCGCCGGCGCGGCATCGTGGGTGTGGTCTTCGCCGCCGTGTGCCGCGACCAGCGCGCTCCACGCGCCGGAAAACAGGACGGCGACAAGCAGGGGGAAGCAGGCCGCGCGCGTCATGCCGTGGCTCCCCGCTGGCGCTTGCGCAACGCCCAGGCAGCGATACCGGCGAACAGGCCGCCGGCACCGGCCCACGCGGCCCACTGCGGAAATACCGTGGCCGTGGCGACCGGTGCCGCGGCGCCGCCGAGTTCCAGCGTGGCGGCGAGCAGATCGGCCGTGGTGCCGGTCTCGATGGTGATGCTGAGCGGATATTGGCCGGGCGCGGCGAATGCGTCGCCGGGCACCGTGTAGACACCCGGTTCGGCTTCGCGCGCGACCGCCCGGAAAGCGCCGCTTTCGACCTCGATCCGCGCGCCGGCAACCGGCGCGTTGGTGTCGTAGCGGTCCAGATACACGCGCAGCTCCCCCGCCACCGGCACCGCGACGAGTTCGAAGTCTTCCGACTGCGCCGTCGCACGTGGCGTATCGACCATCATGGGCACGGTCTCGGCGGGGCCGTGGGTGTGGCCGTCGCTCGGGTCGCCGCCCGCCCACGCGGGCAGCGCGACGCTCGTCGCCAGCAGCATGACAGGGATTCGCTTCATGGCAGCACTCCAAGCGCCTGGTTGAGACGCGACACCGCCGCCGCACGGGCCACGCGCTGGCGCGCGCGCTCCGCCTCGGCGTCCAGCGCCGTCGCGCGCAAACGCAGCAGGGTCGAAAGGTCCGCCTCGCCGAGCGCGAAGGCCTTTTCGGCGAGGCGCAGGGTGTCGGCCGCAAGCGCCTGGCGCATCTGCGCGGCGTCGTGCCGACGCACGGCCGCATCGAGCTCCGCGCGGGCGCGTTCGACCTCCAGCGTCACGGCCTGGCGCGCCTGCTCCAGTGTCGCGGCGGCTTCGGCGAGTTCGGCCCGCGCAGCGGCGTCGTTCAGGCGCGCCTGCGGGGCACTGGCAAACGGCAGCTTGAATTGCACGCCCAGCGCGCTGCCCCAGGGTTCCCCGGCGGCATCGCGCTCGCGCACCAGCCGCAGCGCCAGTTCGGGCGCGTCGCGGCGGCTGGCCTCGGCCACGCGCAGGCGTGCCTGCGCGGCGTGCTGCGCGGCCGTGGCGGCAACAAGTTCGGGATGGCCGTCGCCGGCTGCATCGGCGGCGCGCTCTTCGTCGAGCGCGGCGGGTGCCGGCAAGCCGGTGAGCGCGCGCCAGGTCTGCTCGGCGGCGCGCAGCGCCGTGGCAGCCTCCGCGACGTCCGCCTGCGCGGCGAGGCGCTCGCCCTGCGCCAGGTTGGCATCGATGCGGGCCAGTTCGCCGGCCGCATGGCGGCGCAGCACCCCGGCTTCCAGGGCGCGTGCCGACGCCTCGCGCTGTTGCGCCGTGTCCAGGGCCGCGCGCGCAGCGGCCACGGCCCAGCCGGCGTCGCGCACCCGGCCCGCCAGGTGCAGCCGCAGCGCCGCGCGCGACGCGGCGATCACGGCCTCGGCACCCGCCGCCTCACTCTGGCGCGCCGCCTGCTGGCCCGGCAGCCACAGCGGCGCGGCGAGTTCGATTTCCCATTCACGCCGGCCGTCGTCGCGGCCCAGGCGGTCGCCAAGATGGCCGACAGCAACGCTCGGCGCACCCGCGGTCGGTGCAGCCGCCAGCGCCGTGCGCGCCGCCGCCGCGTCGCTGCGCGCCGCCAGCGCCGCCGCCTGCGGGTGGCGTGCCCAGGCGGCATCGAGCGCCGCGGCCAGGCTATCCGCGCGCGCGCCGCCCACGCCCAGCAGGGCAAGCAGGAGTCCGGCAAGGAGAACGGAGACCGACGGCATGGCACGACCCGTGAGGATGATGCTTGGAGTGTGCCGGCCGGCGGGCAACGCCAGCCTGACGCGAAGATGACATTTCCGTCATCTCGCGCGCCTGCGCCGCGTTTGTGGCAGGATGGACGCGTCTTCATTGCCCTCCGCCATGAAAATTCTCATCGTCGAAGACGAGACCAAGACCGGCGACTACCTGAAACAGGGCCTCACCGAGGCGGGGTTCGTCACGGACCTTGCGCGCGACGGCTGGGAGGGGCTGGAACTCGCCCGTGCGCGGCCCTACGACCTGCTCATCCTCGACGTCATGCTGCCCGGCCTCGACGGCTGGCAGGTGCTCGACGGGCTGCGCCGCGCCGGGCGCGACACGCCGGTGCTGTTCCTCACCGCGCGCGACGCGGTCGCGGATCGCGTCAAGGGCCTGGAGCTCGGCGCCGACGACTATCTGGTGAAGCCCTTCGCCTTCGCCGAACTGCTGGCGCGCGTGCGCAGCCTCACCCGGCGCGGGCGGGCCGGCATCGAACCCACGGTGCTGCGCGTCGCCGACCTCGAACTCGACCTGCTGCGCCGCCGCGCCAGCCGCGCGGGGGAACGCATCGACCTCACCGCCAAGGAATTCGCCCTGCTCGAACTGCTGATGCGGCGCCAGGGCGAGGTGCTGCCGCGCTCGCTCATCGCCTCGCAGGTGTGGGACATGAATTTCGATTCCGACACCAACGTCATCGACGTCGCCGTGCGCCGCCTGCGCGCCAAGGTCGACGACGGCTTCGAACCGAAGCTCATCCATACGGTGCGCGGCATGGGCTACGTGCTGGAGGCGGTGGCGTGACATCCGCCTCGCTGACCACCCGCGTCAGCCTGCTGTTCGCCGTCAGCGCCGCGGTGGTGCTGCTGGCGCTCGGCTGGGTCGTCGCGCGCGCGGTCGATGCGCACTTCCTCGAAATGGACCGCCACGAACTCGACGGCAAGCTCGCCCTCGTGCGCAATCTGCTTGCGCGGGCCGAAGGGCCCGACGCGCTCGCCGCCGTGCGCGGGCAGATCGACGACGCGCTCGTGGGGCACCACGGTCTTGCGGTCGTGCTGCTCGATTCCGTGGGCCGCACCTGGTACGCCAGCGGCCACGGTGTGCCGCAGGGCCTGCCACAACAGCCGGCGCCGCTCGTCACCTGGACTGCACAGGGTCGCACCTGGCGTGGCCTCGCGGCGCCGGTGGCGGCGGGCGCGGCGCCGTTCACCGCGGCGCTGGCGCTCGACATCACGCACCATCAGCATTTTCTCGACCGCTTCCATGTCGTGCTTGGCGTGGTGACCGTGCTCGCCATGCTGGCGATGGCGGCGCTCGGCTGGCTCGCCACCCGCGCCGGCCTGCGGCCGCTCGGGCGCATGGCGCAGCTGGCCACGCGCCTGTCGGCCGCCCAGCTCAGCGAGCGCATCCCGGAGGATCCCCTGCCGGCGGAAATCCGCACCCTCGCCACCGCGTTCAACGCCATGCTCGGCCGCCTCGAGGAGGCCTTCCGGCGGTTGTCGGAATTCTCCTCCGACCTCGCTCACGAACTGCGCACTCCGGTGTCCAACCTGATGACGCAGACCCAGGTCGCGCTCGTGCGCGAACGCAGCGCTGCCGAGTACCGCGACGTGCTGCAATCGGCGATGGAGGAATACGAGCGCCTCGCACGCATGATCGAGGACATGCTGTTCATTGCCAAGGCCGACAACCGCCAGGTCGTGCCACGGCGCGACGCGGTCGATCTCGCAAAGGAAGTGCGCGAGCTTATCGAATTCCACGGCCTTGTCGCCGAGGAGCGCGGCATCAGCCTGCGGCTCGAAGGTGCCGCCACCGTCGGTGGCGACCGCCTCATGCTGCGGCGCGCACTGTCCAATCTCCTCTCCAATGCGATCCGCCACTGCCCGGACAGTGGCGCCGTTTGGGTGCGTCTGCGCCAGGATGAAGAGGTCGAACTCGTTGTCGAAAACCCCGGCGACATTGCGGCAGACAAACTGCCGCGCCTGTTCGACCGCTTCTATACCGGCGACCCCGCCCGCCGCAGCGGCGCCGAAGGCGTCGGCCTGGGGCTCGCCATCGTGCGCTCCATCGTCGAAGCCCACGGCGGCCACGTCAGCGCGACGGCCGGCGAGGGTGTGGTGCGATTTGTGGTGAGGCTGCCGGGGGGGAGGGGGAGTCGAGAGGCGTGAGGCGTGAGGGGTGATGTGAGGGGAATTGGCACGCTACCGCCCCTCACCCTCTCCCCAACCCCTCCCCCTCGAGGGGGAGGGGCTTTTCCGCTCTCCGCTCTCGACCCCCCACAAATATTCCCACTCCCCGGCACCATTTCCCCTCAACCCTGTCGAATTGTGACCGTTAAGAATTCAGGCACGAATGTTGCGCCCGCGACAACGTGCCGGCCGCCGATTCATCGACCAGGAGGACGTCATGAGCCTGTTCAACCAGTACATCGAACGCTACCGCCGCGTGGAAGAGGAATACTCGCTGGAGGAATTCCTCGACATCTGCAAGGCGGACCGCATGGCCTATGCCAGCGCCGCCGAGCGCATGCTTGCCGCGATCGGCGAGCCGGAGTTGGTCGATACGCGCAAGGATTCCCGCCTGTCGCGCATTTTTTCCAACAAGATGATGAAGGTGTATCCCGCGTTCCGGGATTTCTACGGCATGGAGGACACGATCGAGCAGATCGTTTCCTACTTCCGCCACGCCGCGCAGGGGCTGGAAGAAAAGAAGCAGATCCTCTATCTGCTGGGTCCGGTCGGCGGCGGCAAGTCCTCGCTGGCGGAAAAACTCAAGCACCTGATGGAGAAGGCGCCGTTCTACGCGATCAAGGGCTCGCCGGTGAACGACTCGCCGCTGTCGCTGTTCTCCCCCGACGAGGACGGCGACATCCTGGAGCAGGAATACGGCATCGCGCGCCGCTATCTTGGTCGGGTGCTGTCGCCGTGGGCGGTGAAGCGCCTGCACGAATACAACGGCGACATCACCAAGTTCCGCGTGGTGAAGCGCTGGCCGTCGGTGCTGGGGCAGGTCGGCATCTCCAAGACCGAACCGGGCGACGAGAACAACCAGGATATTTCCTCGCTGGTGGGCAAGGTGGATATCCGCAAGCTGGAGAAGTTTTCCCAGGACGACCCTGACGCCTACAGTTACTCGGGGGGCCTCAGCCTTGCCAACCAGGGCCTGATGGAATTCGTCGAGATGTTCAAGGCGCCGATCAAGGTGCTGCACCCGCTACTCACCGCCACCCAGGAGGGCAACTACAAGGGCACCGAGGGCTTCGGCGCGATCCCCTTCGACGGCGTGGTGCTGGCGCACAGCAACGAATCCGAATGGACCGCCTTCCGCAACAACAAGAACAACGAGGCCTTCCTCGACCGTATCTATATCGTCAAGGTGCCGTACTGCCTGCGCGTGTCGGAGGAAATGAAGATCTACCAGAAGCTGCTGCACCACAGCTCGCTGTCGGAAGCGCCGTGCGCGCCGGGGACGCTGGAGATGCTGGCGCGCTTCTCGGTGCTGACGCGCCTCAAGGAGCCGGAAAACTCCAGCATCTACTCGAAGATGCGCATCTACGACGGCGAAAATCTCAAGGATACCGACCCCAAGGCGAAGAGCTACCAGGAATACCGTGACTTCGCCGGCGTCGACGAGGGCATGACCGGCATCTCGACGCGCTTCGCGTTCAAGATCCTGTCGCGCGTGTTCAACTTCGACCACACCGAGATCGCCGCCAACCCGGTGCATCTGCTCTATGTGCTGGAACAGCAGATCGAGCAGGAGCAGCTGCCGCCGGAAACCGAGCAGCGCTACGTCGCCTTCCTCAAGGAATACCTCGCGCCGCATTACGCCGAATTCATCGAGAAGGAACTGCAGACCGCGTACCTGGAGTCGTACTCGGAGTACGGCCAGAACATCTTCGACCGCTACGTGACGTACGCGGACATGTGGATCCAGGACCAGGAGTTCCGCGATCCCGACACCGGCGAGATCCTCGACCGCGGCCAGCTCAACACCGAACTGGAAAAGATCGAGAAGCCGGCCGGCATCGCCAATCCCAAGGACTTCCGCCACGAGGTGGTGAACTTCGTGCTGCGCGCCCGCGCGCAGAACCACGGCAAGAACCCGACGTGGACCAGCTACGAGAAGCTGCGCGTGGTGATCGAGAAGCGCATGTTCTCCAGCACCGAGGATCTGCTGCCGGTGATCTCCTTCAACGCCAAGGCCTCCAGCGACGAGCAGAAGAAGCACCAGGACTTCGTCGCCCGCATGGTGTCGAAAGGCTACACCGACAAGCAGGTGCGCCTGCTCGCCGAATGGTATCTGCGCGCGAGGAAGGCGTCCTGAGCGGGAGGCGTTCATGAGCCAGCTCGTCGACCGCCGCCTGTCCGGCAAGAACCGCAGCGCCGTCAACCGCCAGCGCTTCCTGCGCCGTTTCAAGACGCAGATTCGCAAGGCGGCGGCGGAGGCGGTGTCCGGGCGCAAGGTGGCCGACCTCGAGCGCGGCGAGAAGATCTCGATTCCGTCGAAGGATCTGTCCGAGCCGATCTTCCATCACGGCCCCGGCGGGCGGCGCAACATCGTGCTGCCGGGCAACCGCGAGTTCGTCACCGGCGACCGCGTGGATCGCCCCGAGGGCGGCGCCGGCGGTGGCGGTTCGGGCGGCTCGCCCGACGGCGAGGGCATGGACGACTTCGTGTTCGAGCTGTCCCGCGAAGAGTTCATGGAGTACTTTTTCCAGGATCTCGCCCTGCCCGACCTGGTGAAGAAGCAGCTCGCCGCCGTGCCCGAGGTGAAGAAGGCGCGCGCCGGCTTCGTCAGCCAGGGCAATCCGTCCAACCTGCACGTGGTGCGCTCGATGAAGCAGGCCATCGGCCGCCGCCTCGCCATGGCCGCCGGCCCGCGCGACGCTTTGCGCGAGGCCGAGGAGGCGCTCGCGGAACTGGAGGCACAGGGGCTGGGCGCGAGCGCCGAGGCCGACGCCCTGCGCGAGGACATCGTCGCGTTGAAGGCGCGCATCGCCGCAGTCCCCTTCCTCGATACCTGGGACCTGCGCTACGCCAACCGCGTCGACCAGCCCACCCCCAGCAGCCAGGCGGTGATGTTCTGCCTGCTCGACGTATCGGGCTCGATGGACGAGAACCGCAAGAACATCGCCAAGCGTTTCTTCATGCTGCTGTATCTCTTCCTGACGAAGAACTACGAGCGCATCGACGTGGTGTTCATCCGTCACCACACCGTCGCCAAGGAAGTCGAGGAGGAGGAATTCTTCTCCTCGCGCGAAAGCGGCGGCACGGTGGTGTCGAGCGCCCTGGACCTGATGCACGAGATCATCCTCGCCCGCTATCCCTCCGCCAGCTGGAACATCTACGCCGCGCAGGCATCCGACGGCGACAACTGGGAAGACGATTCGCCGCGCTGCCGCGAACTCCTGACGCAGAAGATCCTGCCGCTGGTGCAGTATTTCGCCTACGTCGAGATCGAGGCGGAGGAGCCACAGAGCCTGTGGCACGAATACGCGCAGGTGAAGGCGATGAGCCCGCGCTTCGCGATGCAGCGCATTCTTACGCTGGAAGACATCTATCCGGTGTTCCGCGAACTGTTCCAGAAGAAGGCCGCCTGAGATGGAAACCGACATCGAACGCCCCGCCCCGCCAGCCCAGGCGCGGCAGCCGATCTCCGAAGGCTCGGAGTGGACCTTCGAACTGATCGAGACCTACGACCGCGAAATCGCCCGCGTCGCCGCCCACTACGGGCTGGACACCTACCCCAACCAGATCGAGGTCATCTCTTCCGAGCAGATGATCGACGCCTACTCGTCGGTGGGCATGCCGGTCGGTTACCACCACTGGTCTTACGGCAAGCACTTCCTTTCCACCCACAAGAGCTACAAGCGCGGCCAGATGGGGCTCGCCTACGAGATCGTCATCAACTCCAGTCCCTGCATCGCCTATCTCATGGAAGAGAACACCATGACCATGCAGGCGCTGGTGATCGCCCACGCCGCCTACGGCCACAATTCGTTCTTCAAGGGCAATTACCTGTTTCGTACCTGGACCGACGCCGAGGGCATCCTCGACTACCTGGTGTTCGCGCGCAACTTCATCGCCGACTGCGAGCAGCGCCACGGCGAGGAAGCGGTCGAGGAACTGCTCGACTCCTGCCACGCGCTGATGAGTCTCGGCGTCGACCGCTACAAGCGCCCCGCGCGCCTGTCGATGGCGAAGGAGCAGGCGCGCCAGGCCGAGCGCGAGGCCTACCTGCAGTCGCAGGTCAACGACCTGTGGCGCACCCTGCCGGCGAAACAGGCGGACGCGCGCGCGCGGCAGGCGGCACGCTTCCCCGCCGAGCCGCAGGAGAACCTGCTGTATTTCATCGAGAAGCATGCGCCGCGGCTGGAGCCCTGGCAGCGGGAGGTCGTGCGCATCGTGCGCAAGATCGCGCAGTATTTCTATCCGCAGCGGCAGACCCAGGTGATGAACGAGGGCTGGGCCACCTTCTGGCACTACACGCTGTTGAACCACCTCTACGAGGAGGGGAAGCTCACCGACGGCTTCATGATGGAGTTCCTGCAGTCGCACACCAACGTGGTGTACCAGCCGCCGTATCACAGCCGCTTCTACAACGGCATCAACCCGTATGCGCTGGGCTTCGCCATGTTCACCGACCTCCGGCGCATCTGCGAACATCCCACCGAGGAAGACCGCCGCTGGTTCCCCGAGCTCGCGGGCAGCGACTGGGTGAAGTCACTCGACTTCGCCATGCGCAACTTCAAGGACGAAAGCTTCATCGCGCAATACCTGTCGCCGAAGCTGATTCGCGACTTCAAGCTGTTTGCCATGATCGACGACGACCGCGAGGACAAGCTGGAAATTGCCGCCATTCACGACGACGCCGGCTACCGCGCGGTGCGGCAGCTGCTCGCCGAGCACTACAACCTCGGCAATCGCGAGCCCAATATTCAAGTTTACAACGTCGACGTCTTCGGCGACCGCTCGCTGACCCTCCGCCACACCATGCACGACCGCCGCCCGCTGGGCGACTCCACCCCGGAAATGCTGCGCCACGTCGCCCGCCTGTGGGGCTACCCGGTGCGTATCGAGAGTGTGGACGAGGACGGAATCGTCATGCCCGTCGGCGCCTGCGCCCCGGCCGACTGACGCGGGTCACCCCGCGGCACGCTCCGCCGCACCGAAGCCGCGCACGTGCTGCCGCAGCAAGGTCGTCGCGTCCTGTCCCGAGAGCGGGGCACGGCAGTAATACCCCTGGATTTCGGGGCATTGCATCGATTCCAGGCGGGCGCGCTGCGCTTCGGTTTCCACGCCCTCCGCGACGACGTTGAGGTTCATGCCCCGCCCCATCGCCACCATCGCATTGACGATGGAAATGTTCTCCTCACGCTCGAGATCCTGCACGAAGGACTGGTCGATCTTCAGGGTATGGATGGGAAAGCGCGACAGGTATTTGAATGAGCTGTAGCCGGTACCGAAATCGTCGATGGCGAGACGGATGCCCGTGGCGGACAGCCGCCCGAGCTTGATCGCATTCGCCTCGAAGTCGCGCATCAGCAGGCTCTCGGTGATTTCCAGCTCCATGTGGGTACCGTCCAGGCCATGCACCTGCAGCGCACGCATGACGCTCTCGACGAAATCGGGGCTTTCCAACTGGCGTGCCGAGATGTTCACCGACAGCCGGACCGGCGGCAGACCTGCCTTGTGCCAGGCGGCGAGTTGCGCGGTCGCCTCACGCAGTGCCCAGTCACCAAGCGGCACGATGACGCCGGATTCCTCGGCCACGGGAATGAAATCGGCGGGCGTGAGCAGGCCGCGCTGCGGATGCCACCAGCGCAGCAGCGCCTCGAAGCCGTGTACCTCGCCCGTCACCGTGTCGACCTGCGGCTGGTAGAACAGTACGAACTCGTTGCGCGCAAGCGCGCGGCGCAGGTCGGATTCAACCTGCATCCGCTCGGAGTACGGCGCTTGCATGCCCGACTCCCAGAACTGCAGCCGACTGCGCCCCTGCGTCTTGGCTTGGTACATGGCGATCTCGGCCTGGCGGATCAGGCTGTCGATCATCTCGCCATCCTCGGGCGCGACGCAGGCACCGATGCTCACCGAAATGTAGATCTCGTGGCCCTTGACGTAAACCGGCCGGGACAGGACCTGGATGATCTTGCGGCAGATGTGGTCGACGTCGCTGCGTGACACCAGCGTCGGCAGCAGTACGGCGAACTCGTCGCCACCCAGGCGCGCCAGCGTGTCGCCCTCGCGCAGGCACTGGCGCAACCGTGCACCCACCGCAAGCAGCAACTCGTCACCGATGGTGTGGCCAAGCGAATCGTTGATCACCTTGAAATGGTCCAGATCGAGGCTCAGCACCGCCAGTGGCTTCTGGTTACGCCGGCCCTGCGCCAGCATGAGACCGAGGTGGTCGCGGAAAAGAGCGCGGTTGGGCAAGCCGGTGAGGAGGTCATGGTAGGCCTGAAAGTGCACCGTCTCTTCGGCCTGCTTGCGCTCGGTGATGTCCTTGGCGACCCCGTAGCTGCCGATGAAGCGGCCTTCGAAGGGGCCGGCCTCCTCGTCGTACATGCCGGTCGCAGTCAGTTCGACCGCCCGGCAGCGGCAATTCATCGGACGCGGGCGGCGGCTGCCCGGATTGCACTTCAGACGGATCTCGATGTTGCGCGCGTTGCGATCTCCGGCGCGCCGCTCGTTGAACACGTGCTCGGCACGCGCGATATCGTCCTCGTGGATCACCATGCTGTAGTGCTGGCCGAGGAGCTCCTCGCGGCGGTACCCAAGCAGGGTCTCGACGCGGTCGTTGACGAAGGTGAAGCGCCCTTCGCTGTCGAGCGTGTAGATGAAGTCGGGCGAGCTGTTGACGAGGAAGCGGTGCCACTTCTCCGATTGCTGCAGACGCTGCAGGATATGGTTGTTCTCCTTCTCCAGGCGGCGGCGTGCCAGGATGTTGTCGATGCGCCGCAGCAGCTCCTCGGGCTCATAGGGCTTGCGCACAAAGTCGGCGGCGCCCCCGCGCAGCGCGCGGATCGCGGCATCGATCGAACTTTCGCCCGAAACCACGATTACCGGCGTGTCGGCACTGCGGTCGGCGATGAAACGCAGCACCTCGGTACCGTTCAGGTCCGGCATGCCCAGATCGAGCAGGACCACATCGAATTGCTGCTTGCCCAGCGCGATCAGCGCATCACAGCCACCACCTGCCGCGGTCACCTCATAGTCCCGCGTCTGCAGCAGGCGGGTGAGCCCCTCCAGGATGAGCGGCTCGTCGTCTACCACGAGAAGGCGCGATCGCGCGGGAAACGGGGTGACCGTCCTGCAGGCCGGGGGGAGTTCGTGATGTGCGTCACTCATGGGGTTGCTCTCCTTTGGCTCGAGTTACGTCGACCCGTAGCGTCTGGTTGTCGTCTGGGTTTGCCCGTTCTGCAGGGTGGGCAGACGGATCAGGAACTGCGTGCCTTGCGGCGTGCTGTTGCATTGGATATGGCCATTCATCCGCTCGACCAGCCCGCGGCTGATCGCCAACCCCAGGCCCGCGTGATCCGCACCCTTGGTCGTGTCGACCGGCTCGAACAGCCGCGCTGCCACCGGTGGTGGCAGCCCCGGCCCGGTGTCGGCGACCTCGATCTCCACCAGTCGCTCACCGGGCTCGTCGACGAGACGTGTGGTGAACTTGAGGTGGCCGCCGGCGGGCATCGCCTCGACCGCGTTCTTTGCCAGATTGAACAGCACCTGCTTCAACAAATCCTTCTGCAGCGGCAGCGGCGGGACATCGGGATTGAGATCGATCTGCACACTGACCTTATTGGGGGTGAACAAGGTGCCAAGGGCCATGCGCACGAGCTCCGACACAACGCTGTTGACCGATGCCAGTTCGAGTGCAACCGCTGGAGGATCCACGGTTTCCGCCGCGGTGATGCCGCGCACGATTCGCGCCACCCGCTCGATTTCGTCGCCGATGATCCCGAGATCGCGCTGTACGGCGGAATCGGCGCCAATACGATCGGACAGCAGGTTGACGTAGTTGCGCATGATGGTGAGCGGGTTCGCCACTTCGTGGATGGCACGGCGCACCCTGTCGCGCGGGATGGCGTCAACCGCCCCTTCGGCCGGCGCGGCGGCCGGCAGTGTCATGTCGGGCGGACGGCTCCAGGCCTCGACGCATTCCGTCAGCACGAAGCGCCACAGGGGATGTGCGGCGAGTTCTGCGACGCCATCACCCGCCAGAAGCACGCCGGTCTGGCCGTCGGGCAGCCGCAAGGGTTGGCAGACGAAATACGAGACCCCCAGCAGGCGTGCGATCTGTTCGTCAACCAGCGCCGCATCCGCGACACCCGTCTCGTGCTGCTGCGGGGCATTGCGCGCGAGCGCGCGAGGCAGTGCGGAGTGCGCGTCGTCGGGTGGGATTCCCAGGGCGTTGAGCCCATTCGGGGCCGGCATCAGCGTCGAAATCCGCAGCAACCCGTCGCCCGCGGTTGCAAACAGACAGGAACGCGCAACGCCAAAAAGTGCGTGCAGGGCCGCCTGCAGGCGTGCCAACGCCTGCTCGGGGCTGGCCGGATGGCGAAAATGGCTGTGCAGCGCCGATTGTGCTGCCTGACCGGCATACAGGCGCGCAAGGCGGTCGAAACCCTGATTGCCGGTTTGCGTCACGCTGTCCGACAAGCCGAAACGCTGGGCCAGTTGGCGCGTATGCGCCTGGCTGTCGGCGAGCAGCTGCGCCGCATCGCCCGCCCCCATCTGCAGCGTGGCCAGTGCCGCACGCACATCGACACTGTCGACTGCGTCGGCACGTGTCGTCAGGAGATAGGCGAGCTGCACGACGCGCACAAGCGGATGCGCAGCCCGGCCACGCGGCAACGGATCGGCATGGTAGCGCACCGCATCGGCCGCCCAGCCGTCGGAATCGACCTCATCCAGCCAAGGGGCCACCTGCGCCGCCGCCACAGCCTCCGCGTCGACGTAGTCAGCGAGGTTGTGCCCCAGGCCGGCGGACCAGGCCGCCTCGGCGCCCACCGTGCCACAACGTACCGCCAACGCCTGAGCCAGATGCGCGACCGACACGGACTGGCGCCAGCGCTGCACGTAGGCCACCTGCGCGGCACCGGTGGCGACGGGCGCAGCCAGCAGCAGGGCGCGCAACAAATCGCGACGCGCCGGATCGAACTCACCGGCAAATGGACGCAGGCGCAGCGCGAGGACCGGATCATGGCGTACACAGGCCACGAACGCGGCCTGCCCGGCCTCGCCTTGCATCAGATGCTCCAGCGCCTCGGCCACCACCCCGGGGGCACAAAGGCACGCTGTTAGCTCCGATATTTTTAGTGATTTATTCGAAAGTCTCTGCATGTGGTTGCTATATATAATGAAATTTGCTAAACCGTCAACCGTGGAGCGGCCGCATGACCCGCCGCAACACGAGTGTTGTTGTTTTCAAGTTTTCGCCCGGCGTAGCCGTATTTCGCACATGCTGTTAATTTTGGCCCCATGCGCTGCACGACCATGACCATCAAAGCCCTACTTGCCACACTGTTTTTGCTGGGCGCCCACGCCAATGCCGTGGCATTCGACGCCGGCGCCGCGCTGCAATGGAGCGACCAGCTCACCGCACCGGCCCCGGAGCGGATCCTGTCGGAACAGGCTGGGCTGCCGGAGCTCAGCGCACTCTCGGTGCTGGTCTACGACCAGGCGAGCGGCCAGCCGCTGCTGGCGAAGAACGCCACCCTGCAAACCCCGATCGCCTCCATCACCAAGTTGATGACCGCAATGCTGGTACTCGATGCCGGGCAGCCACTGGACGAATCGATCACCCTCACCGAAGCCGACCGTGACACGCTGAAGGGCACCGGTTCCCGGCTCGCCATCGGCGCGCGCTACACGCGCGGCCAGCTGCTGCACCTCGCGCTGATCGCCTCCGACAACCGGGCGGCGCATGCCTTGGGCCGGGCCTATCCGGGCGGCATCGAGCGCTTCGTCGCCACCATGAACCGCATGGCACGCGCCCTGGGCATGCATGACACCGTCTACGTCGAGCCCACTGGCCTGTCCAGCGGCAATCGCTCGACCGCGCTCGATCTCGCCCGGCTCGCCGACTACGCCTACCAGAACTATCCCGAGATCCGCGACATCAGCACCGCGGGCAGCTACACGCTCGGCACCCAGCGCGTCGTGCTGAAGAAGAACCGCAAGCGGCAAGTGCAATACCGGCCCGTCGCCTTCAACAACACCAACCGCTTCACCCGCGAGGACGACTGGCACATCGGCCTGTCGAAAACCGGCTTCATCAACGAAGCAGGGCATTGCCTCGTGATGCAGGCGCAGGTTGCCCAGCGCGATGTCATCATCGTCCTGCTCGACGCGCAGGGCAAGAACAACCGCGCCGGTGATGCCACCCGCATCAAGCAATGGCTCGAGGGCAGCCAGGGCCTGTCGCGCCGTGCCGACGGCTATACGCCGGCCTCGCGCACCTGATCGGCAAGCCACCGTACGGCACACGCCCTACCGTGGCCGTTCCGGTTGAACCCGGGACGCCCGGTGCCGTCCAACAACGGACCATCGTTCGTTGTCCTGGCCGCCGCAGTGAGCGTACCACGCTTGATTGGGTGAGCCGGGCACAATATCCAGCATGATCCACAAGCGGAGCCACACATGATCCAGAGACTGGCAGGCCTCGCCACCGCCGCGCTGCTGGCGGGCTGCGTGTCGTTCAGTTCCGGCGAACCGGCCAGTGCGCCGGACTACGCGAAGTTCTGCCACGACAAGGAAGGCCAGTGCCGCGAGATCTGCGGCAGCGCGGGTGTACTGTCGTTCAGCTGCAAGGCCGCGCCACGCGAAGGCCTGGAATATCGCTGCCAATGCCGGCAGCCGGGCGAACGAGCATGAGAGGGAAACCGTTCGCCGAATCCTGCGAGCAGAACCGCGATCCCATTCTTGCAGTGCTGCGCGAGGCCTTTGCCGACCGTCGCCTGGTGCTCGAAATCGGCAGCGGCACGGGGCAGCACGCTGTCTACTTCGGCGCGGCGCTGCCGCATCTGGTTTGGCAGACTGCGGACCTGGCAGACCAGCACGCCGGCATTCTCGCCTGGCTCGACGACGCTGCATTGCCCAATGTGCGCCCCCCCCTCGTGCTCGACGTCACCCGGGACGACTGGCATGGCGGCCGCTACGATGCGGTCTTTTCCGCCAACACCCTCCACATCATGGGCTGGCCCGCGGTGGAGGCCTTCTTTCGAGGTGTGGGTGCGGTGCTGCACCACGGCGGGCTGCTCGCAGTGTATGGTCCCTTCAACTACGGTGGCGCCTTCACCTCGGAAAGCAACGCCCGCTTCGATGCCTGGCTGAAGGCGCGCGATCCCGCGTCCGGCGTGCGTGATTTCGAGGCACTCGATGCACTGGCCCGCGCGCAAGGCCTGGCGTTGGCGCGCGATGTCCCCATGCCCGCGAACAACAGGACGCTGCTCTGGCGCCGCACCGAGTGAGCTTTCCCTCACCGCACCCTTTGCTATAAAGGGACCATCGAGATGTTGGGGAAGCAGGCATGCGCATCGCCGAACTGATTCAGCGCTGGAACAAGATCGCCCAGACACGGACAGCAGTCCGTTCGTACACCGTTCACCTGCCACTGCGCGATGCCGCCCGCATCGAGGCGCTGCACATGATGTACCCCGACCGCAGCGATTCGCAGCTGATGGCCGACCTCATCCGCGCCGCGCTCGACGAGCTGGAGGTGGCGATGCCCTACGTACCCGGCAACCGCGTCATCGCCGAGGACGACTATGGCGATCCGATCTACGAGGATCTCGGCCCTACCCCGCGTTTCTACTCCCTGTCGCATGAGATCCTGCGCCGACTGGAAACGGCACCGCTTGCCAAATAGCCTGGTCCAGTTGTCGGACAGTTTTACACTGCGCCACCGCAGCTGCCGGCCCAATCCGCCATGCCATTGAATCAAAAGGCATTCATCCCCTGGCATGAGGGTTGCTTGGACTCGTTTATCCCCACCCCGTCGGCGAAAATCATGTATCTCGTCCCGGCCTTCCTGTTCGCCGCGTTTGCCAGCCTGTTCTATGTCCCGGGTTTCCTGGACACGCCGCTCGGCCTGCTCACGCCGCGTCAGCTGGTGTCGCAGGGGCTGTTCGCCGTATTCGGCCTGATCGCGCTGGCGGCGCTGGCGCGCTCGATCGAGCTCGATCCAGTATGGCCATGGCGACCGGAGTTCCGCCGCGCGCTGGACCGTCTCCGGCAGCGACCCTAAGCCCCTGCGCCGCCGGCCGCGCCGGCATAGAATAGCGGCTTTGCGTTCTCGCCCCCCCGCCATGCCTGTCAATCTCGTCGCCCCCGATCCCGCCTCCCTGCTGCCGGTTGCCGGCGTCCGCCTCGGCATTGCCTCCGCCGGCATCAAGAAACCCGGCCGGCGCGACATCACCCTCATCGAGCTTGCAGCCGGTTCGCGCGTCGCCGGCGTGTTCACCCGGAACCGCTTCTGTGCGGCGCCGGTCACCGTGTGCAAGCAGCATCTGGGCCACGTTGATCAGAACGATGGCGACATCCGCGCGCTGGTCATCAACACCGGCAACGCCAACGCCGGTACCGGCGAGGAAGGCCTGGCGCGGGCGCGCCGCACCTGCGAAGCGGTCGCGGCGCTCTTCGGCGGCAAGGCCGAGAACGTGCTGCCGTTTTCCACCGGCGTCATCCTCGAACCGCTGCCGATCGACAAGATCCTGCCCGCCTTGCCCGCCGCGCAGGCCGACCTGGCGCCCGACCACTGGCACGACGCCGCGCACGCGATCATGACCACCGACATCGTCGCCAAGGGCGCCTCGCGGCAAATCCAGCTCGGCGGCAAGACGGTGGCGGTCACCGGCATCGCCAAGGGCTCGGGCATGATCCATCCCAACATGGCGACCATGCTCGGCTTTGTCGCCACCGACGCCGCCATCGCGCCGGCGCTGATGCAGCGCATGGTGAAGGAGGTCGCCGACGTCTCGTTCAACTGCGTGACCGTCGACGGCGACACGTCGACCAACGACAGCTTTATCCTCATCGCCACCGGGCAGGCCGGCAACGCCGAGATCGCCGACGCCAACGGCGCCGACTACGCCGTGCTGAAAACCGCCCTCGGCGAAGTCGCCATCCAGCTCGCGCAGGCCATGGCGCGCGACGGCGAAGGCGCCACCAAGTTCATGACCATCGCGGTCGAAGGCGGCCGCGACCGCGCCGAGTGCAAGCAGATTGCCTACGCCATCGCACGCTCGCCGCTGGTGAAGACCGCGTTCTTCGCCTCGGACCCCAACCTCGGCCGCATCCTCGCCGCCATCGGTTATGCGGGGGTGATCGACCTCGACGTCAACGCGCTCAAGGTCTGGCTCGGCGACGTGCTGGTCGCGGAAAACGGCGGCCGTGCGGCGAGCTACACCGAGGCGCAGGGCGCCGCGGTAATGAAGGAAGCGGAGATCACCGTGCGCGTCGCGCTCGACCGCGGCGAGGCGTGCGCCACCGTGTGGACCTGCGACTTTTCCTACGATTACGTGAAGATCAACGCGGAATACCGCACCTGACGAACAGGACATGAGCAAGTTGACCGAAGTCGTCGCCGCCGTGCTGACCCAGCCGGACGGCCGCGTCCTGCTGGCACAGCGCCCGGCGGGCAAGCCCTACGCCGGCTACTGGGAGTTTCCCGGCGGCAAGGTGGAACCGGGCGAAACGCTGGAAGCCGCGCTCGTACGCGAACTGCACGAGGAACTCGGCATCATCGTCGAGGCGCCCTGCCGCTGGATCACGCGCGTGTTCGAGTACCCGCACGCGACGGTGCGGCTCAATTTCTTCCGCCTGTTCGCCTGGCAGGGCGAACCGCACCCGCACGAGGACCAGGTGTTTTCCTGGCAGCGTCCCGACGCGGTCGAGGTGACGCCGCTCCTACCCGCCAACTTCCCGGTGCTGAAGGCGCTCACCCTGCCGCCGCTTCTGGGCATCACGCACGCTGAAGCGCTCGGTGTCGACACCTTCCTCGCACGCCTGGACGTTGCGCTGGCCGATGGCCTGCGGCTCATCCAGGTGCGCGACAAGTCGCTGCCCGAGGCCGAGCGGCTGATGCTCGCGCGCGAGACCGTGCGCCGTGCACATCGCCATGATGCGCGCGTGCTGGTGAACGGCAGCCCCGAACTGGCGCGCGCCGCGGGTGCCGACGGCGTGCATCTCGATGGCGCGGCGGCGGCACGCTGCGACGCGCGGCCGGACTGCGAATGGGTGGGCGTGTCGTGCCACGATGGGGGCGAGCTGGCACAGGCCGCCGTGCTCGGCGCCGATTTCGCCCTGCTCTCGCCGGTGTTGCCGACGCAGACCCATCCGGGCGCTCCGACGCTGGGCTGGGGGACCTTCTCCGCGCTCGCCGCCGCAAGCCCGATCCCGGTGTACGGCCTGGGCGGGCTCGCGCACAAGGATGTCGCGCTCGCGCAATCTCACGGCGCGCACGGCGTGGCGCTGCTACGGGGAGCGTGGACATGACACGCGTCATGGCACCGCTCCTGCTGG
>JANJWS010000077.1 GCA_024709425.1 Thiobacillus sp.
TCGATGGGCGCGACGGCCTCGCCAAGGCGAAAAAACAGACCGTCGATCTGGTGCTTACGGACCAGAACATGCCCGGCATGGACGGTTTAAGTCTGATTCGTGCGCTGCGAGGTATGAAGAAATACCAAAAAGTGCCGATTCTAGTGCTGACGACGGAATCGGACGACGCCATCAAGGCAGCGGGCAGGGCGGCGGGTGCGACGGGTTGGCTGGTCAAGCCCTTCGATCCGGACCGCCTGACCGAGGTGGTGCAACAGCTGATTGGATGAATGCGAACACGCATAACGAGCGAAGGGTGAAACGATGACAATAGACATGAGCCAGTTCTACCAGGTCTTTTTCGACGAGGCAGACGAATTGCTCGCCGAGAAGGAAAGGCTGCTGCTGGTGCTCGACGTGTCCGCGCCAGACCCCGAGGAGCTCAACGCGATCTTCCGGACCGCGCATTCCATCAAGGGCGGCGCGGCAACCTTCGGCTTCAGCGACATCACCGATGTCACCCACATTCTCGAGACCCTGCTCGACCGCATCCGCAAGGGCGAGATGGCCCTGACCGGCGAACACGTCGATGCCTTTCTTGCGGCCAAGGATGTGCTCGACATGCTGATGGCCGGCCACCGTCACGGTTCTTCCGTCGATCAGGACGCCGTTGGCAGTATTTGCCAGCGGCTGCAGGCACTGGCCGACGGCACCTCCGCTGCGGCAGCGCCGGCTGCCGAGAGCCCGCCCGCGGCACCCGACGCGGCGGTGTCTGCATCCGACGCCGAACCGGTGGCCGACGCCGAAGGCAATTTCCATTTCCGTATCGAGTTGCCGCAAGTGCCGCAGCGCGACGTCGAAGCGCTGGCGACCGAACTTGGCCTGCTCGGCAGCATCACCCTGGAGACGCTGCCCGATCAGCGTACCGTGTTCAAGCTGGTGACCAGCGAAGGACGCGACAACATCGTCGCCATCTGTTCCTTTGTGCTGGACCCCGATGAGCTCAGGATCAGCGCGGACAATCCTGCCGGCGCGTCTGCCGTGGTTGCGGTGCCGTCCGAGCCGACACACGAGCCCGTGGCACCCGCAGCGGCCGCACCCCATCCGGCAGTTTCCGAAGCCGCGACAGCGCCCGCCGAGCCGAAGAACTGGGGCCGCCGTGCCACCGACAAGGACAGTGGCGGCTCCGAGTCGTCCTCGATTCGGGTCGGCGTCGAAAAAGTCGACCAGCTCATCAACCTGGTCGGCGAATTGGTCATCACCCAGGCCATGATCGACCAGCGCATCGGTGCGCTCGACCCCATCATCCATGAGCGTCTGCTCAATAGTGCGAGCCAGCTCGCACGCAACACCCGGGATCTGCAGGAGGCGGTGATGTCCATCCGCATGATGCCGATGGACTACGTATTCTCGCGCTTTCCGCGCATGGTTCGGGATCTCGCCGGCAAGCTCGGCAAGAAGGTCGAATTCGTTACGCGCGGCGCCGCGACCGAGCTCGACAAGGGGCTCATCGAGCGCATCGTCGACCCACTCAACCATCTGGTGCGCAACAGCGTCGACCACGGTATCGAGATGCCGGAGCAACGTCGCGCCAATGGCAAGCAGGAGGCGGGCACACTCACCCTGTCGGCTGCGCATCAGGGCGGCAACATCGTGATCGAGGTCAGTGACGACGGTGGAGGACTCAACCGCGACAAGATTCTTGCCAAGGCGCGCCAGCAGGGCCTGCCGGTCTCCGACACCATGAGCGACGGCGAGGTCTGGCAACTGATCTTTGCGCCCGGCTTTTCCACCGCCGAAGTGGTGACCGATGTCTCGGGCCGTGGTGTCGGCATGGACGTGGTCAAACGCAACATCGCGGCGATGGGCGGCAACGTCGAGATTTTCTCGATTCCCGGCTCCGGCACGACGATCGCCATTTCGCTGCCGTTGACCCTGGCGATCCTGGACGGCATGTCGGTGAAGGTCGGCGATGAGATCTACATCCTGCCGCTCGGCTACGTGGTCGAGTCACTGCAACCCGCGCCCGTCGACGTCAAGGAAATTGCCGGTCAGGGAAAAGTGGTGAAGATGCGCGAGGAATATCTGCCGCTCATTCCGCTATACCAGATCTTCGACATCGAACCGCGTTTTGCCGATCCCTCGCAGGGCATCCTGGTCATTCTCGAATCCGAGGGCAAGAAAGCGGCGCTGCTGGTCGACAGCCTGGTGGGTCAGCAACAAGTGGTCGTCAAGAACCTCGAATCGAATTTCCGCAAGGTCGCCGGAATTTCCGGCGCCACCATTCTTGGCGATGGCGGTGTCTCGCTGATCCTCGATGTCTCCGCACTGTTGCGTTCCAGCCGACAGCTCAGTGCCGACCCTGTGTTTTTCTGATTCCCCACAAGGACAACAACCATGATGAACGCTCCGCAGCCATCCGTGGAACGCCCCGCCGACGGGGAGGCATCGGTTATGGAATATCTGGCCTTCACCCTCGGTCGCGAGGAATACGGCATCGACATCCTGCGCGTGCAGGAGATCCGTGGCTATGAATCGGTCACTCGCATTGCCAACACGCCGGATTTCATCAAGGGCGTGATGAACCTGCGCGGCACCATCGTGCCGGTGGTCGACATGCGCATCAAGTTCAATCTCGGCGATCCCGTGTACGACCAGTTCACGGTGGTGATCGTACTGAATATTGGTGGCCGGGTGATCGGCATGGTGGTCGATAGCGTTTCCGACGTCACCACGCTGGTGCCGAGCCAGATCCGGCCCGCACCCGAAGTGGGGACCTCACTCGACAACGACTACCTCATCGGTCTCGGCACGCTCGGCGAACGCATGCTGATCCTGGTGGATATCGACAAGCTCATGAGCAGTACGGAAATGGGGCTGACGGAACGCATCGCAGCCTGAAGTGGCAATACGCGTCGGTCCGTCGCCGACCTGAATGATCGTGGAAAGTGAGTAAGAAAATGTTCGAAAACATGAGTATCAAGGCGCGCCTGGTGTTGATGGTCGCATTCATGTCGGTGCTGTTGTTCGGTATCGGGGGATGGGGGCTGGTAAGCCTGAACGGCACCAACGATTCGCTGAAAACCGTCTATGAGGATCGGGTGGTGGCTTTGGGCCAGCTCGATCAGATCGCCTCGCTGATCAACAAGAACCAGATGGCCGTTGCCGATACGGTGTCGGGCCAGCTGGCGGCCTTCCCCGAGGACATCTCGGTGGTCGACAAGCGGGTCGAGGAGATGAAGGCCGACATCGTCCGCATCGACGAAATACTGAAGGCCTATCTGGCGACGAAACTGACCGCCGAGGAATCCCGGCTGGCCGATGACTTTGCCGCCAAGCGCCTCGCCTATGGAAGCCAGGGCATGGTGCCGGCCATGGCGGCGCTCGGTGCCCACGATTTCCAGCAGGCGAGCGAGGTTTTGCAGGGGCCGATGCGTGACACCTATCCAGCCGTACGAGCCAGCCTGGATGAGTTGATCAAGCTGCAGCTCGATGTCGCCCAGGACGAATATCTTGCGGCGGAAAGCACCTATGTCGTGGTGCGCAACACGTCCCTCGTCGTGATGCTTGGCGGCGTCCTGCTTGCCGCCTTGATGGGGCTGTGGCTGATCCGTTCGATTACCCGGCCGCTCCACGAAGCGGTCCGTGCGGCCCAGGCGGTCGCTGAAGGCGACCTCAACCAGACGATCGACGTGCGCACGATGAATGAGACCGGGCAGCTGATGCGCGCCCTGCAGGCGATGAACACCAGCCTGGCCGACATCGTTGGACAGGTGCGGACCGGGACCGAGACCATTGCCGTGGCCTCGCGCGAGATCGCCTCGGGCAACGCCGACCTGTCCAGCCGCACCGAGTCGCAGGCCTCCAGCCTGGAGGAGACCGCCAGCTCGATCGAGGAACTCACCAGCACCGTCAAGCAGAACGCCGAGAACGCCCGGCAGGCCAACCAGCTGGTCGGCGCCACGGCGGATGTCGCGCTCAAGGGCGGGCAGGTGGTCAGCGAGGTGGTCGACACCATGGCGTCGATCAAGGACAGCTCGCGCAAGATTTCCGACATCATTGGTGTGATCGACGGAATTGCGTTCCAGACCAACATTCTGGCGCTGAACGCTGCGGTCGAGGCTGCGCGTGCGGGTGAGCAGGGGCGTGGTTTCGCGGTGGTGGCGTCCGAGGTGCGCAATCTTGCGCAGCGCAGCGCCACGGCGGCGAAGGAGATC
>JANJWS010000085.1 GCA_024709425.1 Thiobacillus sp.
TTGGCGCAGCGGATGTCGTCGCCGCAGCGCACGACGAAGACCATGGCCTCCTTGCCGCTCATCAACTGGCGTAGGACGCCGTCGATCAGGCCGTCTTCGAGCAGGGGTTCGAGGCGCTTGGGGATTTTCATCGGTGGAGGCTCTAGCCGCGCACCTTGCGGTACGCCTCCAGCAGGCGCTGGTGGATCGCGCTGCCCTCGAAGTTGTTGCCGAGTTTCGTCAGGCCGAAGAAACGCTCGTCCTGGTTGAACAGGGCGAACGCCTGCTCCAGCGTCTCGCGGCCGTACATCAGGACGAGGGCGGATTCGAAGGGGTCGGGATCGTCGAGCTGAACGAGGTCGGCGATGCAGCGGAAGACCTTGAGGCGTGCTTCGCTGCGCTGGCCGTACTGGGCGATCCAGGTGCAGCCTTCGAGAATGGCTTCGTCGTCGCCGAGGGCAAGCGCGAGCAGCAGCTTGATCTCGCCGATGCGGAGGTCGCTCCACGGCGAGTCGGGGTCGGGAGCAAGACCGATCAGCACGGTTACCAGGCGGTCGTCGGCCAGTTCGAGTTCGACGATCAGGTCGAGCAGGTCGGCGCACTCGTCGTCGTTGAGGTCGGGCAGGCGCGCAAGCGCGGGGCGGATCAGGTTGCCGACGCTGTTGTTCTCGAATTCGAGCTCGTCGATCGGATAGATCTCGGACACGCCCGGCACCAGGATGCGGCAGGCATAGACGCCGAGATGCGTGAAATCGGCGATGTAGATGTCGTGGCCTTCGGCGTGCAGGGCGTCGACCGACCAGTGGTAATCCTCGTCGGTGGTGGCGGCGAAGTTCCAGTCGACGAAGTCGAAGTCGGGGGTGTGGCGCAGGAACTGCCAGCTGATGACGCCGCTGGAATCGACGAAGTGGATTTCCAGGTTCTGCGGGTCGGCGATCTCGGCCTGGTCGAAGCCGGGCGCGGGAAAGCCCGCGAGCGCGTCCAAGGCGCGGCCCTGGAGTAACTCAGTGAGCGCGCGCTCCAGCGCAACCTCGAAGCGCGGGTGCGCGCCGAAGCTGGCGAAGCAGCCCTGGTCGTGGGGATGCAGGAGCGTGACGTTCATCACCGGATAGCGGCCGCCGAGTGAGGCATCCTTCACCAGGATGCCGAAGCCCGCCGCGCGCAGGCCATGGATGCCGGCGGCGATGCGCGGGTAGCGGTTGATGACGTCCTCGGGTACGTCAGGCAGGCACAGGCCTTCGCGGATGATGCGGAACTTGATGTGGCGCTCGAAGATTTCCGACAGCGCCTGCGCGCGTGCCTCTTTGGGCGTGTTGCCGGCGGACATGCCGTTGCTCACGTAAAGATTGCCGATGACATTGACCGGGAAGTACACGGTCCTGCCGTCGGACAGGCGCTGGTAGGGGATGGCGCAGATGCCGCGGTCCCCGTTGCCGGAGTTGAGGTCGATCAGCTGGTCGGCGCGCACGCTGCGACCGGGGTTGTAGTGCGCCTGCAGGTCGGGGGTGAGCAGCCCGGCCGGCCAGGTGCCGCCGTCCACGGCAAACCAGCGCTCGTCGGGGTGATGGACGTAATTCCGGTTGGCGATCGTCTGGCCCAGATAGAAATGGGTCCAGAAGTAGTTGGTCGACAGCCGCTCGAAATATTCGCCGAGTGCGCTCGCCCGTGCGGCGAGCTGCGAGGCGCCCTTGCCGTTGGTGAAGAGGATCGGACAGTCGCGGTCGCGAACGTGCACGGACCAGACATTTTCCACGGGATTGAGCCAGGAGCGCTCCTCGATATGGAAGCCGATGGCTTCGAGGCGAGCCTGGAGGTTGGCGATGGAAGCCTCGAGCGAGGCGTCCTTGCCGGGAATGAAATGTTCGTTGGTGTGCATGGCGGATTCTTTCGTGAACAGCCGACAGCATAAGCGATGCGTCAAGCGCGGCGTAGAATGGAGGGCGTTTTCGTTTGATGCCCGTGCCATGTTCCGCCGTTTGCGTTCATGTTTCCTGCTGGCCGCCCTGGTGTCCGTGGGGCCGGTGATGGCCGCAGCCCAGACGTTTGGCCTCGACAGCGACGCCGCGGCGCGCGTAGCCCGTGCGCCGGCGGACTGGGTGCGGCAGGCGCAGGCGCTGGAGCGGCGCGGCGACTGGGCGGCGTTGCTGGCGTGGGGGCGGGAATGGGCAGCCGCTGATGCGACGAATCCACTCGCCTGGTTCGTGCAGGGGCGTGCGCTGGGCGAACTGGGCCGACTGGACGAGGCGATCGCGGCCTACCGGCAGAACCTGCGGCTTGTGCCGGGTGACGTGTGGGCGCGCAACAACCTGGGCAACGCCTACCGTGACCATGGCCGACCGCGGGATGCGATGCAGGCCTACCGCGCGGCGGTGGAGACTGATCCGGACTACTTCCCCGCTTGGCACAACCTGGGGCTGACGTTCTATCGCCTGAAGGGGCAGGCGGGGGTGGTCGAGGCGCTGCAGCGGCTGCATGCCGTCGACCCGAAGCTCGCCGAGGCGTGGCGCGTGCTGGCGGTCGCATATTCCCTGACGGGCGACGCGCGACTCGCAGACGAGGCCGCGCGGGTATTGCGCGGGCTGAATGCCGCCGAGCGTTCGCGCATGCTCGCCATTCTGTTTGCCGAAGGCTGAGTCTCAGCCCGCGACGGTCTCGAACTCTGCCACCAGCTGCCGCAGGCGGCTGGCTTCCTGCTCCGGCCGCATCAGGGCACGCCTTGCTCCGCAGTGGTCGTGCAAGCGCGCGTAGAACGCGGGGTCACGTTCGGCACTGGACAGCAGGATCCCCAGTTGCCTTGAATCGCTCACCCGGAAATAACCCGGATAGTCGTCGCCGAGCATCCCACGGTTGCCCGGGATGTCGGACGCAAGCACCGGCACGTCGGCGGCGAGTGCTTCGCAGATGACGTTGGCACCGCCTTCCATCAGTGAGCTGAGGACCAATAGGCGGGCACGCGACAGCGCTCTGAGGACGGCGCCATGTGGCACTTCGCCGGCCCAGTGCCAGCGTGGCAGGCTGGCTTGCACGCGCTGCGCGGTCTCGGCCATGTCCGCGCTCAGTGCGCGCCCGAGGTGGGACACCTGGATTCGGGAAGTTTCGGGAAGGTGGGCGGTTGCCAGGGCGACCCGGAAGGGATCCTTTTCCTCGCGCAGGTGGCCGATCACCAGGACTTCGAAGAGGTCGTCCCGCGGGGCGACGCGCTCGGTGTCCGGTGCGGACTGGTAGATCACCCGTGTCTTCGACCTCAGCCGCGGCGCGAGCTCGTCGGGTCCGCGATCCTGCAGCACGACCAGACGGTGCGCAAGCTCGAGCGCCTGGTTCGCGTCGCCATCCTGGTGGATGTCACGATAGAGGTCGGTGCCGGTGAGAACGACGATCAAGGGCCGGCTCGGGTAGCGTTCCGCAAAGGCGCGAATCGCGGCGAAACTGCGGCGCGCGTGCAGCGCGATCATCAGGTCGGCCGCATGGCCGTCCCATTCGACCTGGGTGCGCACCGTATGCCCCGCCTCGCGCAGGAAGTGGGCCCAGCGCGTGGCGGTGTGCCAGTTGCCGTTGCGTTGCTGGGGGCCGTAGGGGGTGATGAGGGCGATGTGCATGGTGCGAGTCTACGCCTGCGCGGATAATGCGCCTATGACCGAAATTGCTGTGACCTCACGTGACAATCCGATCGTCAAGCGGCTCAGGAAACTGGCCGAGTCGGCCCGCGCCCGGCATGAGACACGCATGGCGCTGCTCGACGGCGAGCATCTGCTGGCGGCCTGCCTCGACGCCGGCGGCGCGCCACACACCCTGGTGCGGGCGGCCTCATGCCCGGTGGAGCGTGGCGCCAGCCTGGCGGCGCGGTGCCCACTGGCGCGCCGCCTCGTGCTGCCGGACGCGCTGTTCGCCGAGCTGTCTCCCGTCGCCACGCCGACCGGCATCCTCGCCGAGGTGTCCTGGCTGGTTCCGGAGGTGCCTGTCGGAACGCCATTCGTGATCGTGCTGGAGGATATCCAGGACCCGGGCAACCTGGGGGCCATGCTGCGGACCGCCGCGGCGGCGGGTGCGACGCTCGCGGTGCTTTCCAGGGGCTGTCATGATCCGTGGTCGCCGAAAGCGTTGCGCGGTGGGCAGGGTGCGCAGTTCGTACTGCCGATGCTGCTGGACGCCGAGGTGCCCGGCTGGCTGGCGGCGTTCGAGGGATGCAGCGTGGCCCTGGCGCTGGGCGAGCCGCGGGATTTCTATGCCGGGCATTACACCGGCCCGACGGCGCTGGTGGTCGGCAACGAAGGCGCCGGGTTGAGCGCAGCTGCCGCGCAGGCGGCACGCTTGCGGGCGCAGATTCCGATGCCGGGCAAGGTGGAATCGCTGAATGCGGCGGCAGCCCTTGCCGCCGCCTTGTTCGAGGTGGTGCGGCAGCGGCGCGTGGTGGCTGCGGCCTGACCGGGTCAGCGCTTGCGGATCTGCTGGTCGTAGCGTTGCTTGCCCTGCGCGAGCAGCTTCCCGGCCGTGACGTATTCATCACTGGTGGCGGGGGGGGTCTCGGTGGCGCCACTCGCTGAACCGGTGATCGCCGCCAGTGCGGCCCTGCCTTCGGCGGCGCCACCAATGCCGGTCAAGACGGCTGTGAGTTTCTTCTTGTCAGCCTCATCGAGGGTGCTGTTGATGCTGAGCGCGAAGCCGGGGATGCGTGCGGTTTCCGCGAGTACGCGGAACTGTCCGGGGGCTTCCTGGTTCAGGGTCTTCCAAGCGATCGGGCTGATGCAGATGGCGTCACGGCTGCCGGCGCGCAGTTCCTTCGTCAGCACGTCCATGAACTTGCCTTCGTATACCGAGGCGAATTCGCGGTCGGCGCGCAGCCCGGCCTTGCCGAGCGCATCCATGCACAGCGGACCGATCGCGGTATCGCGCGACGCGAGGCCTACGTGCGCCCCCCGGAGCGCGGTGATCGTCTTGTAGGGCGCATCCGCAGCCACCACGAACATGCCGAATAAGGGCTTGTTCCACTTGGCAACCGGCACGAAGCCGCCGTCGACGGCATCCGCCGTGATCTGGGCGGGCGCGAGCAGGAGTGCGAAATGGCCCTCGTTGTTGAGCCGGTTTTCCATGTTCCGGAAACTCTGGCTGATCTCAAGCCGGACGCCATTGCCGGTCTTCTGGGCGATGTAATCGGCCAGTGGCTTGAATTCGGCGCGCAGTTCGGCCTGGTTGTCCTTGCTGGCACTGCCGGCGAAAACGCCGAAGCGGTAGTCCGCCGCGGAGGCCGTGAACGGAAGGCTCACCAATGCAGCGGCGGCAACAAGACGATGAAACGCTCCGGAAACGGGCATCGAGAATTCTCCTGAATGGATCGGGCCGAAAGCATCGGACCCTTGGGGCGCAAAAAAGGGTGCTCCGGGAGGAATCGGCATGCAAGCCGGAAACTTTAGGCGTTCAGCCGATTGTCGGTGCGACACGACGGAAGGCATCCGTCCAATCGCGTTGCAGGAGTGCCTGCACGTCAGCGGCAGGTACCGGCCGGCTGACCAGGTAGCCCTGGACGAGGCGGCAGCCGAGGGCACGCAGGGCATCGAGCTGGGCGGGTTCCTCGACGCCTTCGGCAATGGGGGCGAGCTGGAGGCCCTCGCAGAGAGCGAGGATCGAAGCGATGAGTGCACGATTGACCGGTGCGTTGACAAGATCACGGACGAACAGGCGGTCGATCTTGAGGGCATCGAGTGGGAAACGTTTGAGGTGCGCCAGCGACGAGTAGCCGGTGCCGAAATCATCGACCGCAATCGTGACGCCCAGCGCCTTCAACTGGCGTACCCGTTCGATTGCCGAATGCATGTCTTCCATGAAGATGCCTTCGGTGAGTTCGAGCTGCAGGGCGCTCGCGGGGAGGCGCGACTCCGCCAGCGCCTCTTGCACGTTTGCGAGCAGAGCCTCGTGCCAGAATTCCTTGCCGGAGACATTGATCGCGACGACCAGTCCGGCGTGGCCGGCGGCATGCCATCCGACCGCTTCGCGGCAGGCTTCCTGCAGCAGGGCACGGCCGACCTTGAGAATGTCGCCACCAGCTTCGAGCAGGTCGAGAAATTCGCCAGGGGCGAGCAGGCCGCGGGTGGGATGGTTCCAGCGCATGAGCGCTTCGACTGCGACGATGCGGCCGCTTTCGAGATCAAGCTGTGGCTGGTAGTGAAACTGGAATTCGTTGCGTGCCAGGGCGTAATGCAGGTCCGTTTCCAGTTGCAGCCGTTCCTCCGCCATCGCGTTCATCGCCGGGTCGTAGAGATGAATTCGGTCGCGGCCGTGCTGCTTGGCGTGATACATGGCCGTGTCGGCATGCTTGAGCAGCATGGACGAATCGGCACCGTCATTGGGGAACACGCTGATGCCGATGCTGCAACTGCTGAACAGTTCGTGTCCGGCGATGTGATATGGCTGGCCGATCGCGGCGAGCATCTTTTCGGCCACCTGCAGGATATCGTTGACCCCGGCAGCGTCGCCGATGACCACGACGAACTCGTCACCGCCCAGGCGGGCAACCGTGTCCTCGGCGCGCGAGGCCTCGCGCAGGCGCTGGGCGACTTCGCGGATGAGCTGGTCGCCGCTGGCATGGCCGAGGGTGTCGTTGACGCGCTTGAAGCGGTCGAGATCGATGAAAATCACCCCAACCATCAGGTTGCGCCGCGCGGCGCGGGCCAGCGCCTGCTCCAGGCGGTCCATGAACAGCATGCGATTGGGCAGGCCGGTCAATGTGTCGTGGGTGGCGAGGCGCTCGCGCTCGTGGCCGATACGTGTCGTGTAACGCAGCACCCGCACGGCGACGATGCCGCCGATGAGCAGCGCGAGGGCGGACAGCCACAGCATCCAGCGGCGCGCGAGGTCCTGCGCCGCACGGGCCTGCCTGCTGGCTTCGATGACACCGAGCTGGGTGGCGGCGTCGAGCTGCGTCACGATCGCCTGCACCGCGTTCTGCGCCGGGATGGCTTCCTTCAGCACAAGGTCGATGACGTCCCGGTCGCTGCCTTCCATGATGAGGTCGACGATATGCTCCTGAATCGGCTGCGCTTCGGCGATGAGCTGGCGCTGGCGCTCGATCAGTTCGCTTTCCCTGGGATTCAGCGGCATGCTCAGCATTCCCTGGCGCGCCGCGACGAACTCCGAGCCCATCTGGCGGAATTGCATGAGCTGGGCATCGCGTTCGAAGGGGTCGTCGGTTTTCGACATCATGAAGATGAGGATGGTGCGCTGGCGCGCGGTCAGTGCCATCGCCTTGGCGTAGGTCTGCTTGCGCATCTGGACGTCGGCCATCGTTTCCAGGTTACGTGTGGCCAGGTCGAGCTGGCGCAGGCCGATGAGGGTGACGAACAGGACCAGCAGCAACTGGATGACGAAGCCTGCCAGCAGGGCATATCTCCACGCTGCCGGCTGGCGGGACTGGGTGGCCGAAGGTGGCGCGGACGGCGTCTCGTGAGGGGCGGGCATGGCGAGACGTTCAGGCGGCGTGGCGCAGGCGTGCCGCGATCTCTTCGACCGACATGCGGGTGGTGTCTAGGATCGGCACGCCGTGCCGGCGGAACAGTGCCTCCGCGGCGGCGAGCTCGGTACGGCACTGCGCCAGGCTGGCGTAGCGGCTGTCAGGGTAGCGCGCCTGGCGGATCGCCGCGAGACGCTCCGGCAGCAGCGTCAGCCCGCGCAGTTTCGGCTGGTGGTCGAGCAGTACCGCGGGCAGGGTGTGCTGTTCGAGGTCTTCTGGCGTGAGCGGATAATTGGCGGCGTGGAGGCCGTATTGCAGGGCGAGGTAAAGTGCGCTGGGCGTCTTGCCGACGCGTGAGACCCCGATCAGGATCAGATCGGCGCCGTCCAGGCGTTCGGGGCTGAGTCCGTCGTCGAGCAGCAGGGCGAAGTTGACCGCCTCCATGCGCGCCTCGTAGCCGGCGCTCATGCCGTGCGTGCGTCCGCCGCTCGGCGTGACCGAGGCATCGAGCGTTGCGCCCACCGCCGGCGCGATCATTTCGAAGAGATCGAACAGCGCAATGCCCGCTCGATGGAACGGTTCGCGCAAGGCGGGGTCGGTGAGTGAGGAGAACACCAGCGCCCGTGGCGAGGCCGCGATGCGTGCCGCTGCCTCGTGGGCCCGTTCGATGCTGTCGACGAAAGGCAGCGTGCTCGGGCTAAACTCGAAGCGCGGAAACTGCGCCAGCACGCTGCGGGCGACGGCCTCGACCGTTACCCCGGTGTGATCCGAGACGCAGAATATCTTGTAATCGTTCATGGAGCCTGACCCTATGTCCGTAGACTATATCGTGCCGCTGGAAGCCCTGTCGATGGGTGATGTTCCCCGGGTGGGCGGCAAGAATGCCTCGCTCGGCGAGATGATCCGCAATCTGGCCGGCACCGGGGTCAAGGTGCCGGGCGGGTTTGCCACCACCGCGCAGGCGTTCTGGGATTTTCTCGACCACAACGATCTGCGCGCGCGCATCCATCAGCGGCTGGCGGCGCTCGACGTCGCCGACATCATCGCGCTGGCTGCGGCTGGCGCCGAGATTCGCGCCTGGGTCGAGGCGGCGACGCTGCCTGATGCACTGGACGCCGGTCTGCGTGAGGCCTATGCGGCACTGGGCGACACGATATCGGTGGCCGTCCGCTCGTCTGCCACCGCCGAGGATCTGCCCGACGCGTCCTTCGCGGGCCAGCAGGAAACCTACTTGCACGTGCGCGGGGCCGATTCGCTGCTCATGCACGTGAAGCGGGTCTTCGCCTCGCTCTACAACGATCGCGCCATCGCCTACCGCGTGCACCACGGTTTCGACCACGCCGAGGTCGCGTTGTCGGCCGGCATCCAGCGCATGGTTCGCTCCGACTTGGCCTGCTCGGGGGTTCTGTTCACCCTGGATACGGAATCCGGGTTCCGCGACGTGGTGTTCATCACGGCTGCATATGGCCTGGGTGAAACGGTGGTGCAGGGCTCGGTCAACCCAGACGAATTCTATGTCCACAAGCCGCGCATGGCCGACGGCTTTCCTGCTGTGGTGCGGCGGGAACGGGGGGCCAAGGCGATCCGCATGGTCTGGCGCGACGGCGCGACCATGATCGAGGATACGCCTCCGGAATTGCGCCGTCGTTTCGCGCTGACCGATGCCGAGGTGCTGGAGTTGGCGCGCCAGGCGGTGCGGATCGAACTGCATTATGGCCGTCCGATGGACATCGAGTGGGCGAAGGATGGTGAGTCCGGGGAACTCTTCATCGTGCAGGCGCGGCCGGAAACGGTGAAGGCGCGCGTGACGGGCATGGCCGAGCGCTACGTCCTGCAGGCGCCGGGGGCAGTGCGCGTCAGCGGCCGCGCCATCGGCCAAAAGATCGGTGTCGGGCCGGTAAGGCTGATCGCGAGCCCCGCCGAAATGGAGCGGGTGCAGCCGGGCGACGTGCTGGTCACAGACATGACCGACCCGGACTGGGAGCCGGTAATGAAGCGCGCCGCGGCGATCGTCACCAACCGTGGCGGCCGCACCTGCCACGCTGCCATCGTCGCGCGCGAGCTGGGCATCCCCGCAGTCGTGGGCGTAGGCAATGCGACGGGCGAACTCGTCGACGGCGAAGTGGTGACCGTGTCGTGTGCCGAGGGGGACACCGGTTTCGTCTATGCCGGAAAACTTGCGTTCGAGGTCGAGACGCAGGCCCAGACGCCGCTTGCCGAGCTAACGGTGAAACTGATGATGAACGTCGGCAATCCAGAGCGCGCCTTCGAGTTCGCGCAGATCCCGAACCACGGCGTTGGGTTGGCACGGCTGGAGTTCGTCATCGCCCGGGCCATCGGCGTGCACCCGCTCGCGCTGCTGGAATACGCGAACCTGCCGGACCCGCTGCGTGCCGATATCGACGCGCGCGCCGCTGGTTATGCCGATCCCGTCGCCTTCTATGCGGAAAAACTTGCCGAGGGCATCGCCACCCTGGCTGCGGCGTTCTGGCCGAAGCCGGTGATCGTGCGGCTGTCCGACTTCAAGTCGAATGAATACGCCAACCTGCTGGGGGGCGACCGCTACGAACCGAAGGAGGAGAACCCCATGCTGGGCCTGCGCGGCGCGGCACGCTATGTGTCTGCCCGATTCCGCCCCGCGTTCGAACTGGAGTGCCGCGCGGTGAAGCAGGTGCGCGAGACGCTCGGCTTCACCAACGTCGAAGTGATGATTCCCTTCGTCCGCACCGTCGAGGAATGCGCGGCGGTGGCCGCACTTCTGGGGGAAAACGGCCTGCGGCGCGGCGAACATGGCTTGCGTCTGATCATGATGTGCGAGATTCCGTCCAACGTCCTGCTGGCCGATGACTTTCTCGGGCACGTGGACGGTTTCTCCATCGGCAGCAACGATCTCACCCAACTGACACTCGGCATCGACCGGGATTCGGGACTCGTCGCCGAGGGCTTCGACGAGCGCAATCCCGCAGTCAAGAAACTGCTAACCGAAGCGATCGCCGCATGCAGGCGCCACGGCAAATACATCGGCATCTGTGGCCAGGGGCCGAGCGATCATCCCGATCTTGCCGCGTGGCTGGTGGAACAGGGGATCGGTTCGATCTCGCTCAACCCGGACACGGTCGTGGCGACGTGGCGGCAGTTGGCCGCGAGCACCAAGCGGTAAGCGGCCTGCGCTGTGGATCACCTCACCCCCGTCTAAGGGGAAGGGGCTCGCCGCGTCTCGCCCCCCGTCGGCTCTCGAATCACCCCTGGAAGGTCTTCAGCCGGTGCGTGTCCAGCACACGGATGGTGCGTCCGCTGACCTCGATGACGCCGCCTTCCGCCAGATGGTGGAGGGCACGCGAGAAGGTCTCCGGCGCCAGATTGAGCCGTGATGCGAGCATCTGCTTGCTGGTATCGAGCCGGATTTCGCAGGACTTGGGTTCGTCCTCCGGCATCTGGTGGGACAGGTAGCTGACGACGCGCTGCAGGCTGTTCATCAGGGTGCAGGTCTCCATGTCCGCCATCAGTTCGTGCAGGCGCATGGAAATGCTCGCCAGCATCTTGCGGGCGAACACGGGGTTGCGGTCCATCATGGTGAGCAGGACGTCCTTGCCGACGATGAGCACCGTGCTGTCCTGTGTCGCCTCGGCGCATACCGGGCAGGGGCGGTCCAGAAACACCACGGCTTCCCCGAAGGACTGCCCGGGCTTCACCATCATGATCAGCTTTTCCGTGCCCTGGGCAGTCGTCATGAACAGCTTCGCCTGTCCGCTCACCAGCACATGAATGCCACGCAGGTTGTCCCCTTTTTGGAATAGCATCTCATGCGCATGTACCTTGAATTCACGTACGCCCGGCAGGAGCGGGGTCAGTTCCTCGGGCGGGATGCCGCTGAAGAGTGGCAGGCGGCGCAGGCTGTCGGGAATGGATTCGGGCGTGTAGGGTGTCATGGCGTGGAGCGGCTTGTTCCGGCGGGTCCGGGGAAGATAGGCAGCTTGGGTGGCTCAGGGTGGTAGTTTCGGATTTTCTTGATTTTGGTCAAGGTTTTTATTATTA
Source organism: Thiobacillus sp. (assembly GCA_024709425.1). GTDB lineage: Bacteria > Pseudomonadota > Gammaproteobacteria > Burkholderiales > Thiobacillaceae > Thiobacillus. The sequence continues at coordinate 11,456 of JANJWS010000085.1, forward strand.
CCCCCAACCAGAATCGGGACAACCACGAATTTCGGAGATATCGGATGAACATATCTGGAATCGCTGTCAGCACCCGCCCGGAGTGGGCGGAATCGGTGGCGCAGGCGCTGTCTGCTATAGAAGGAGTGGAGGTGCACGCGATCGATGCCAATCGGGGTAAGCTCGTGGTCACCCTGGAGGCACCCAGTGTGAGCGCGGAGGTCGAAGGGTTCAAGCATATCCGCGCGGTACCTCATGTCGTTGCGGCGGATCTGGTGCAGCACTATTTCGAGCACGACGAGGAAATCGTCCACGCCATGCCGCCCGACCTCGACGGCATGGAAGGCGTCAGCGTGCCCACCGAGTTACAGGACTAAGGAGACCAACATGCAAGTATCCCGTCGCGAATTCATCAAGTCCGGCATTGCTGCCAGCACGGCCAGCCTGGTCGGCCTGCCCATCTCGAAACTGGCCGAGGCGGCAGCGGCCGAGCTCGAGAAGGACTGGCAGTGGGACAAGGCCGTGTGCCGGTTCTGTGGCACCGGGTGCGGCATCATGGTCGCCACCCACCAGGGCCGGATCGTCGCCACCAAAGGCGACCCCAATGCACCGGTGAACCGGGGGCTCAACTGCATCAAGGGCTACTTCAACGGCAAGATCATGTACGGCAAGGACCGTCTGACGCACCCTCTGATGCGGATGAAGGATGGCAAGTTCGACAAGAAGGGCCAGTTCGTGCCGGTGACCTGGGAGCAGGCGTTCGACGAAATGGAACGCCAGTTCCGCAAGACCTATTCCCAGATGGGCCCCAGTGGCGTCGCGATGTTTGGCTCCGGCCAGTGGACCATCCACGAAGGCTACGCCATGAACAAGCTGTTCAAGGCGGGCTTCCGTTCCAACAACCTCGATCCCAATGCGCGCAACTGCATGGCCAGCGCGGTGGCGGCGTTCTACAGCGTTTTCGGCACGGACGAGCCGGCCGGTAACTACGATGACATCGAGCACACCGACACCATGGTGCTGTGGGGCGCCAACATGGCGGAAATGCACCCCATCCTGTGGTCGCGTATCACCGATCGCCGGCTCGCGCACAACAACTGCCGCATCGTCAATCTCACCACCTTCCGCAACATGTCGTCTGACATCGCGGATCTGGAAATCATCTTCAAGCCGAACACCGATCTGGCGATCCAGAACTACATCGCGCGCGAGATCATCGCCCGTGATGCGATGAACAAGGCCTTCGTCGAGAAGCACTGCGTATTCGCCACCGGCCCCTACGACATCGGCTACGGCATGCGTGCCACCGACAAGTACGCCTACCCGGCGGAAAAGGACACCCAGGCCAAGGAGGTGAAGGTCAAGCTCGACAAGTGGGAGGCGATCGGCCAGCGGAGAAAAGAAGGCGACGTGGTCGAGCAGAAGAACACCGCCGATCCGGCGAAGCACTGGATGATCAGCTTCGATGACTTCAAGAAGGGCGTCGAACCCTACACGCTCGATTACGTCGCGGAACTGGCCAAGGGCGATCCGGACGAGTCGCTCGACACCTTCAAGGCCAAGTTGAAGCAGCTGGCGGACCTGTACATCGAACCGAACCGCAAGGTGGTGTCGTTCTGGACCATGGGCTTCAACCAGCACCAGCGCGGCACCTGGGTCAACGAGCAGTGCTACATGAACCACTTGCTGCTGGGCAAGCAGTCGATGCCCGGCAATGGCGCGTTCTCGCTGACCGGCCAGCCGTCGGCCTGCGGCACTGCACGCGAGGTTGGCACTTTCTCGCATCGCCTGCCGGCGGATCGTCTTGTCCCCAATCCGCAGCATCGCGCCGAGACCGAGCAATACTGGAAGGTTCCGGCGAAGACGCTCAATCCCAAGATCGGTTCGTTCTACGCCAAGATCCTGCGTGACCTCGAGGACGGGTCGGTGAAGTGGGCCTGGGTGCAGGTCAACAACCCCTGGCACACCCACCCGAACGCCAATCACTGGATCCGTGCGGCGCGCGAGCAGGACAACTTCATCATCGTGTCGGAGGTCTATCCCGGCATCTCCGCCAAGGTCGCCGACCTCATCCTGCCGTCCGCGATGATCTTCGAGAAATGGGGCGGCTACGGCAACGCCGAGCGCCGTACCCAGCAGTGGCGCCAGCAGGTGCCGCCCCCGGGGCAGGCGCGTGGCGACCTGTGGCAGACCCTGGAGTTTGCCAAGCGTTTCAAGCTGAAGGATTTCTGGGGCGAGCAGAAGGTGCCCGGGCTCAAGGCCGACGGTTTTGCCGACAACACCCTGCCGGACGTCATGGCCGAGGCGCAAAAGATGGGCTATTCGCCGGACGACAGCCTGTACAAGGTACTGTTCGCGACGCCGGATAACCTCAAGGTGAAATGGCCGGACGCGGTGGCCAAGGGCCACGACAACCATGTTGCCAAGCTCCTGGGGGATGGCTGGTTTCCTGAAAAGGCCTTCTGGAAGGAATACCAGCTGTTCGGCAAGGGCAAGGGCAAGGACCTCGCCGACTTCGATGTCTATCATCAGGACAGCGTGCGTGGTCTCAAGTGGCCGGTGGTCAACGGCAAGGAAGTCGCCTGGCGCTTCAACGAGCAGTATGACCCCTACGTGACAAAGGGCGCCGGCATCGAGTTCTACGGCAAGTTGTTCAAGGCCATTCCGAGCGGCAACCTTGACGGCATCACCGACCCTGCGCCGAAGAGCCTTGCTGGCAAGGCGAAGATCTTCTTCCGCCCGTATGCCGCGCCGGCCGAGCAGCCGGACGCGAACTACGACTTGTGGCTGTGCACCGGTCGTGTGCTCGAGCACTGGCATTCCGGCACCATGACGCGTCGCGTGCCCGAACTGCATCGTGCGGTCCCGGCGGCAGTGTTGTGGATGCACCCGACCGACGCCAGCGCGCGCGGCCTCAAGCGCAACGACCTGGTGTGGGTCGAATCGCGCCGTGGCAAGGTCAAGGTGCGGGTCGAGACCGGCGGGCGCAACAAGATGGTGAAAGGTACGGTGTTCGTGCCCTTCTTCGACGAGGGCGTCTTCATCAACCGCGTCACACTCGACACGACCTGCCCGATTTCCAAGGAAAGCGACTACAAGAAGTGCGCGGTCAAGATCTACAAGGCGTGAGTGGGTAGCGGCATGCACGGCGCAGTGAGCGGAGACGGGTGACGGTGAAATGGATGCGGGGCGGCGGGAATTCCTGATGCGGACCATGCAGGGTGCGGCAGTCGCGGCCTGCGGTGGTTTGCTGTGGTCGCACCTGTTGCGTCAGGAAGCGGCGGCGGCGATGCTTGCGCTGCGCCCGCCGGGTGCGCTGGCCGAGACCGATTTCGCCGCCGCCTGTATCAAGTGCGGCCAGTGCGTGGACGCCTGTCCGTACGATACCTTGAGCCTCGCGCGCGCCGAGGACGGCGCGCCCATCGGTACGCCGTATTTCGTGCCACGCAAGGTGCCGTGCTACATGTGCACCGATTTCCCCTGCGTGCCGGCTTGCCCGACCGGCGCGCTCGACCCGCAGTTCAAGGATATCGCCGACGCGCGCATGGGGCTGGCGGTGATCGACGCCGAATCCTGCCTGTCGTGGCAAGGTTTGCGCTGCGAGGTGTGTTACCGCGTCTGCCCGGTCAAGGATACGGCCATCACCATCCAGAACCATCCGCGCCAGCTGAGCAAGCACGCGATGTTCGTGCCCATCGTCCACTCGCAGGCCTGTACCGGTTGCGGCATGTGCGAGGAAGCCTGCCCCACCGAGGAGGCGGCCATTCGCGTGCTGAATCCCAAGCTGGTGCAGGGACGTATCGGCGACCATTACCGGCTGGGGTGGAAAGGCGAGCCGGCGTCGGGCTCGCTGGCACCCGCCGAGCCGTCGTCTGCCCCCACGGCACCGCCGCCAGCCGATACGGCGATACCGGAGAAAGCACCGGGAATGGATGTGCTCAATGAAGAACTCGAACTGTGAACGCACCGCCCAAGTCGCCGAAGGTCAGCCTGTGGGGCTGGCGTCACCTGATCCTGCGCCGCAGTGTGCAGTTCGCGGTGCTGCTGATGTTCTTCGGCACCCTGCACTGGGGCTGGGAAGTGGCCGGTGCGCCCTTGCTGCGCGGCAATCTCTCGGCTGCGGAACTGCTTGGCGTGCTTCCGCTGGCCGACCCCTTCGCAGTGCTGCAGCAACTGGTTTCCGGGCACTGGCTGCATACCACGGTGCTGACCGGCGCGGGGGTTATCCTGGTCTTCTACGCCTTCGCCGGGCGGGTGTTCTGCGCGTGGGTGTGTCCGATGAATCTCGTGACGGATTCGGCCGCCTGGCTGCGCACCCGGCTCAATCCGAAAAATCTCTTCACGCTGCCGCGCACCACGCGTTACTGGTTTCTCGGTATGGCGCTGGTGCTGTCCGCCCTGACGGGGGTTGCCGCCTTCGAATGGGTGAGCCCGATCTCGATGCTGCACCGCGAACTGATCTACGGTGCCGGCCTGGGGCTAACTGCGGCGCTCGGGATTTTCATTTTCGACCTGCTGATCCTGAAGCACGGCTGGTGCGGCCACCTGTGCCCGCTTGGCGCGTTTTACGGGCTGCTGGGCAGCCGTGCAGCGATCCGTGTGCGCTTCGACGACGCAAGCTGCACGCGTTGCGGCGAGTGCGCACGCGTGTGTCCGGAGCCGCAGGTGCTCAACCTGAAGCAGGCGGCGGAACGGGGTATGGTTGCATCGGGTGCGTGCACCAACTGTGGCCGTTGCCTGCCATCGTGCCCCGAAAACAGCTTGGATTTTGCCTGGCGCTGGCAAGCGCGACCGCAAGGTACGACGAAACAACCCTAACCAAGAGGAAACGGAGATGAAAAAGACCATCACGGCAGTTCTGGCGATTGGCCTCGTGGGTGTGACCTATGGTGCGCTGCAGGCGGCCGAGGTCGTGGTGCGCGACGATCAGATTGGCCTTTCGGCGACCAGCGTGTTCGACGATCCCACTCCGGACGTCTTCGACTATCCGGAGACCGAACCTTCGGCGGCGCAGGCCCTGAAACGTGCTTATTTCGGCGCGCCGCCGCAGGTGCCGCACAAGATCGAGAACCTTTTGCCGATTCGTGCAAAAAAGAACGCATGCCTGCGCTGCCACGACGCGCCGGACGACATCGGCAAGGCGCGCGCTGCCGGCGATCCCACCCCCATGCCACTGAGTCACTATGTGAAGCTCGACGACGGCAGCCTGAAGCGGGGGGACAACCGACATGTCTGCGTGCAATGCCATGCGCCGCAGGCGAACGTGAAGGACCTGGTGGGCAACACCTTCGCGCCCTGATTGCCGGCGGCCAAATAATTTTGTCCGCTGTGTCGTTTTGCCCGACAAGTGCGCCGCGCTGTTCTATATTGATTTGAATGGCGGCAGGTAGCAGGCGGCCAGATCGATTCGAGGCGAGTCCGCCGGGGGGCGGACAAGGCAATCGGGAGGCAAGCATGGGTAGACGCGCTGTGACGGCCATGGTTCTGGCCGGACTTTTCGGTTCGGCTCACGCCGCCGAGTCCATCGAGACTTTGGCCAATACCTGCAACAACTGCCACGGTATCGGAGGGGTGTCCGTGGGGCCCAGCATGCCGTCCATCGGCGGTCTGCCCGAATCCTATCTCACCAACGTCATGCTGGAGTGGAAGAGCGGGACGCGTTTTTCCGCGACCATGGGGCGCCTGCTGAAGGGCTACAGCGACGTGCAGATTGCCGATCTTGCTGCCTATTTCTCCAGGAAGCCGTGGGTGCCGCAGGCGCAAAAGACCGATGACGCACGGGTGCGGCTTGGTGCGCAATCGCTCAAGCGCTGTGCGGTGTGCCACGGTGACGACGGCGTGGCGCGCGATGCCGTGACCCCGCATCTCAACGGGCAGTGGGCAGGCTATCTCCATCTCGAAGCACTCAAGTATCGCGATGACGCGACTGCGATGCCGAACCAGCAGATGCGCCGGGCTCTGCAGCGGCTGAGCGACGAGGAGCTGCGGGCCGTCTCGGACTATTACGCAAGCCAGAAATAACCAGGAGATTGCCATGAGCCGATTCAATCGTCGTGACTTCCTCAAGGCGATCGCCGTTGGCATCCCCGCTGCGGGGATGCACATTCCCCTGGCGCGTGCGAACGGAAGTTCGCGTGTCGTGGTGGTGGGGGGGGGCTTTGGCGGGGCGGTTGCGGCCAAATATCTGAAAATGATGGCGCCATCGGTCGACGTCATTCTCGTCGAGCGCAACCAGGTTTACGTGTCGTGCCCGCTGTCCAACGAAGTCATCTCCGGGCATGGCAACCTCAAGGATCTGGAGGTCGGCTACGACGGTTTGCAGAAGCGCGGCGTCACCGTCATTTTCGATGAGGCGACCGCCATCGATCCGGTCAAGCGCAGCGTGGCACTCAAGGGCGGCAAGACGCTTGCCTATGATGCGCTCGTGCTCTCGCCCGGCATCGACTTCAATTACGCGGGTGTCGAAGGCTACAGTGCGGAGCTGGCGGACGGTGATTTGCCGCACGCCTACAAGGCGGGTCCGCAGACGCTCGCACTGAAAAGGCAGCTGGAGGCTATGCCCGACGGGGGGACCTTCATCATTGCGGTGCCGCCCGGGCCGTTCCGCTGTCCGCCCGGCCCCTACGAGCGCGCGTCGCAGGTGGCTGCCTACCTGAAGGGGCACGGCAAGGCCAAATCGAAGGTACTCATCCTGGACGCCAACGATTCCTTCTCCAAGAAGGGCTTGTTCGAACAGGCGTGGAAAACGCACTACGGCAACATGATCGAGTGGGTACCCGGCGCATCCGACGGCAGGGTCGTCAAGATCGATCCCAAGACGAAGACGGCCTTCACCAACTTTGGTGAGCACAAGGCCGACGTTCTCAACGTCATCCCGCCTCACCATGCCGGAAACATCGCGCAGACGGCGGGCCTCACCAACGAAAAAGGCTGGTGCCCGGTCGACATGCTGACCATGGAATCGACCGTGCAGAAGAACGTGTGGGTCGTCGGCGACGCCTGCGTGCATGGTGACCTGCCGGTCTATCCGATGCCGAAGTCGGCGCATGCCGCGGTAACCCAGGCTAAGGTGGCGGTGGGTGCGATCGTCGCCCGCCTCGCCGGCAAGCCGGCGCCGGAGCCCCATTTCGTCAACACCTGTTACAGCATCGCCGCGCCCGAATGGGGGTTCTCGGTGGTGCACGTCTATCGGGTGGAAGATGGCAAGCTGATCTATGCGCAGGAGGCAGGCGGCATCTCCGCGATCGATACGCCGGCCATCGCCACGCTGCGCAAGCTGGAGGCGGAGTACGCCGTCGGCTGGCTGAAGAACATCATGGCGGACTGTTTCGCCTGATCGCACGCATTGACCGAGTTCTTTCGAGGGAGAACGCCATGAGCAGAGGGAATCGTTTTTCGCGCGGGCTGCTGGCCGCGGTCGCGGCATGGCTCGGGCTTGCCGCACACGCCGCGCCGACACCGCCGATCAAGCCGGTGGATGCCGAGAAGTGTTTCGCGTGCCATGTCGAAATCGAGGATTTCCATGCAGAGGGGCGTCACGCCACGGTGAACTGCGCGCACTGCCATGAAAACGCGGATGCGCATCTGAAAACAGCCAAGCCCAAGAACATGGGTACGCGCCCGGTGACTGTTGTCGATCATCGCGCGTGCGCCAGCTGCCACGCCGACCAGTACAACTCCTTCGTGCAGACCAATCTGCATTCGCCGGCGCGTCTGGAGAAGGCGACCTTCAAGGGACGCTCCCCGCTGTTCGACAAGCTGATGGAAGGATATGGCTTTACCAAGGAACACGGCGAGCCACGCTCGCATGCTTTCATGCTGGTCGACCAGTGGGCGGTCGACCGCGGCTTCGGTGGCCGCATCCAGTTCAAGGACTGGACCTATATCAACAAGGCCGAACTGGCGGCGAACAATGCGTGGAACGTGCTGGTGGACCGCGAGCCGGAAACCTCCGACCAGAAGAAATTCATGCGCCAGACGGTCACGGCTGTCAACCCGGTGTGCATGAACTGCAAGACGCAGGACCACATTCTCGACTGGAGCTATCGAGGCGAGAAGCATCCTGCTGCGAAGTGGGACCGCACCACGAAGCCGGTCGAATTCGCACGCGCAATGAAGCATCCGCTCAATTGTTTCATGTGCCACGATCCGCACTCGGCGGGGCCGCGCGTGGTGCGCGATGCGCTGATCCATGCCGTGGTGGACCGCAAGCTGGGCACCTATCCCATGGATCCGGAAAAGAGCCAGAAGACGACGATGACCAAGGTCACGTTCAAGCGTAACGGCACTGATTTTCGCGCCATTGGCGTGCTCAACCGGACCGACTCCAACCTGATGTGCGCGCAATGTCACGTCGAGTACAACTGCGGGCCCGGCTATGACTGCACCGATCCGGAAGACCACAAGCCGGTTGGTATGGCGGACGCACGCACCAACCTGTTTCCGTGGACCAACGTCTTCGGCTACAAGAAGGTCATGGCTGAGGACTACAAGTTCAAGGACTTCAAGCACGCTGGCACCGGTGCGTATCTGCCCAAGATCCAGCATCCGGAGTTCGAGACGTACTGGGGCTCCAAGCACGAGCGGGCGGGCGTCGAGTGCAAGAACTGCCACATGCCGAAAAAGGTTCTGGCCAATGGCAAGACGCTGACTTCGCACCAACAGATGTCGCCGCGATTCCAGATCAAGGAAACCTGCCTCACCTGCCACAAGGACTGGAGCGAGAAGGATGCGCTCTACCACATGGATTCGGTGCAGAACTACGTGCGTGGCAAGCTCGCCAAGGCCGAGTTCTGGCTCGCCAGCCTGATCGACTGGATCGGCAAGGCGCAGCAGGATGGCAAGGTGCCGAAGGACGTGATGGACAAGGCCTACGACCTGCAGTACGACGCCACCCTCTACTGGGAATGGTGGACCGCCGAGAACTCCGACGGCTTCCATAACCCGCAGAACGCGCGCGAATCGCTGACCCGTTCGGTCGATGCGTCGCAGGAAGGCATCGCACTCCTGAAGAAGGCGCTCGGCGTCGACAAGGTGCCGGCCAGTGTCGGCAACAGCAAGGCGTCTGCGCAGAAAGCGTACTGATCCGCATCGCGGGGCCGGACAAGGGGGCTTTGGCTCCCTTGTTCCGGGCGCTTGCCGGAGTCCCCCCCCCCCGGCCCGCTCCTTCATGCGCCGTTCCCCGTTGGGGACGGTGAATTCTGGTAAGCTGCGGGGTTGGTTCCATAGCCTTTGCCCCGATGACCCCGCCCGTACTTTCCGCCCACGATCTCGCCTGTGAACGCAGCGAGCGCGCGCTGTTCCGGGGGCTTGGCTTCGATCTCGGCGCAGGGGAGGCGCTGTGGGTACGCGGTGGCAACGGCCATGGCAAGACCAGCCTCTTGCGCATCCTGTGTGGTCTGTCACAGCCCGCCGCGGGTGAGGTGCGCTGGCGCGGGGAACTGCTCGATCGCATGCGCGAGCGGTACGGACGTGAAATGGCCTACGTCGGCCATGCCAATGGCATCAAGGACGACCTCACGCCGCTGGAAAACCTTCGCCTTGCCGCGGAACTGGGTGGGCGAGAACTGAACGAATCGAACGCTGTGACTGCCCTGGAGCGGGTCGGGCTGGGGCGTTGCCTCGACCTGCCGGCGCGCGTGCTTTCCTTTGGCCAGCGCAGACGCGTCGCCCTGGCCAGCCTCCTGACCGCCGGTGCGGTGTTGTGGATTCTCGACGAACCCCTGACCGGCCTCGACGTCGACGGGGTCGCCATGGTGGAAGGACTGATCCAGGATCACGTTGCCGCCGGCGGCATGGCCGTCATGACGACCCACCAGCCGTTTGCGTTCACGGATATCACGCCCAAGTCGATTTCGGTCGGGGAATGATGCGCCCTTTCCATGAGCCCGCATGCTGCGCTTCCTGACCACTGTGATCCGCCGCGACATCCTGCTTGCTGCGCGCCGGCGCGGCGACTGGCTGACTGCGCAGTTTTTCTTCGTCATGGTGACGAGCCTGTTCCCACTCGGCATCGGCCCGGAGCCGACGATGCTGCGCAGCATCGGTCCCGGCGTGGTATGGGTCGCAGCGCTGCTCGCCTGCCTGTTGTCACTGGGGCGACTCTACGCCGACGATCATCGCGACGGCAGTCTGGAACAATTGCTGCTTTCGCCCTATCCCAACACCGTCCTCGCGCTGGGCAAGGCGCTCGCGCACTGGATCATCAATGGTATTCCGCTGCTGTTGATCGCGCCGGTACTCGGTATCCAGTTCGGCCTGCCGGGCGATGCCCTGTGGGTGCTGGTGCTGTCGCTGGCGATCGGCACGCCCATCCTGTCTCTGCTGGGCGGCATCGGCGCGGCACTGACCCTCGGCCTGCGTGGCGGCGGGGTGCTGATCACTTTGCTGATCCTGCCCCTGTACGTGCCGGTACTGATTTTCGGGGCGGGCGCGGTCGAGGGCACGCTCTCGGGAACTGGCGCCGAGGCGCACCTGTCCCTGTTGGGGGCCTTGCTGGTGATGGCCCTGCTGATTGCGCCCTGGATCAGCGCACTGGCCCTCAGGGTCTCCGTGGAGTAAGCGCTTGAACTTCTATCATTACGCCTCGCCGGCGACCTTCTATCCGCTCGCCGGCCGGCTCATTCCGTGGTTCGCTGGACTTGCCGCCATCCTGACAGCGGTCGGGCTGTACATCAGTTTCTTCGTCGCACCCACCGACTTTCAGCAGGGCGAGGGCTACCGCATCATTTTCATCCACGTGCCTGCGGCCTGGATGTCGATGTTCATCTATGTCGTGATGGCGTTCTGGTCGGCCATCGGGCTGGCCTGGAACACCCGGCTGTCCTTTGTCATGGCGCGCGCACTGGCACCGACGGGCGCACTGTTCACCTTTCTCGCCTTGTGGACTGGCGCATTGTGGGGCAAGCCCATGTGGGGCGCGTGGTGGGTATGGGACGCGCGTCTTACCTCCTCGCTGATCCTGCTGTTCCTCTACGTCGGCTACATGGCGTTGCAGGCGGCCATCGACGATCCGCGTCGCGCCGACCGCGCCGGCGCGCTGCTCAACCTGGTCGGCGTTATCAACGTGCCGATCATCTATTTCTCGGTGAAGTGGTGGAATACCCTGCACCAGGGTGCGTCGGTGAGCCTTACCCGCGCGCCTTCCATGGCGCAGACCATGCTGTGGGGCATGCTGATCATGGCGCTCGCCGCCTGGATGTACACCATCGCGGCAGCACTGGCCCGTTCGCGTACCCTGCTGCTCGAACGTGAACGCCGCACCGACTGGGCGCGTGCCGAAATCGGGAGACGGACATGATGTGGGAAAGCTGGGATGCTTTCTGGGCCATGGGTGGCTATGCGTTCTACGTGTGGGGTTCCTTCGGTGTCACCCTCGCCTGCGTGGCGGGCGAAGTGTGGCTGTTGCGCCGCCAGCGCCGGCAGGTATTGAGCCGCCTGCGCCGCATGCAAAGCCTGGATTCGCAATAACCGTGAAGATGGCCATGAAATCGCGTCACAAGAAACTCGCCCTGATCGTTCTCGTCGTCGCCGCGCTCGGCATTGCCGCGGGGCTCGTGCTCAACGCCTTCCAGAGCAACCTGGTGTTCTTCTTCTCGCCGACCCAGGTCGCCAACGGCGAGGCGCCGACCGGCCGCGCCTTCCGCATCGGCGGCCTGGTCGAGGAGGGCAGCATCCAGCGGCAACCCGACGGCCTGTCGGTACACTTCGTCGTGACCGACACCGCACGCACGATCCCGGTCGTCTATACGGGAATCCTCCCCGACCTGTTCAAGGAGGGCAAAGGCGTCGTCGCCGAGGGCCAACTGGGCAGCGATGGCGTGTTCACTGCGACCCAGGTGCTGGCGAAGCACGATGAGAACTACATGCCCCCGGAAGCGGCCCACGCGGTGGAACAAGCGCAGAAGGCCCAGCAGTCGGTGGTCGAATGAACAGGCATTTCGAAGCGTGCATGCCCGCACGCTGACAAGGAGAACACATGATCCCGGAACTTGGCCACTTCGCCCTCATCATCGCGTTGCTGCTGGCATTGGTGCAGGCGATCCTGCCGCTTTACGGGGCGCAACGTGGCAACCGCACCCTGATGGCGGTGGCGCGCCCGGCCGCCCAGGGGCAGTTCATGTTCATCGTGCTTGCCTTCGGCTGCCTCGCCTGGTCCTTCCTCGTCAACGATTTCTCGGTGCTGAACGTGGCGCGGAACTCGTATTCGCGCCTGCCAGAGGTTTATCGTTTCACCGCGACATGGGGTTCGCATGAGGGTTCGATGCTGTTCTGGGTGATGATCCTGGGGTTCTGGAGCGCTGCGGTTTCGGTATTTTCGCGCCATCTCCCGGAAGACATGGCGGCGCGCGTCCTGGGCGTCATGGGGCTCATTGCGGTAGGCTTTCTTGCCTTTCTCCTGACTACCTCGAATCCGTTCGTGCGTCTCGTGCCCGCCGCGCCGGACGGCAACGACATGAACCCGCTGCTGCAGGATTGGGGCATGATCGTGCATCCACCGATGCTCTACATGGGTTACGTCGGCTTCGCGGTCGCCTTCGCCTTTGCCATTGCCGCGCTGCTTTCCGGCAAGCTCGACGCGGCCTGGGCCCGCTGGTCGCGGCCGTGGACGACGGTGGCCTGGGGCTTCCTCACACTGGGTATCGTGCTTGGCAGCTGGTGGGCCTACCGTGAGCTCGGCTGGGGGGGGTGGTGGTTCTGGGATCCCACCGAAAACGCCTCGTTCATGCCGTGGCTGGCCGGCACCGCACTCATCCACTCGCTGGCGGTCACCGAAAAGCGTGGCGCCTTCAAGGCGTGGACCGTGCTGCTTGCGCTGCTGGCCTTCTCCCTGTCGCTGCTCGGTACCTTCCTCGTGCGTTCCGGTGTGCTGTCCTCGGTGCATGCCTTCGCCACTGACCCGGCGCGCGGTGCCTTTATCCTCGGGTTCCTCGCGGTGGTGATCGGCGGCTCGCTCGCGCTGTATGCGTGGCGTGCACCGAAGATGATCACTGGCGGTGGGTTTACGTGGTTCTCACGCGAGTCGCTGCTGCTCGCCAACAACGTCATCCTGGTCGCGGCGCTCGGCGCCGTGCTGCTCGGTACGTTGTATCCCCTCTTCATGGACGCCATGGGTCTGGGCAAGATTTCCGTCGGTCCGCCGTACTTCAATGCGGTGTTCGTGCCGTTGATGGCGCCGGCGCTGTTCCTCATGGGAGTCGGGCCACTCGCACGCTGGAAGGATGCCAGCCTGCCCGACGCGGTGGCACGTCTCAAATGGGCGCTCGTCGTGGCCGTCGCCACCGCCATCCTGTTGCCGCTCACACTTGATGGTTTCAAGCCATGGGCGAGTCTTGGCTTCTTCCTCGCCGTGTGGATCACGCTGGCGGTGGGCGTGGCGTTGCGCGACCGCCTGCGCCACGGCGCGGGCAGCCTCGGGCAGAAGCTGCGGTCGGTTCCGCGCGGGTTCTGGGGCATGCAGTTGGCGCATTTTGGTGTCGCGGTGGGCATCGCGGGGATTGCGGTGGTGGCCAACTACGAAAGCGAGCGGGATGTGCGCATGGACATCGGCAGCTATGCCGAGCTGGCGGGCTATACCTTCACCTTCCGCGGAGCGAGCGAATACGATGGCCCCAACTACCGCGCGGCGCGTGGCACGGTGGATGTGACGAAGAACGGCAAGCCGGTCGGCACGCTGCATCCGGAGAAACGCCTGTACAACGCTTCCGGCATGGCCATGACGGAGGCGGCCCTCGATTCGGGTACGTTCCGCGACGTCTACGTTGCCATGGGTGAGCAGCTCGACGAACAAGGCGCATGGAGCGTGCGCCTGTTCCACAAGCCCTTCATCAACTGGCTGTGGCTGGGGGCGACGTTCATGGTCGTGGGGGGCTTTCTCGCCGCGTCCGACAAACGCTACCGCATCGCCCTGCGGCGAAGCGAACTGCCGCGCGGCGTTGCCGTGCAGGGGGCCTGAAGATGAAACGCTGGTTGCCGCTGCTCGCCTTCCTGATCCTGGTCGGCTTTTTCGCCAAGGGACTGTTTCTCAATCCGCGTGAGGTGCCCTCGCCGTTCATCGGCCGCGCCGCGCCGGCATTCACCCTGCCACTGGTCGGCGCTTCGGGCGGGCAATTCAGCCCGGCGGACATGCGCGGCAAGGTATGGCTGCTCAACGTGTGGGCACCGTGGTGCGTGTCGTGCCGCCAGGAACATCCGGTTCTGATGCAGATCGCCGCGACGGGGCGCGTGCCCATCGTCGGCCTCAACTGGAAGGACCGTGACCGCGAGGCAGCCGCGCTCCTCGCGCGCACCGGCAGTCCCTATGTGGCGGTGGCCGAGGATCTGGACGGCCGGGTCGGCATCGACTATGGCGTCACCGGCACGCCCGAGACCTATGTCATCGACCGCGAGGGCATCGTGCGCATGAAGCACATCGGGCCGATCAGCCCTGCTATCTGGCAGGAGAAGCTGGAACCGAAACTGAAGGAGCTGGGCGTATGAGCGGCAGCCCGACTTTCGTGCTGGCGTTGTTGCTGGCTGTTGCTTCGCCCGCGCATGCCGAGGCGCCGCATGCGGCGGCGCCCAACGCCGAAAATCCCGAGATCGAGCAACGTCTGGTCAGGCTGGGGGAGGACCTGCGCTGTCTGGTATGCCAGAACGAGTCGCTCGCCGGTTCCAAGGCCGAGCTTGCCGAGGACCTGCGGCGCGAGATTCGCGAGCAGATGAAGGCGGGCAAGAGCGATGCCGAGGTGATCGATTACCTGACGGAGCGCTACGGCGATTTCGTGCTCTATCGGCCGCCCTTCAAACCGGTGACCTGGTTGCTGTGGCTTGGTCCGGTGTTGTTCCTGGGGGCGGGGGGCGCAGCCTGGTACCTGGCGCTGCGGCGGCGCCGCGCGGCGGCGACCGAGCCGCCGGATGCACAGAAGCTCGCCGCCGCCGCCCGCTTGCTGGACGAAGGGCGATGACTCTGTCCTCGACGGCCGTACTGTTCTGGGGGGGAGCGATCGCACTTGTGGCGATCGCCCTGGCCTTCGTGTTGCCCCCTCTCCTGCGTTCGCGCAAGGCTGCCGGTGCCGCCGGGCGGCGCGACATCAACATCGCCGTCTACCGCGATCAGATGAGGGAACTGGAGGCCGACCGTGGCAGCGGCCTGATCCCGGAAGACCAGTACCAGGCGGCACGACAGGAATTGGAGTTGCGCCTCGCGGACGATGCGCTCGCGCCCGAGTCCTCCCCCGAGCCGGCCGCCGCCAACAGTCGAGGTCTCGGCTACACCCTTGCCGTCGCGCTGCCGCTCGCGGCGTTCGGTCTGTATGTCTGGCTGGGTAATCCCACCGCGATGGACGCTCCGGTGCCTGCCGCGATGGCCGATGGAGACGGCGCGCACGACGTCATGGCGATGGTGCGCAAGGTCGAGGAACGCGCTCGCGCCAATCCCGACGACGCACAGGCCTGGGAAGTGCTCGCCAGGACCTACGCGGCGCTGGAGCGCTGGGCAGATTCGCAGCAAGCCTACGCGCAGGCGTTGCGGCTGCGTCCCGACACGCCGGCGTTGATGACCGGCCTCGCCGAGGTGCTGGCGGTTGCCGGCAACGGCAATCTCAAGGGACGGCCGATGGAACTGGTGCTGCGGGCGCTGGAGATCGACCCCAATGATCCCAAGGGGCTGGAACTCGCCGGCCTCAATACCTTCCAGGAGGCCAACTTTGCCCAGGCGGCGTATTACTTCAAGCGTCTGCATGCGCTGCTGCCACCCGAATCGGAGTTCGCACGGGATGTACTGGCTGCGCGCCAGGAAGCCGAGCGCCGCGCGCATGCCGCGATGAGCGGGCTGGACAGCCTTGCTGCACCGCCTGCGGCGAAGGCGCCGGCAGCCTCCGCCGGCTGGATCGAGGGGCGGGTCGAGCTTTCGCCCGCCCTCAGGGCGAACGTGGGCCCCGACGATACGGTCTTCCTGTTCGCTCGCGCCCCGCAGGGTGGGGCGCCGGTTGCCGCACTGCGCGCCAGCGCCGCCAGGTTGCCGCTGGATTTCCGCCTCGACGACAGCATGGCGATGAGTCCTGCCAATGCCCTGTCTGGCCAGCAGCAGGTCACCCTGGTGGCGCGGGTTTCCCGCTCGGGGGACGCCACGGCGCGGCCGGGCGATCTGGAAGGTCGCCTGGCTGACGTCAAGGTGGGTGTGAGCGACGTGCGCATCGTCATCGACAGGGCACTGCCTTAGCGTGAAACATCGCGACGCGATTCCGCGTTCCCTTCGCCCGCTTGTGGGCTCAGTCGATTGTTTGGAGGCTTCATCAGGGGCGTGGGGAGAGCAAGCGGGCAGGGCGGGGTTCATGGCAGGGGTGGCGCGCGCCATGCCCGTCAGGTGCTTTGAGCGGCAAGCGGGGATGGAGTAGAATCCGTCATCACCCGCCTCCGCTCACAACAATGACGAAGTACGTGTTTGTCACCGGCGGAGTGGTTTCTTCCCTCGGGAAAGGGATCGCCTCCGCCTCGCTCGCTGCGCTGCTCGAATCGCGCGGTATCCGCGTCACCCTGCTGAAACTGGATCCGTACATCAACGTCGATCCGGGCACCATGAGTCCGTTCCAGCATGGCGAGGTATTCGTCACCGAGGACGGCGCGGAAACCGACCTCGATCTCGGCCATTACGAGCGCTTCTCCAGCGCGCGCATGAGCAAGCGCAACAACTTCACCACCGGCCAGATCTACAAGTCGGTCATCGACAAGGAACGTCGCGGCGACTACCTCGGCGGCACGGTGCAGGTCATCCCGCACATCACCGACGAGATCAAGCGCCACGTTCGCGATGGGGCTGGCGATGCCGACGTCGCACTGGTGGAGATCGGCGGCACCGTGGGCGACATCGAATCGCTGCCGTTCCTGGAAGCGATCCGCCAGATGGGCTTCGAGGACGGCAAGGAAAACACCTGCTTCATCCATCTCACACTCCTGCCCTATATCGCCACCGCCGGCGAACTCAAGACCAAGCCGACCCAGCACAGCGTCAAGGAACTGCGCGAGATCGGCATCCAGCCCGACATCCTGCTGTGCCGCGCCGACCGCGAGATTCCGGTCGACGAGCGGCGCAAGATTGCGCTCTTCACCAACGTGCGCCCGGAAGCGGTGATCGAGGTGCGCGATTCCGATTCGATCTACAAGATCCCGGCGATGCTGCACGAGCAGATGCTCGACGAGATCGTCTGCCACAAGCTCGACATTCTCGCGCGCGCGGCCGATCTCACCGTGTGGAAGAACCTGGTGCACGCGCTGGAGCACCCGAAGCACACGGTCGATATCGCCTTCGTCGGCAAGTATGTCGACCTCACCGAATCCTACAAGTCGCTGTCCGAGGCGATGATCCACGCCGGCATGCACACGCTGAGCCGGGTGAAGATCCACTATATCGACTCCGAGCAAATCGAAAAATCCGGCACCGACTGTCTCAAGGACATGGACGCGATCCTGGTGCCGGGCGGCTTCGGCAAGCGCGGCGTCGAGGGCAAGATCGCTGCCATCCGCTACGCGCGCGAAAACAAGGTGCCGTATCTGGGCATCTGTCTTGGCATGCAGCTCGCCGTGGTCGAATATGCACGCGACGTGGCCGGCATGGCCGACGCGCACTCGACCGAATTCGAGCCCGCGACCACGCATCCGGTCATCGGCCTCATCACCGAGTGGCTCGATCGCACCGGCCAGCTGGAGAAGCGGAGCGAGCAGTCGGACCTGGGCGGCACCATGCGTCTCGGCGGACAACCCTGCGATTTGAAGGCGGGCACGCTGGCGCGCGACATCTACGGTGCCGACCGCATCATCGAGCGCCATCGCCACCGCTACGAAGTCAACAATACCCTGCTGTCCCAGCTGGAAGCGAAAGGCCTGGTCGTCGCGGGTCGCGCGCCCGGTACCGATCTGTGCGAAATGGTCGAGCTGCCGCGCGACGTCCATCCCTGGTTCGTCGGCTGCCAGTTCCATCCCGAGTTCACCAGTAACCCGCGCAATGGCCATCCGCTGTTCATTGCCTTCGTGAGCGCAGCGCTGGCGCAGCAGCAGGAACACGCCCAATGAAGCTGTGTCATTTCGAGGCGGGCATCGACCGGCCGCTGTTTCTGATCTCCGGCCCCTGCGTGATCGAGTCCGAGCAGCTGGCGATGGATACCGCCGGCACGCTGAAGGAACTGTGCGCGTCGCTGGATATCCCCTTCATCTACAAGTCCTCGTTCGACAAGGCCAACCGCTCGTCGACGGCATCGTTCCGCGGGCTCGGGCTGGACGAGGGCCTGCGGATTCTTGCCGAAGTGAAGAAGCGGATCGGCGTGCCGGTGCTGACCGACGTGCACGAGGACACCCCGCTCGATGAGGTCGCGTCCGTCGTCGACGTGCTGCAGACGCCGGCTTTCCTGTGCCGCCAGACCAATTTCATCCAGAACGTCGCGAAGCAAGGCAGGCCCGTCAACATCAAGAAGGGCCAGTTCCTCGCGCCGTGGGACATGCAGAACGTCGTCGACAAGGCGCGCGCGGTCGGCAACGAGCAGATCATGGTGTGCGAGCGTGGCGTGAGCTTCGGCTACAACACGCTGGTGTCCGACATGCGGGGGCTCGCGATCATGCGCGGCACGGGGTGTCCGGTGGTGTTCGACGCCACCCATTCTGTCCAGCAGCCGGGCGGGCAGGGCACGTCGAGCGGCGGCCAGCGCGAGTTCGTACCGGTGCTGGCGCGCGCGGCCGTGGCTTCGGGCGTGGCCGGCGTGTTCGCCGAGACGCACCCCAACCCTGAATGCGCATTGTCCGACGGCCCCAACGCGTGGCCGCTCGGCATGATGAAGGAACTCCTGGAAACGTTGAAGGAAATCGACGCGCTGGTGAAACAGCGTGGCTTTATTGAACACCGATTGATGAAAACCTGATCCGCGACGAGGCGAAGCAACGTGAAGATCATTCGTCGTGAACTTCGCACCCTTCGCGGACAAAAATTGAATTTTGAGGATACAAAGTGAGTGCAATCATTGATGTCGTCGCCCGGGAAATCCTCGATTCCCGCGGCAATCCCACGGTCGAGGCGGATGTGCTGCTGGAATCCGGCGTGATGGGGCGCGCGGCGGTACCGTCGGGCGCGTCGACCGGCAGCCGCGAGGCGATCGAACTGCGCGACGGTGACAAGTCGCGCTACCTGGGCAAGGGCGTGTTGAAGGCGGTCGAGCACGTCAACACGGAAATTTGCGAAGCCATCATCGGGCTCGACGTCGAGGATCAGGCCTTCATCGACAAGACCATGATCGAGCTCGACGGCACCGAGAACAAGTCGCGCCTTGGTGCCAACGCGCTGCTGGCCGTGTCGATGGCGTGTGCCCGGGCCGCCGCCGAACAGGCTGGCCTGCCGCTCTACCGCTATCTTGGCGGTGCTGCGCCGATGGCGCTGCCGGTGCCGATGATGAACATCATCAACGGTGGCGCGCACGCCAACAACAACATCGACATGCAGGAATTCATGGTGATTCCGGTGGGGGCGCCGAGTTTCCGCGAGGCGCTGCGCTATGGCGCCGAGGTGTTTCACGCGCTGAAGAAGCTGCTCGACGACGCTGGCATGACCACTACCGTGGGCGACGAGGGCGGCTTCGCACCCAACCTGGAATCGCACGAGGCAGCGCTGAAGCTCATCGTGCAGGCGATCGAGAAGGCGGGCCTGCAGCCCGGTATCGACGTCGCCATCGGTGTCGACTGCGCCAGCTCCGAGTTCTACAAAGATGGCTTCTACCATCTTGAATCCGAGGGCCTGAAACTCACCGCCGAGAAATTCACCGACTATCTCGCCGCGTGGTGCGACAAGTACCCGGTCATCAGTATCGAGGATGGCATGGCCGAGGGCGACTGGGAAGGCTGGAAGCTCCTGACAGACAAGCTGGGTCGCCGCGTGCAGCTGGTCGGCGACGATCTGTTCGTCACCAACACCAAGATTCTGAAAGAAGGCATCGACAAGGGCATCGGCAATTCGATTCTCATCAAGGTCAACCAGATCGGCACGCTGTCGGAAACCTTCCAGGCGATCGAGATGGCGAAGCAGGCCGGCTACACGGCGGTGATCTCGCACCGTTCGGGCGAGACCGAGGACACCACCATTGCCGATCTTGCCGTCGCCACCAACGCGCGCCAGATCAAGACCGGTTCGCTGTCGCGTTCCGACCGCATGGCCAAGTACAACCAGCTGCTGCGCATCGAGGAAGAACTCGGCGAGGCGGCGAGCTACCCCGGACGCGATGCGTTCCGCCAGCGCGGCTGACTGGATCGCTCGCATACGCAGCCAGGGCCTGACCTGGGCGCTGGGCGCCGCCATCGTGCTGCTGCAGTATCCGCTGTGGCTGGGCGAGGGCGGCTGGCTGAAGGTGCGTACGGGCGCACGGCAGATCGAGGTGCAGCAGGTGCTCAACCAGCGTCTGCAGATCCGCAACGCCGGGCTCGTCGCCGAGCTGGGCGATCTCAAGCAGGGGCGCGACGCGATCGAGGAACGCGCACGCAATGAGCTGGGCATGGTGGCCCCGGACGAATGGTTCGTCCGCGTGGTGCCGGCTACAACCGTTCCGTCAGGAAACAGGCATGAGTGAATTGCAAATCTGGTTGCTGGTGCTCGGGGCCGCCGTTGTGGTGGCAGTGGTGCTGTTCAACTGGGTCCAGGAACGACGCTTTCGCAGGCAGGCCGAGGCCGCCTTTCAGGCACCCTCCGTCGATCCGCTGGCACAGCCGGTGGTGACACCGCGCGAGTCCCAGGGACGTGTCGAGCCGGCGCTGCGCGAGCCGTCGTTCGACGCCGCTGCGGTGCCCGAGGTGGCCGAGGCCAGCGAGCCGCGGCTGCATATCGACATGGAACCGGTGCCCGAGACGCTGGCTCCGCGCACGCCAGTGCCACCTGCCGCGGCGCCCGCGGCGAACGTGCCGCCCGCACCCTACGACGAGCTCATCGAATACCGTGTTCGCCTCGGCTGCGATGGCGCGCTGGCCAACGTCTTCGCCGACGCCTTCAACCAGTCGCGGGTCCTGGGCAAGGCAGTGCGCTGGTCCGGACTGCCCGTTGGCGCCAGCAACTGGGAAGAGGTACAGCCCTGGCGCGATGTGCATTACCAGCAGGCGGTCGTGACCATGCAGCTGGCCGATCGCAATGGCGCGGTGCAGGCCGAACAGCTGGGTTCACTGTGTGAGTTGCTGCAGGCGACGGCGCAGGCGCACGGCCTGCGCATCGCCTGCGACGACGTCGCCGAGGCGATCGAGCGCGCGCAGGCGATCGACCGTTTTTGTGTCGACGTCGACGTGCTGATCGGCTTGAACGTCATGGCGCGTGGCGAAGGCACAGTCAACCTGGCACGCATCATCGCCGAGGCGACGGCCAATGGTATGGTGCTCGGCGCCGATGGTGTTTTCCAGTTGCTCGATAGCCGTAGCGAACCCTTGTATGCCCTGTGCAACCACGACGCCGAGCCTTTCACGGCCGACGTGCAGGAGGGCCAGGCGTCGCAGGGCGTGACGCTGCAGTTCGACGTGCCGCGGGTGCCCGATGGTCTCAAGGTGTTCGACAGCATGGTTGCGTTCGGGCGTAAGCTCGCCAACGAGGTCGGCGGCATCCTGGTCGACGACAACCTGCGTCCGCTGACCGACACGGGTATCGAGAAAATCCGCGTCCAGCTCGCGCAGATCTATGAACGCATGGAAGCGCGCGGCGTTCCCTCCGGCTCGCGGCGGGCACTGCGCCTGTTCGCCTGATGGCTTCGCCCGACATCCTGGCGCGCGCTGCGGCGCTGCGCCAGGAGATCGAGCGACACAACTACGCCTACTACGTTCTCGACGCCCCGACGGTTCCGGACGCGGAATACGACCGCCTGTTCCGCGAACTGCAAGCGCTGGAAGCCGAATACCCCGAACTCGCCACGCCCGATTCACCGACCTGTCGCGTCGGCGGTCAGCCGCTCGACGAATTTCCCAAGGTGCGCCATGCAGTGCCGATGCTGTCGATCCGCACCGAGACGGACACGACCGCGGCGGGCGCGCGCGCGTTCGACGCGCGGGTGCGCAAGGAACTGGGACTTGCCAGCGATGACGCGCCGGTTGAATACCATGCCGAGCTGAAGTTCGATGGGCTCGCCATCAACCTGCGCTACGAGCAGGGCGTGCTGGTCGCCGCGGCCACCCGCGGGGACGGCGAGACCGGCGAGGCAGTCAGCCAGAACGTGCGCACCGTGCGCGCCATTCCGCTGCGCCTGCATACCGACACCCCCCCGGCGGTGCTCGAGGTCCGCGGCGAGGTTTACATGCGGCGCGACGATTTCGAGCGCTACAACGCGAAGCAGCGCGAGGCGAGCAAGCCTACCCTGGTGAACCCGCGCAACGGCGCGGCCGGCAGCATCCGCCAGCTTGATCCGGCGATTGCCGCGCAGCGCCCGCTGTCCTTTTTTGCCTACGGCCTGGGCGAGGTGCAGGGCTGGCGCGATGCGCCGGCGACGCACAGCGCCACGCTCGACGCCCTGGTGAAGCTGGGCGTGCCGGTATGTGCCGAGCGCCGGGTTTGCCGCGGCGCGGATGAGCTGGTCGCCTTCCATGCCGAGATTGCGGCACGCCGCGACCAGTTGCCTTTCGATATCGACGGTGTGGTGTACAAGGTGAACCGTCTCGATCTGCAGCGCGACCTGGGCTTCGTTACGCGCGAGCCGCGCTGGGCGGTGGCGCACAAATATCCGGCGCAGGAGGAGCTCACTGTGGTCGAGGCGATCGAGGTGCAGGTCGGCCGCACCGGCGCACTGACGCCCGTCGCGCGGCTCGTCCCGGTGTTCGTGGGTGGCGTGACGGTGACCAACGCCACGCTGCACAACCAGGACGAGATCGACCGCAAGGACGTGCGCGTGGGTGATACGGTCATCGTGCGGCGTGCCGGCGACGTCATTCCGGAAGTCGTCGCCGTGGTGCTGGATCGGCGGCCGCAGCCGGCGCCGCCGCGCTTCGATATCCTGCAAAGCCATCCGGTCTGTCCCGAGTGCGGCTCGCATGTCGTGCGCCTGGAGGGCGAGGCCGCTGCGCGCTGCACCGGCGGCTTGTATTGCCCGGCGCAGCGCAAGCAGGCCTTGCTGCATTTCGCATCACGCCGCGCGATGGACATCGAGGGCCTGGGCGACAAACTGATCGAGCAACTGGTTGACCGTGGGCTGGTGCGCACACCCGCGGATGTGTATCGTCTTGATGCGGAAACGCTGTCCAGACTTGATCGCATGGCGGAAAGGTCCGCGGCCAACCTGCTTGCAGCGATAGAAGCCAGCAAGTCCACCACGCTGGCGCGCTTTATTTTTGCATTGGGGATCCGCAATGTAGGAGAGGCCACTGCCAAGGATCTGGCACGGCACTTCGGCGAACTCGACAGACTGGTCGCGGCAACGGCCGAAGACCTGATGACGGTGCGGGAGGTGGGCCCCATTGTGGCCCAATCCATCGTCCAGTTCTTCGCCGAACCGCACAACCTCGACGTGGTGGGGCGACTGCGCGCCGCGGGTGTGCACTGGCCGGAATCCGCGGGGGTGCAACAATCGGCTGGTATCCTTGCGGGCAAGACACTGGTGCTGACCGGCACCTTGCCGACGCTGACGCGCGAGGTTGCCAAGGAACGCATCGAAGCCGCGGGCGGCAAAGTGGCGGGCTCGGTGTCGAAGAAGACCGACTACGTGGTGGCGGGCGAGGACGCGGGCAGCAAGCTGGCGAAGGCGCAGGAACTCGGGGTGACAATCCTCGACGAGGCGGCGCTGCTGGCCTTGCTGGAACCCGACAACAGAACACAACAGCAATTTGATTTCTGAACAAGAGGAATGTAGGGAAGAGACATGAAAAAAGTAACCAAAGCCGTATTTCCGGTCGCGGGGCTGGGCACCCGCTTCCTGCCGGCCACCAAGGCCAGCCCCAAGGAAATGCTGCCCATCGTCGACAAGCCGCTGATCCAGTACGCGGTGGAGGAGGCGATGGAAGCCGGCATCACCGACATCATCTTCATCAGCAGCCGTACCAAGCGCACGGTCGAAGACCACTTCGACAAGGCTTACGAACTGGAAACCGAACTGGAAACGCGCGGCAAGAAGCGGGTGCTGGAACTCGTGCAGTCGATCCGCCCAAACCACGTCAACTTCATCTACATCCGCCAGGCCGAGGCGCTGGGGCTGGGCCATGCGGTGCTGTGTGCGCAGCCTGTGGTCGGGAATGAACCCTTTGCGGTCATCCTCGCCGACGACCTCATCGATGGCAATCCTCCCGTGATGAAGCAGATGGTCGACCAGTACAGTTATTACCAGTGCTCGGTGCTCGGCGTGCAGCAGGTGGCCCCGGAGGAGACGGCATCCTACGGCATCGTCGATGCCAGCCCCATGGCGGAGCGGGTGTCGCGGGTGAATGCCATCGTCGAGAAGCCGAAGCCGGAGGAGGCACCGTCGACACTCGGCGTGGTGGGGCGCTACATTCTCACCCCGCGCATCTTCCACCATATCCAGCATCTCAAGCCCGGTGCGGGCGGCGAGTTCCAGTTGACCGACGCCATCGCGGCGCTCTTGAAGGAACAACAGGTTCTGGCCTACGCCTACGACGGCATCCGCTACGACTGCGGCAGCAAGCTCGGCTACCTGCAGGCGACGGTGGAATACGCCCTCAAGCACAGCGAAGTCAGCGAGGACTTCGCTGCCTACCTGAAACAACGCGTTTGCTGAATCAGCCGCCGGGCTGGCCGTGCAGCCAGACGGCAGTTTCGAGCGCGTCGCCCGCAGCCAGCCCCTGCGCGATCAGCGCCGCCGCCATGCCGGCGAGGCGGTCGCCGGAGCCCGCCTGCGCCAACCACGGCCCGCCCGTGGTGTTGATCGCATAGCGGCCGTCCGGATGGGTGATCACGGTCCCCACGCCCTTGAGCGCGATGTGCGCACGGTACTGTGTGCTTAGCCGCAGCGCCGCTTCGATCCGGCTTTCCTGAATCGCCGCGACCGAGGTGCCGAGCAGGCGCGCCGCTTCGCCTGGATGCGGGGTGAGCAGCGTGGGCGCAGTGCGGTGTGCGACGTGCCCTGCGAGTTCGGCATCGATGGCGAGCAGGTTGAGCGCGTCGGCGTCCAGCAGCAGGGGGCCGGGCGCATCGAGTGCGGCGGACAGCAGCGCATGCGCGCGCGTTGTCTGCGCCAGCCCGGGGCCGATCACCAGTACGCCAGGCGGAGTGGCGGCCAGCGACTCCGGTGTGGCGAGCATCAGCCGCGGCTCGCCGTAATCGACGACGAGGCGCTCATCGAGCGTGCCGACCGTCACCATCCCGGCGCCCTGTGCCAGCGCCGCGCGGCCGGCGATGAGGCAGGCGCCGACCATCCCCGGCGCACCACCGATCACGCCGACATGGCCGAACGACCCCTTGTGGCTGTTCTTCAGGCGCGGTGGCAGCCGATGGCGGCGCTCCAGTTGGGTCAGCGCGATACCGGGTGTAGCGGGCAGGGTGTCGACGCCGAGCGTGTCGAGATGCAGCGTGCCGGCATGGTCCGGACCGTCGGCGGTGAGCAGGCCGGGTTTCAGGCCGAGAAAAGTGAGCGTGTGGTCGGCGCGCACGGCGCAGCCGCGCACCGTCCCGGTGTCGGCGTCGAGCCCGCTCGGCGCGTCGAGCGCGAGGGTCGGGCAGTCCATGGCGTTGACCGCGGCGATCCAGCGCGCCAGCTCGCCTTCGATATTGCGTTCGAGGCCGACGCCGAACAGCCCGTCGACGACCAGGCCGAAGCGCTGCGTGCCGGGAATGTCCGGCAGCACTGTACCGCCATCTTGCAGCCATCCGGTCCACGCGCGCGCAGCGTCCGGTGGCAGGCGCGCGGGGTCGGCACGGCTCACCAGCACCACGCGAAAGCCCTGGGTCCGCAGCAGCCGGGCCGCGACCACCGCGTCGCCGCCATTGTTGCCCGGCCCCGCCAGCAGCAGCACCGGCTCGCCGGTGTCGGCGGCGAGCGCGGCGGCGAGTTCGGCCGTTGCCGCGCCTGCGCGCGGCATCAGGGGCGTGTCCGGGTGCGCCGCCGCCCAGGCCCGGTCGATGGCCTGGATGTCAGCGGCGTTGAAGAGCGGCGGCGAGGCGGGTGCGAGCGGCATGAGCGGGGTTGCGGACCGGATGGCGGAATCTTAGCAGGCGCGGTCCGATGGACTAGACTGAGTTCATTGCTCCGATCCGGAGGAAGCGTCATGGAAACCCCACCTCGAACTCCTGCGGGCGCGCCGGTGGCCACCTGCTCCGACGATGCCGTCTGCACAGTGCTGACGTGTGCGGTCTGTCTGGTGGAAGTGCCGCCCGATTCGATCAATCTGGCCGACGCGCAGGATTATGTGCACCATTTCTGCGGACTCGACTGCCTCGACCAGTGGCGGCGTCGGGCGGAGCAACGGAGCGAGCCGCCCGGCGAGCCGAAGGGGGATCGGCTAAAATAGCGCCTTTGCCCGTTCGCAAAGACGCTCATGCCTGCCCTCGTCTCCCTCCCCGGCGCAGCCGCGCTGTCACCGTTCCGTCTCGACAAGATCCGCCGTGAGGCGGCGGCGCGGGGCCTCGACCTGGGTACGCTGGCGGCGCGCCACTGGCATTTTCTCGAAGTGGAGGGCGCGCTCGACGCCGCGCAGCGGGCCCAGCTGGAACAGGCGCTTGATTACGGTACGCCGACCGATACGCCGACTGCCGACGACCCGCTGATCCTCGTCACACCGCGCCCCGGCACGATCTCGCCGTGGTCGTCGAAAGCCACCGATATTCTCCGCAACTGCGGCCTCGGCAACATCCGCCGCATCGAGCGGGGCGTTGCCTATCACGTGCGGGATGCCGCCGGCCGGCCGCTGTCGGACGACGCGCGCGCGCGCCTGCTGCCGCTCCTGCACGACCGCATGACCGAGGCGGTGATGACGCTTGCCGACGTCGATCAGCTGTTCCGCCATGTGGCGCCGCGGGAGCTCACGCGCGTGGATATCCTCGCGGGCGGCCGGGGCGCGCTGGAAGCCGCCAACCGCGAACTCGGCCTCGCGCTGTCGGACGACGAGGTCGAGTACCTGGTCGACAACTTCACCCGCATGGGGCGCAACCCTACCGACGTCGAGCTGATGATGTTCGCGCAGGCCAATTCCGAGCATTGCCGTCACAAGATCTTCAATGCCGACTGGGTGATCGACGGCGTGGCGCAGGCGGGCTCGTTGTTCGGCATGATCCGCGACACCCACGCCGCGCATCCCGGCGGCACGGTGGTGGCGTATTCAGACAATTCATCGGTGATCGAGGGCGCCGAGACCCAGCGTTTCTATCCGCGCGCGGACGGCAGCTACGCCTACAGCAGTGAGCTGACTCACGTGCTGATGAAGGTCGAGACGCATAACCATCCCACCGCCATTTCGCCTTTCCCTGGCGCTGCGACCGGCAGCGGCGGCGAGATACGCGACGAGGGCGCGACCGGCATCGGTTCCAAGCCCAAGGCGGGCCTGTGCGGCTTCTCCGTTTCCAATCTCGACATTCCCGGCTACACCCAGCCTTGGGAGGCGGAGGCCTACGGCAAGCCCGACCGCATCGTCAGCCCGCTCGCGATCATGCTCGAAGGCCCGATCGGTGCGGCGGCATTCAACAACGAATTCGGTCGCCCCAACATCGCCGGCTATTTCCGCACCTTCGAGGAAACCGTGGCGGGGCAGCGCCGCGGCTACCACAAACCCATCATGCTGGCGGGCGGTGTCGGCAGCATCCGCGCCGACCACGTGCACAAGAAGCTGCTGCCCACCGGCACGCTGCTCATCCAGCTGGGTGGTCCGGGCATGCTGATCGGGCTGGGTGGCGGCGCCGCCTCGTCGATGGACACCGGCGCGAATGCCGCCGACCTCGACTTCGACTCGGTGCAGCGCGGTAATCCTGAAATGGAGCGGCGCGCGCAGGAAGTGATCGACCGCTGCTGGCAACTCGGTGAGGCCAACCCCATCCTATCCATTCACGACGTCGGCGCCGGCGGTCTGTCCAATGCGCTGCCTGAACTGGTGCACGGTGGTGGCCGCGGCGGACGCTTCGAACTGCGCGCCGCGCCGTCGGAGGAATCCGGCATGTCGCCGCGCGAGATCTGGTGCAACGAGGCGCAGGAGCGCTACGTGCTGGCGATTCCGCCCGGGCGCCTGGATGAGTTCCGCGCGATCTGCGAGCGCGAGCGCTGCCCGTTCGCGGTGCTGGGCGAGGCCACCGCGGAGAACCACCTGCTGGTGACCGACCGCCATTTCGGCAACGCGCCGGTCGACGTCGGCCTCGACGTCATTCTCGGAAAACCGCCGAAGATGACGCGCGACGTGGTGCACCAGCCAGCCTTGCCCGCGCCGCTCGCGCTCGACGGCATCGAACTGAAGGATGCCGTCTACCGCGTGCTTGCGATGCCGGGCGTGGCCTCCAAGATGTTTCTGATTTCCATCGGCGACCGCAGCGTCGGCGGGCTGACCGCGCGCGACCAGTGTGTGGGGCCGTGGCAGGTGCCGGTGGCGGACTGCGCCATCACCCTGGCGGGCTACCGCACCACGCAGGGCGAGGCGTTCTCCATCGGCGAGCGTGCGCCGATGGCGCTGATCGACGCGCCCGCGTCGGGACGCATGGCGGTTGTCGAGGCGATCACCAACCTTGCCGCCGCGCGCATCGACGGTCTCGGCAAGGTGAAGCTGTCGGCCAACTGGATGGCGCCGGCGGGGCACCCCGGCGAGGATGCCGCGCTGTTCGATACCGTCGCCGCCGTATCGCAGTATTGCCAGGCACTCGGCGTGTCGATTCCGGTCGGCAAGGATTCGATGAGCATGAAGTCGGTGTGGCAGGAGGGTGCGGAGAAGAAGTCGGTGACTTCGCCGATCTCGCTGGTGATTTCGGCGTTTGCCATCACGCCGGATGCGACGCGGCACCTGACGCCCCAGCTGCGCACCGACGCCGGCGACACCGACCTCGTCCTCATCGATCTCGGTCTGGGCAGGAACCGTCTGGGCGCATCGAGCTTCGCGCAGGCGTTCAAGCAGGTCGGCGACCGCTGCCCGGATGCGCCGGCGCCCGCGCTGCTCGCCGCCTTTTTCGACACCGTTCAGGCGCTCAATGGTGCGGGCAAGCTGCTCGCCTATCACGATCGCTCTGACGGCGGACTCTTCGCCGCGCTGTGCGAGATGGCCTTCGCAGGCCATTGCGGGATCGACGTCGATGTCGACGAACTGTGCTCCGAAAAGATCCGCCTGGACGTCGAGGATGAAGGATTGCCCGAACCGGTCGACGCGGACACGCGCGGTTATACCGAGCGCATTTTCAACGTCCTCTTCAGCGAGGAGACAGGAGCCGTGCTGCAGGTGCGCCGGACGGACACCGCGGCGGTGATGCGGGCTTTCTTCGATGCCGGCCTGCGCGCCGAGTTTTTTGTCATCGGCGAGCCGAATGCCACCGACCGTGTGCGTATCCGTCGCAAGGAACGGATAATTCTCGACGAGGCGCGTACCGATCTGCAAGGCGCTTGGGCGCGCACCAGCTGCGAGATGGCGAAGCTGCGTGACAACCCGGCGTGCGCGGAGGAGGAGTTTGCCACCCATGCGGACGCGGCCGATCCCGGCCTGCACTATGCGCTCACCTTCGATTCCGACGAGGATGTCGCCGCGCCCTTCATCGCCAGCGGCGCACGGCCGCGCGTCGCGGTGCTGCGCGAGCAGGGCGTCAACGGTCAGGTCGAGATGGCGGCTGCGTTCGATGCCGCCGGCTTCGCCGCAGTCGACGTTCACATGAGCGATATCCTGTCCGGCCGCGTCAGCCTCGCCGGTTTCGCCGGTCTCGCCGCCTGCGGCGGCTTCAGCTACGGTGACGTGCTCGGCGCGGGTGGGGGCTGGGCCAAGTCTATCCTGTTCAACCCGCGCGCGCGGGACGAGTTTTCGGCCTTTTTCGGCCGTGCCGATACCTTTGCGTTGGGCGTATGCAACGGCTGCCAGATGATGAGCCAGTTGCACGACCTCATTCCCGGTGCGGAGGCGTGGCCTCGCTTCGAGCGCAACCTGTCGGAGCAGTTCGAAGCGCGCTTCGTGCAGGTCGAAGTGCTGGACTCGCCCTCCATATTCTTTGCGGGCATGGCCGGTTCCGCAATGCCGATCGCGGTATCGCACGGCGAGGGGCGGGTAGTGTTCCGCGAGGCAGCACACGCAGCCGCGGCATATGCGACGCTGCGCTATGTCGACCATGACGGCGTACCGGCACAAACCTATCCATACAACCCCAATGGCTCGCCTTGGGGGCTGACCGGATTCACCACGTCAGACGGCCGTTTCGGCATTCTCATGCCGCATCCCGAGCGGGTGTTCCGTGCCGCCCAGCTGTCGTGGAAACCCGACGACATGCAGGGCGCCGGACCGTGGTTGCGCATGTTTCGCAATGCACGCCGTGCGGTTGGGTGACCTGTCTCAATGTGCGAGAATCCAAAACTTTGCCTAACCGGATTGGTTGATTGTTCATGAACGACTCCCAGACCCTGCTGACGGATGACGATCTGCGTGCCCAGGTCAAGCTCCTGGGCACGTTGCTTGGACAGGTACTGCTGCAGTTCGCCGGTGAGGAGGTGTTCGAGGCGGTGGAAACGTTGCGCCGCGGCTTCGCCGAGCTGCACCAGCACGAAGACCAGCAGCGCCGCTCCGAGCTGATGGCGATGATCGACGCCATGCCCGCGGAGAAGGTGGAACTCGTCGTGCGCGCTTTTTCCAGCTACTTCATGCTGGTCAATGTCGCCGAGGAAAGTTACGCATACCGCAACCGACGCCGCCTGCTGTCGCACAGCCTCGCGCTGTGGGAAGGTTCGTTCGACCGCACGCTGGAGCAATTCCGCGCGCAGGGTATTTCCGTGGCCACGCTGCAGAGCATGGTCGATCGCCTTCACTATGCGCCGGTGTTCACGGCCCACCCCACCGAAGCGCGCCGCCGTGCGGTGATGGAGGGTATGCGCCGCATCTTCCTGATTTGCGACCAGCTTTACCATTCCACGCTGGGGATCAACGACCGTCGCGAACTGGAAAGCCAGCTCGCCGCCGAAATCCAGGTGATGTGGCGCACCGACGAATTGCGAAGTGCCAAACTTGAAGTACGCGATGAGGTGCGCAATGGCCTCTATTACGTGCGCGAGAGCCTGTTCGAGGCGGTGCCGCGTGCCTACCAGTTTTTCGAGAGGGCGCTGCGCAAGCACTACGGCACTACACCGGAGGGCGATGCGGTCATCCGCGTTCCGAGCTTCATCCGTTTCGGTTCCTGGATCGGTGGCGACCGCGATGGCAATCCCTTCGTGACCGCCGATGTGACCGAGTGGACCGTCCATCGGCAGATGCAGGAGGCGCTCACTGAATACCGCGCACGCGTGCTCGAGCTCAAGCAGACACTCACCCACAGCAGCGGCTGGTGCACGCCGGCGGCGGATTTCCTCGAACGGCTACGCGCTTACGAGGACGCATTCGGCGAGCAGGTGTTTCGCGGGACCGCAGTCCAGCTCTACAGCCGCGAACCCTATCGGCGCATGGCGGCGTTGATGCTCGCACGGCTGGACGCCAATCTCGCGTACATTCGGCAGGCGCTGGCGGGTGTGCCGAGTTTTACCTCGCATCTCGCGTATGAGAACGCCGCTGCCTTCCTGCATGATCTTCATCTCGTGCGCCACTCACTCATCAGCCACGGCGACCGCATCGTTGCGGTGCAGCACCTGCAGGGGCTGATCCGTCTGGTGGAAAGCTTCGGTTTTCACCTGCTGCAACTCGACATCCGCCAGGAATCGACCGTGCACACACGTGCCGCTACAGCGATCCTGAAGCAGATCGACCCCGATTTTGACTATGCAGGCGCCGACGAGGCTGCACGCCTGCAGCGGCTCGCGGCGTGGATCGGCCACATCGACCCGATCGAGTTCGACGACGCACGCCTCGACGACGAGGCGCGCGAGACGCTTGCGGTGTTCCGCCGCATGGCCAAGCTGCAGGCGGAGATCGGCGATGATGTGTTCGGTGCCTACGTCATTTCCATGACCCACAGCGCTTCACACGTCATGGAAGTCATGCTGCTGGCGCGCTTGGTCGGGCTGGCGGGGCACACGGGGGATGGCTGGGCCTGCCGGATCCTCGTCGCGCCGCTGTTCGAAACGGTTGACGACCTGCAGCGCAGCCAGGCGATCCTCGATCAGCTACTGTCGAACCCGGTCTACCGTGGACTCGTGGCGGCCAACGGCAATCGCCAGGAAGTCATGCTCGGCTATTCGGACTCATGCAAGGACGGTGGCATCCTGGCATCCAACTGGAATCTCTACCAGGCACAGCTTTCGATCATTGCGCTGGCGCGCCGACACGGTGTCGAGTGCCGGCTGTTCCATGGTCGTGGCGGTACCGTTGGCCGCGGTGGCGGCCCCACCCACGACGCGATCCTGTCGCAGCCGCCTGGCACCGTGAACGGCGAGATCAAGTTCACCGAGCAGGGCGAGATGCTTTACTACAAATACGGCAATCCGGAGACGGCCAGTTACGAGATCGGCATGGGTGTCACCGGCCTGATGAAGGCGAGCACCACTGCGCTGGCGCAGAGCGAGGTGTGTTATCCGGAAGAATTTCTCACCAACATGCGCGACATCGCGGCGGCTGGCGAGGACGCCTACCGTGGATTGCTTGGCATGGAAGGCTTCATCGATTATTTCTACGAGAGCACGCCGGTTGCCGAGATCGGCAAGCTCAACATAGGCAGCCGGCCGTCGCACCGCAAGAAGGCCGATCGATCGCTCGGCTCGATCCGTGCGATCCCCTGGGTGTTCGGCTGGGCGCAGTCGCGCCACACCCTGCCCGCGTGGTATGGCATCGGCAGCGCGCTGAAACGCTTCGCCGATGCGCACCCCGATGCGCTCGCGCAACTGCAGGCGATGCACCGTGAGTGGCCGTTCTTCCGTGGGTTGTTGTCCAACGTGCAGATGGCGTTGACCAAGGCAGACCTCGAGATCGCCGAGGAATACGCACGGCTGTGCGAACATCCCAATGCGCAGCGCGTCTACCGGGCTATCGTCGACGAATTCGGGCTGACTGTCGAATGGGTGCGGCAGGTGGCTCAGATCGCTGCACTCCTCGAAGACAACCAGCCGCTGGCGCTGTCACTGTCGCGGCGGCGTCCCTACATCGACCCGATCAATCATATCCAGGTGCGGATGCTGAAGCGCTACCGTAGCGGGGGTGTGGCGGAAGTCGAGCAGGACTCCTGGCTGACGCCCCTGAAGCGTTCGATCAACGCGATTGCCGCGGGCATGCGAAACACCGGTTAGCGCATGCAGAGCGAGACCAGCCCCCGCAGTTCTGCCGACACGCGTCGGCGCTGGCTGATCGCATCGGTCAGCTTCAATGTGCTGTTGCTGCTGGTGGCCGGTGGCTTGGGCCTGTATGCCTTTCTGCTCAATGTCGATCTTGGCGATGTCAAGCGACGCCTCTCGAAGGAAGTGGAACAACGCCAACAGACCGAACGCTACCTGGTCGAGGCACGCAATCTTCTGACCGAGAACCAGCGCGAGATCGAGCAGTTGAAGGCGCAACTCGCCTACAAGGAATCCGACCTTCAGGCGGTGGTATCGGCCAAGCCACCGCTGCCGGTCGTGATCGGTTTCCGCGCTTCGATGCTGGGGCGCGGGTTGGTGGCCGTGATCGAGAACAGCAGTGATCGCTATCTCTCCGTGGTACTTGCGGTGCGCAACCCGACCCGCGCACTGGCCAAGCGCTTCAACCTCGAACTGTCGCCGCGTTCCAGCACTGATTTCGGTCACTTCGAGGGCTGGCAGTTCGCCTCCGGCGACGAGTTCGTACTGTTCAGTGACGACTTCGCCGCGCTGCGCCTTTCAGTGCCCTGAGGTCGCCGTGCCGGGGCGCGCGGGCTGGATTTGACGGCTGCGCTGTGTTAATAAAGACCCTTTGCCATGCGAAACTTGAAGGCACCAAGATGAGCTCGACGACACTGGAACTGCTCCAGAAATACAGCGTGGCGGGCCCGCGTTACACCTCGTACCCCACCGCGCCCTACTTCCATACCGGCTACCGCGAGGCCGACTGGCTCGATGCGCTCGCCGCGATGCAGCCCGAGCGCGGCATTTCGCTGTACGCACACATCCCGTTCTGCGACTCGCTCTGCTACTACTGCGGCTGCAACATGGTCGCCACGCGCGACTACAGCAAGACCGTTCCCTATCTGGCCGCGCTGGAGCGCGAAATGGCCGCGACCGCGGCACGCGTCGACCCGCAGCGAATCGTGCGGCAGCTGCACCTGGGCGGCGGCACCCCGACCTACCTGCACCCCGACGACATCCGCGCGCTGATGGGACGCATGCGGGGCCATTTCAAGCTCGCACCCGACGCCGAGATCAGCTGCGAGGTCGATCCGCGCGAACTCACCCGCGAGCATCTCGTCGCGTTGCGTGAGAACGGTTTCAACCGCGTGTCCTTCGGCGTGCAGGACATGGATCCCACCGTGCAGGAAGCGGTCAACCGCATCCAGTCGGAATTCCTCATTCGCCAGGTGGTTGACTGGGCGCGCGAACTCGGCTTCTCCAGCATCAACCTCGACCTCATCGTCGGTCTGCCGAAACAGACGGTCGAGAGCTTCCGCCAAACCCTCGATCGCGTCGTCGCCTGGGCGCCCGACCGCCTCGCGGTGTTCGCCTACGCCCATGTGCCGTGGATCAAGAAGCACCAGAAATTGATCAACGAAGCCGACCTGCCCGATTTCGCCACCCGCCTCGCGCTGCAGCAGGCCGTCAACGAAAGACTCGGCGCTGCCGGCTACGTCAACATCGGCCTCGACCACTTTGCCCGTCCGGAAGACGAGCTGGTGCGCGCGCAGCAGAACAAGACGCTGTGGCGCAACTTCCAGGGCTACACCACGCACAAGCACTGCGACATCCTCGCCTTCGGCGCGTCCAGCATCAGCCAGACCGTCGACGTCTACATGCAGAACGAGAAGGGCCTCAAGTCCTACGAGGCGCGCGTCACCGCCACGGGCTTCGCCGTCGAGCGCGGCATCAAATTGAGCCTCGACGACCGCATCCGGCGCGAGGCGATCACCCGCGTCATGTGCGACCTGGAACTCGATCTCGCTACCTTCGGTACGGAATGGGGTATCGACGCCGCGGCGTATTTCGCCGACGCGCTCAAGGACCTGCGTCCGCTCGCCGACGACGGTCTTGTGCGCCTCGACGGCGCGCGCATCGAAGTGACGGCCGTCGGCCGCCTGTTCCTGCGCAACATCGGCATGTGCTTCGACCGCTATCTCAAGGAAGCCGCGACCGACAAGCCGCGCTACTCGCGTACCGCCTGACGCCATGGTCAAGCCAGCCGAGCCGCCGGTGGGGCGGCGCACCTGTCTGTATGACGCCGAGCAGCTCGAAGACGTGATCGGCGACATGGTGCGCCAGGCCGCCGGCCTGATCACCGGACGCAGCCGCGTCGCCGTCATCGGCATCCTGCGCCGCGGCGCGCCGCTCGCCGACCGCCTGCACGCGCGCCTGGTGCGGGACTATGGCCTCACCGACTGCGTGCGCCTCGACCTGCAGATCAAGCGTTACGCCGACGACCTCAGGCTGCTGCACCCCGAAACCCAGCTCACCGAGAACCCCGAGCACGCCAGC
Organism: Thiobacillus sp.; assembly: GCA_024709425.1. Classification (GTDB taxonomy): domain Bacteria; phylum Pseudomonadota; class Gammaproteobacteria; order Burkholderiales; family Thiobacillaceae; genus Thiobacillus. The sequence continues at coordinate 47,065 of JANJWS010000085.1, forward strand.
CTCGACCTCGACGGCTACACCGTGCTCGTCGTCGACGATGTGATGTATCGCGGACACTCGCTGTTGCGTGCCGTACAGTACATCGCCGGAAAGCAGCCCGCCGAAATCCGCACGGTGGTGCTGGTCGACCGCGGCGTCGCGCGGCTGCCGGTTCGCACCGATATCGTTGGCGTGCGTCTCGACGTCGCGCCGTCCGACATCATCGAGTGCAACGTGCCGCCCTACGAGCCACGTTTCCAGATCGATCTCATGCAGCCGGACTGATCGCCGGTTCCTGTGCGCCGTTCCGCATGCACCACGTTCCCCGACCCCACCCCACCCGCATCTGCTTCATTCGCCACGGCGAGACCGACTGGAACGTGGAGAAGCGCATCCAGGGGCATACCGACATTGCCCTCAATGAAATCGGACGCGCCCAGGCGCTGGCGATGGCTTTCAACGCCGCGCACCATCGCTTCGACGCGATCTACAGCAGCGACCTTGCGCGGGCGACGCAGACTGCGGAGATTCTTGCGCAGCGCGAGGACCACGTGGTCAAGCCTTTGCCGCAACTGCGTGAGCGGCATTACGGCATTTTCCAGGGCATCACCGCCGCCGAGGGGGCCGAACGCTATCCGCAGGCGCATGCGCGGTATCTGGCACGGGATCCCGACTACGATTTCGAGACCGGCGAATCCCTGCACGGCTTCGCCGCGCGGGTGGCCGAGGGCGTCGACTGGATGGTGCGGCACCACAGCGGACAGACCCTTGCGGCAGTCACCCACAGCGGGGTGCTCGACATCCTCTATCGTCGCGCCACCGGCCGCCCGCTCGATACCCCGCGCGACTTCAAGATTCCCAACTGCGCGCTCAACTGGTTCCACTTCGATGGCCAGGGCTGGCATCTGGAGGCGTGGGGCGATCGCCACCACCTGCACGAGGTGCTTGCGGAGCCGCCGGAATGAGCGCCCACGCGCCATGGACCGTGCTGCTGCGCCACGGCCACAGCGAATGGAACCTCACCGATCGCTTCACCGGCTGGACCGACATTCCGCTCACCGAAGTGGGTCTTGCCGAGGCCGCTGCGGCCGGGCGTAAGCTGGCGCAGGCCGGCTTCGTCTTCGACGAGGTGCACGGCTCCGTGCTCGTCCGCACGCGACAGACCGCCGACGCCCTGCTTGCGGCCATGCGTACACCGGGCGTTCCGTTCTTTTCCAGCTGGCGACTCAACGAGCGCCACTACGGCGCGCTGCAGGGCATGAACAAGCGCGAGATCTTCGCCACCTGGGGCGAGGAGGCGTCACGCCGCTGGTGGCGCGGCTACCACGAGCCGCCGCCGCCGCTGGAGCGGGACGACCCGCGCCATCCTCGCTTCGATCCGCATTACGCCGGCCTCGACTCGTGCGAACTGCCCGCCAGCGAAAGCCTGCGCGACTGCCAGCGGCGCACCCTGCCGTACTGGCACGACGTCGTCGCACCGCGCCTGGCCGCCGGCCGTCGCCTGCTCGTCATCAGCCACGGCAACACCCTGCGCGGGCTGGTCATGCACCTCGATGGCCTGTCGCCCGAAGCGATGGAAAAAGTCGAGATCGCCTCCGGCGTGCCGCTTGTCTACCGCTTCGACGAGACGGGCCGCGTGCTGGGACGTGAATGGCTGGCCATGGGCGGTGATCGCGGCGAGGGCGCCGCTCCTACAGCGCTGTAGAAGCCCGCCCCCGGGCCGATCGGACCGTCGCATCGGCCAACGCTCGCGGGTAAACACCCCCCCCCGCCTACGCATCGAACCCCAGATCCTGCGCCAGTCCCGCGTGGGTGATGCGCCCCGCATGTACGTGCAGCCCGGCCTGCAGGCCCGGGTCGGTCGCCAGCGCGGCGAGTCCCTGTGCCGCGAGCGCCTGCACGTAGGGCAGGGTGGCGTGGGTGAGCGCCTTGGTCGAGGTGCGCGCCACCGCGCCGGGCATGTTGGTGACGCAGTAATGCACGATGCCGTCGACGACAAAGAATGGATCGCTGTGCGTGGTCGCGCGCGAAGTTTCTGCGATGCCGCCCTGGTCGATGGCAACGTCCACCAGCACCGCGCCGGCCGGCATGCGCGCGAGCATGGCTCGCGAAATCAGTCGCGGCGTGTGGCGGCCGGGAATCTGCGCCGCGCCGATGACGATGTCGGCGTGCACGAGGCTGTCCTCGATCGCGCCGGGCGAGGAAAAACGCGTTTCCACGCGTGCGCCGAACAGGGCTTCGGCGCGCGCGAGCTTGTCGGCATTGCGGTCGATCAGCGTCACCCGCGCACCGAGTCCCGCCGCCGTGCGCGCCGCGTTCATGCCGACCACGCCCGCGCCGATGATGAGTACACGCCCCGGCGGCACGCCGGGCAGGCCGGTGATCAGCTTGCCGCAGCCGCCGTTGGATTTGTGCAGCCCCAGCGCACCGACCTGTGGCGCCAGCCGCCCGGCGATGTCCGACATCGGCTGCAGCAGCGGCAGGCCGCCGTCGGGCTTGCTCACCGTTTCGTAGGCGATCGCCGACACCCCGCGCGCCATCAGCTCGCGCGCCAGTGCCGGTGCCGCGGCCAGATGCAGGTAGCAGAACAGCAGCTGGCCCGCACGTAGCCGCTTCACTTCATCCGGCTGCGGCTCCTTTACCTTGACCACCAGCTCCGCCGCCCACGCCTCGGCTGCGCTGGACGCGACCGACGCTCCGGCGCTGCGGTAGGCGTCGTCAGCAAAGCCCGACGCCGCCCCTGCGCCGGTTTCCACGCTCACCGCGTGGCCCGCCTCGACCAGCGCCCGCGCACCCTCCGGCGTCAGCGCGACGCGGTATTCGTGGTTCTTGATTTCTTTGGGGATGCCGATGTGCATGACAGGCCTCGCTTCGATTTGGGAGGCTCCAGAATACCCAAAGGGCGGTGGCGCTTGAACCCTTATCGCGCCCTTTCGCTCTCGCGCCGCTCGAAGCGGTAATACGCCGGCGGTACCTGCCGCAGGCGAATCTCGCGCGTGCCGGGCGCGACCGGTACGCGGCCGACACGCTGGTAGGGGCCCATCATAGATGGCGCGGCGCGCACGTCGTAGAGGCCGGGCACGAGCAGGCGTGCCGACACGGCGAGCCCGCCGCCTTCGGCGTGATGATGGACGCCGGCGAACGGGCGCGCCAGCGGCTCGCCAATGAAAATCCCCTGGCCCGGCATCAGCACGCTTTTCCAGTAGGCCTCGATCAGCGTTTCGCCCTGCAGGTAGTGCGCCATGACGAGGACGGGCTGGGGGAATTTGGTGGGGAAGTTGCACGGCTCGGCTACCGTGCCGTAGCTTCCGGTGGCGCCGGCGTCGATCCAGGCGAGGCTGCTCATCTGACCTGTGCCGAGGAGGTCGCCGCCGAAGGAGGTGAGGTGGTCGGCAATCGCGCCGGGCAGGTAGGTGTTACGTTCGATCGCCGGCACCTGCGCGAGCCCGGTGAAATAGAACATGACGTCGGGCTTGTTCTCGACGCGGTCGGCCTCGACGACTTCGGTGGCGAAGGCTTGGTGCAGCAGCGCACGCAACGCCGGATAGGCGGCGGCGCGGACGTTGCGTGCCTTGTCCGCGGTGCTGACGAGATAGGCGGTGCCGTCCGGGTTGCTGCCGTCGCTCGCCACGCCGCGGTCGATCAGCTTCTTTGCGGCGTCCACGCTGGCGGCGGCAAGGCTCATGGTCGGACGCACGCGGTAGGCGTCGAACGGCCGCGTGGTGCTGCTGTTGAAATACGGGCTTTCACGTGTCGGCTTGCAGCCGTCCGCACAGAAGGCCGGGTCGAAGCCGAACGCGAACGCGGCGGTGATCGACATGCAGTCGACGCGCCACGGCTGCGTCCAGGTCAGCACGTAGGCCTGGATGTGCTTGGGCGTCTTGCGGTCGAGGCGGCGCTTCAGGTTGATGAATTCCGCGCGCGGCATCGTCGCGCGTCCCGGCTGAAAGCGCACGTGGATCAGGTTGGCAGCGGGAATGCCGCGCTTCTCAATGTAGTACGCGGCGACTGCCACGCTCGCCGGGTCGTCGTCGTTGACGATTACCCCGAGGTCTTCGGCGCCGAGCGCGGGCTGCGGAAAATGCGTGACCACCGCCTGCTCGGGCGCGGCGTGGGCGGCATGCAGCAGCACGCTCGCGGCAAGCGCGGCCAGCCAGCGCCTCATGCCAGACGCGCGACGCATTCGCGCACCAGTTCCGGGCCGCGGTAGATGAGGCCGGAATAGAGCTGCACCAGCGTGGCGCCGGCGTCGATCTTTTCCCGCGCGTCCTCGCCCGAGAGGATGCCGCCAACACCGATGATCGGCAGCTGGTTCTGCAGGTGGCGCGCGAGTTCGCGCACCACGCGCGTCGACGCCGCGCGCACCGGCGCGCCCGAAAGTCCACCGGTTTCCGCAGCGTTCGGCAGGCCGGCGACCGCGTCGCGCGCGATGGTGGTGTTGGTGGCGATCACCGCGTCGATGCGGTGCATCATCAGGAGTGCGGCGATCGCGGCGATCTGCGCGTCGTCGAGGTCGGGTGCGATCTTAAGCGCGATCGGCACATGCTTGCCATGGCGCTGCGCGAGTTCGGATTGCCGCAGCTTGATCGCGGAAAGCAGCGCGTCGAGTGCCTCGTCCTTCTGCAACTCGCGCAGGTTCTGCGTGTTGGGCGACGAAATGTTCACGGCCACGTAGCTCGCGTGCGCGTAGACCTTGTCGAGGCAGGCAAGATAGTCGTCGACGGCCTGCTCGTTCGGCGTGTCCTTGTTCTTGCCGATGTTGATGCCGAGCACGCCCTTGAATCCGCTGGCCTCGACGTTCCTCACCAGGTTGTCGACGCCGAGATTGTTGAAACCCATGCGGTTGATCAGCGCCTGCGCCTGCGGCAGGCGGAACAGCCGCGGCTTGGGGTTGCCGCCCTGCGGGCGCGGCGTCACCGTGCCGATCTCGATAAAGCCGAAACCCAGCGCCGCCAGCGCGCCGATGTGCGCACCGTCCTTGTCGAGGCCGGCGGCCAGGCCCACCGGGTTGGGAAAATCGATCCCCATCACGTGCACCGGCCTGCCCGTCGCCCGCGGCAGCAGGCCCAGCAGGCCCATGCGGTGCGCGGTGTCGAGGCTGGCGAGGGTGAAGCGGTGCGCGTCCTCGGGGTCAAGCGAAAAGAGCGCGGGGCGGAGCAGGTGGTAGATCATGGTTCAGGCAACCGTCTGGGAGGGCATGGGGCGGCGTGTCGCGTCTTCTACGGAGCCGGCGCGAGGGTCGTCGAACACGGCTTGGTCGAGCGCATTTTCACTCTTGGCGACGATGCAGCTCACCGCACAGTCGCCTGTGACGTTCACGGTGGTGCGCATCATGTCGAGCAGGCGGTCGACGCCGATGATGAGTGCAATGCCCTCCACCGGAAGGCCGACCTGGCTGAGCACCATGGTCAGCGTCACCAGCCCGACCGAGGGGATTGCGGCAGTACCGACCGAAGCCAGGGTCGCCGTCAGGACCACCAGCAGATAGTCGGTGAGTGCGAGATCGATGGCGTAGACATTTGCGATGAATACGGCCGCCACTCCCTGCATCATCGCGGTGCCATCCATGTTGATGGTGGCGCCGAGCGGCACGCTGAACGAGGCAACACTGTTGTTCACACCCATCTTCTTTTCCACCGTGTGCAGGGTGACCGGGATGGTGGCGCCTGAACTCGCGGTGGAAAAGGCGAAGGCGGCGGGGTCGCGTATCTTTCTGAGAAAGGTGAGCGGGTTGAGCGAGGCCAGCAGGCGCAGCAGCAGGGGATAGGTACCGAACAGCTGGATCGCCAGCGCGGCGGTGAGCGTGAAGAAATACGCTGCCAGCGGCAGCAGCAAGTCCAGGCCCTGAGTGGCGAAGCTGCGTGTGATGAGCGCGAACACCCCGTAGGGCGCAAGCCGCATGACCCATTCGACCATGTGCATGATCACCGTGTTGAGGTCCCTGAACAGGTCGAGCACGTGCTTGCCGCGCGCACCCGACATCGTCACGGCCACGCCGAAGAGCAGTGCGAAGACGATGATTTGCAACATGTTTCCCTCGGCCATGGCGGCGACCGGATTGGTGGGAACCATGTCGATCAGCACCTGGGTGAGCGGTGGTGCTTCCTTGGCGCTGAAGCTTGCGTTGGCTTCGCCGGCATCGAAGCCGAGTCCCGGACCGACCGCATGGGCGAGTGAAAGCGCGATGGTCACCGCGATCGCGGTGGTGGCAAGATACAGCACCAGTGCCTTGATGCCGATCCGGCCGAGCGCCCGGAGATCGGACAGTGCCGTGACCCCGACCACCAGCGAGACGAATACCAGTGGCACCACCATCATCTTCAGGGCCGCGACGAACACGGAACCGATCACGTGCAGCAGACCGTCGATCAGCACCGCGTGTATCCACGGTGCGGTGGCAACCTGGTTGACGATGACGCCCGACACGATTCCCGAGAGCATGGCAAGCACGATCTGGCGGGTCAGGCGATGGGGCGCTGGCGACGGCATGGTGGCAGGGGCAATCAGAACCCCGTGAGTTTAACAGGGGGATGACAGGCGGGCTCGGGCTGCCGCCAGATCGTTGCGCGATGTTATCCTCACGCCTGTGCAGGATCCTTTGCCTGCACGTTTTGTTTTGCACTGCTTCAACTCGATGACGAATCCATGACCATCCGCGATTGCCTGCAAGCCCTTGTACTGTTTTTTGGGGTGGCGAGTGCCGCCACGGCCGCCCCCACTGTTCCTTCCCCCCCGCCGCTCGCTGCAAAGTCCTGGGTCCTGATGGATGCCGCCAGCGGTGCCGTGCTGGTCGACCAGAATGGCAGCCAGCGCCTGCCGCCGGCCAGCCTCACCAAGCTCATGACCTCGCACGTCGCCGCGCTCGAATTGCAGCGTGGACGCCTCAAGGAGGCCGACCTCGTCCTCATCAGCGAAAAAGCCTGGCGCATGGGGGGCTCCAAGATGTTCGTGATGGTCAATGACAAGGTCGCGGTAAGCGATCTGCTGCGCGGCATCATCGTGCAGTCCGGCAACGACGCCAGCATTGCGCTCGCCGAGCACATCGCCGGCGGCGAGGAAACGTTCGCGTCGATGATGAACCAGGAAGCCAAACGTCTGGGGATGGCCGACACGAACTTTGCGAACGCCGCCGGCTGGCCCGATCCCACGCATTACTCCAGCGCGCTGGACATGGCGAAGCTTGCCCGTGCGATCATCGTCGAGGACCCCGCGCACTATTCGCTCTACAAGGAAAAGGAGTTCGTCTGGAACGGCATCAATCAGCCGAACCGCAACCTGCTCCTGTGGCGCGACGCCAGCGTCGACGGCCTGAAGACGGGCCACACGGAGGAAGCGGGCTACTGCCTCGTCGCCTCCGCCGAGCGCGACGGCATGCGCCTCATCGCTTCGGTGTTCGGCACGGCAAGCGAAGAGGCTCGTGCCACCGAGACTGCCAAACTGCTTGGCTACGGCTTCAACTTCTTCACCAGCAGGGCCTTTCACAAGAAGGACGAAACCATGCAGACCGTCGAGGTCTGGAAGGGCGCCGCGCGCAGCGTCAAGGCCGGCGTCGCAGCCGACTTTGTCGCGACGCTGCCGAAAGCCACGAGCGAGGACTACCAGACGCGCGTTGTGCTGGCCGAGGGTGATGTCATCGCCCCCGTCGTCACTGGCACGCCGATGGGGCGCGTCGAACTGGTGGGTGCAGATGGCAAGATCGTCATGCAGGCACCGCTGGTCGCGCTCGAAGCGGTCGAGCAGGGGGGCTTCTTCCGCCGCGTGTGGGACAGCATCCGGCTGTTCTTCAGGGGGCTGTTCGGCTGAATCGGACCGTTTCCTGAAGCGCCACGAGAAGTCGGAACGGCGCGGTCAAGTGAGACGACTGTGTACCGCAAGGCCGCGGTCTCGTGGCGGCAGCAGGCGAGACTTTATTCATAATCTTCGTCGTGCACGGCCTCGATGTTTTCCCGATAGAACTGTTCGAGTTCGTTCTCGTAAAAGAACTGTTTTTCACCGAAGGCCGGCTTGAGCTCGTTCAGCCACGTCGCCCGCTCGTCGTACTTCGCGAAAAACGGGCGGTGGACCCAATCCGGGTTGCGACCCTGGATGAAACGCAGTTGCAGCACCTTTTCGCCCATGGCCTCGCTGGTGCCCAATATTTGCACCTTGCCGGGGTTGGCTGACATGCTGGGGCCGCGCACCGTCCGGCACAGGCCGCTCACGCGCTGGTAGGCCTCGCGGAAGATTTCCCAGGCGCGTACCAGGGGAACGCCGAAATAGTGCTGGGCGCCGGTGTTGCGGGCGACGAACATGTAATAGGGAATACAGCCAAGATCGACCTGCCGGTTCCACATGTCGGCCCATAGCGTCGGATCATCATTGATATGGCGCAGCAGGGGCGACTGGGTGCGGATCACCGCACCGGTCTCGCGGATGCGAGCGATCGCCTCGCGCACGGCTTGCGGGGCCAGTTCGCGGGGGTGGTTGAAGTGCGCCATGAATGCCAGATGCCTGCCCCGCTCACCGACCCTGCGGAAGAGCGCGAGCATATCGTCGGCGTCGTCGTCGCGGAGGAACCGGTAGGGCCAGTAGCTGAGCGCCTTGGTGCCGATACGGATGTGGCGCAGGTTGGGCAGCTTGGCATCGAGCAAGGGGTCGATGTATTGCGCCAGGTGGCGTGTCGACATGATCAGGGGATCGCCGCCGGTGAACAGTACGTCGGTGACCTGCGGATTGGCCTCCAGATAGGCGATCAGGCGATCCACCTCGCGGCTGGCGAATTTGAGCTCCGTCTGCCCGACGAACTGGGGCCAGCGAAAGCAGAAGCTGCAATACGCGTGGCAGGTCTGGCCCTGGCTCGGGAAGAAAAGCACCGTTTCCCGATACTTGTGCTGCATGCCGTCGAGGTATTCGCCTTCGAGGGTGGGAATATTGTGGCTCGTCTGTCCGGCCGGATGCGGATTGAGCTGCAGCCGGATGCGGGTGGCGGCCGCCTTGATCTCTTCGCTGTCGGCGCCCCTCTTCAGCAACGCCGCCATTTCCTCGTAGTGATGCGGCAGCAGCATGTCGCGCTGGGGAAAAGTCAGGACGAACATCGGGTCGTCGGGCGCGCGCTCCCAGTCGATGAGCTGGTCGACGACGAAGTTGTTGGCCTTGAAGGGGAGAACACGGCCGACGACTTCGATGTCGAACTTGATCTCCTCCGGCAACGCTGCCATCTGCGGGAGGCTGCGGAAATTGCTGAGGGAATAGGCCTTGTATTTGTGGGGTTCCTGCATCGGGTGTTTCCGTTTCAGCTTTGGTTGACCAGATGAAGAGGCGGTGCGCTGCCATCCTTGGCCTGGCCGGGGTAAAGGGTGACGTGCGGGAAGGGGATTTCGATGTCGAGACGGTCGAATGCCTTCTTGAGGTGCAGCAGGAAAGCGCGCCGCACCGTCCATTGCTGCAGCGGCTGCACCTTGAAGCGCGAGCGGATGATCACCGCCGAGTCGGCCCAGGCGTCTACGCCGGCAATTTCCAGGTCTTCCAGGATCAGCGGACCAAGAATGGCGTCGGCGCGCATGCCGGCGGCCACTTCACGCATGACCTCGAATACCGACTCGGCATCCTCACGGTAGGCGATGCCGATGTCGACGACAGCGTAGGAGAAGTCGCGACTGCGGTTGGTGACCGTGGTGATGGCGCTGTTGGGGATGAAATGCACGTTGCCTTCGTAGTCGCGCAGGCGGATGTAGCGCAGCGTGATTTCCTCGACCTGGCCGCCCTTGTCGGCCACTTCCACGACGTCGCCGTGGTGGATCTGGTTCTCCAGCAGCAGGAAGAAGCCGGTGAAATAATCCTTGACCAGGCTTTGTGCGCCGAAGCCGATCGCGAGGCCGACGATGCCGGCGGATGCGAGGATGGGGGCGATGGAGATGCCGAGTTCGGAGAGTACCAGCATGCCGGCGATCAAGGTGATGATCACGGCGGCGGTGTAGCGGAAGACACGCCCCAGCGTTTCCAGGCGCTTCAGCTGGACAGGGTCGTCGGTGCGCTTCTGCAGCTGCTTGCGCAGGGCGGGGATCAGCTTGCGCGACAGCGACAGCATGATCCAGGCGATGACGAGGATGATGCCGACGCGGGTCAGCGATTTCGCCAGCCCTGTCCAGTCGCCAAGTTCTCCGGGGATCGTGGAAAGAAAGTCCATTTGCGTCCTTCAGACTGCATCAGCGAGGGGGCGCATTTGCAGGTGGTAGAACATCTGGAGATAGCGCGCGGTTTCCTCGCGTTCCAGGTTGCTGACGAACTTCCAGAAGCCGTAAATGCGCGAAAGGGTCATCATCCGTTCCGCATAGAGTCGCCAGGTGTAACGTGCATCGACCCGTGCCATGGCGCCGCGTGACAGGCGTTGCCAGGTGTCCGGGTCGGCGGCGCAGTGTTCGAGGAAATCGGCGATGGCATCGGCGGCGGCTGAGCCTTCATTGGGGTCGATGTGGAATCCGGAAACGCCGTGCTGGATGATTTCCAGCGGGCCGCCGTGGCGGGTGGCGAAGACCGGCAGGCCGGTGGCCATCGCCTCGATCAGGGTCAAACCGAACGCCTCGAACAGTGCCGGCTGCACGAAGACACCGTGGAGGTCGGCAACGGTCCGGTAGATTTCGCCCGCCATCGCCTTGTCCAGGCGCGCCCCCAGCCAGCGCATCTGGCCATCGAGGCCGTGCTGATCCATCAGTTCGTGCAGGCGCTGGATCTGCGCCTGCTCTTCGTTGTCGCTGGATTCCGCAGGATCGACATGGCCGCCGATCACCAGCAGATTGGCGCGCTCGCGCAGCCGCGCGCAGGCGCCGAACCAGTCAGTCAGGCCTGCCAGGTTCTTGATGCGGTCCAGCCGCGCCATAGTGAAGATGACTGGCTTGTCCGGATCGACAAGGCGGCCGCGCCAGGGTACACCCGGTTCGGCGCCGAACAGCAGGCGCTCGATTTCGGGCTGCAGCGAACGCAGGCGGCGGCTTTCGTCGAGATAAGAGAAGTAGATGCGCTCGTCGGCGCCCGGCGAAACGATATTGAACTTGGGATCGAACGGTTCGACGCCCTGCACCACGCGGTAGAGCCCGGGCAGCGTGAAGGCGCGGTAGCTTTCGTATTGCCCGATGGTCTTTTTCGTGCCGGCGATTTCCTGATAGGTGCTGGTGATGATGAAATCCGCGCTGTTCATGGCGATCAGGTCGGCGGTGTACTGGCAGGCGAAGTGATAGGTCGGTTCGTTTTCCTGCCAGTACAGGGCGGAGTGCAGGTACTTGGTCTGCTCCAGCGCGTGTGCGATGTTGCACTGGGTGACACCCAGTCGCTGCGCGAGCAGCGAGGCGACCAGATTGCCGTCCGAATAATTGCCGATGATGAGGTCGGGGCGGCCGCCGAACTGCGCCAGGGCCTCGCGCTCGACGTCGCGCGCGAAGGCTTCCAGATAGGGCCATAGCTCGAAGCGGGAAATCCAGTGCCGCACTATCTCGCCCTGGGCCTGACGGAAAGGCACACGCAGGATCGCGGCGCGGTCGCAGCCATGGATTTTCTCCAGCGGCTGGTTGCAGGTCGTGCCTTCGGCCTCGGGAATCAGCCGCGTGACGACCAGGATGTGAGGCTCGACGTCGACGCCCTGCACCGCGAGGCGTGCGCGCATCTCGTATTCCAGCGCACGCACCTGGTCCAGGATGTAGACGACCTGGCCGCCGGTGTCCGGGCGCCCCAGCACGTTATCCTGCGCGAACCAGCCGTGCGGCGACAGGATCAGCAGACGCGAGATCATCGGGATGCGCGCCAGGAACGCCTCCAGGGCTTCGGGTGCGGGTGCTTCCAGGATATCGGTGAGCAGGCTCATGGAATCGGCGACGCGCGCCGCCGTATCGCCCCAGCCGGGGGCGAAGCCGAGACGGCCGAGGGGCCCTGCGAGCGCGGCCCAGGGAGTTTCCGACGCCTCCTTTTCCACCATCGCCTGAGCCTGGCGCAGCGCCGAACGCAGCGTGGCGACATCGTGGATGTGCTCGAACAACATCAGCTGTTGCCCCTCCATTGCGTGCAGACGCAGGAAGTTGAGCAGCTTCGCATGCCATTCCGCAGGCTTCTGGAACATGGCGCTGGAGAGCTGGCGGTTGAGGAACAGCACGCCCTGGCCGATCGATCGCGTCTCCTTGAGGCGGGGAAACTCGCGGTTGAACGGTGCGAAATCCACTTCGAGTACCGGCTCGGCGCCCGCATCGGGTTGCACCAGCAGTTCCTTGAAGCGCAGGAATTCCGTGACGGGGATCGCTTCGGGTGACGCGTTTTCCAGGTGCGCGCGCAGATAATGCCAGGCGCCCGCACCCTCGCGCAGGGCGAAATAGGCCCAGGGCGGCTGCAGCACGGCTTCCTGCAACAGCATCACGCTGTCTTCCAGCGGCGACCCGGCAAGTTCATCGGGTGTTGCGGCGCGCAGCTCCTCGAAGATGCTGCATAGATCGGTCTGCAGCATCAGCGGCCGGTTTTCCGCGAAACAGCGCCGCAGGAAAGCCTGCAGGGCGTCACGATGCGCGTGCGCCCAGCCGTGGAGTTCCTCGATCATGCCTGCTCCAGAAGGACGGGTTCGGAACGTGCGCGTGGCACGGCCAGGAATCTGTAATGCGCCATGCCTTCAAGGATGCCGGCGGCGTGCGAAGCCTGCGCAAAATAGATCTGTTCGTGCCCACGCAGGCTTGCCAGTTCCGGACTGTGGTTGGCGACCACCACGCCGAGGGTATCGCCGAGCAGCATTTCCTCGTCGTTGCCGGAATCGCCTGCGACCAAAAAGGCACGCAGCGGCAGCCCCCACTTGTAGGCGAGGTATCGCACCGCATGGCCCTTGGAGGCGCGTACCGGCAGCACGTCCAGGTAGGCCTCGTGCGAATAGATGAGCTTGGCATGGAGACCATGTCCGCGCAAGGTGGCATGCAGGCTGCGCAACGGCGGCATGGCCTGCGGATCGACGTTGTAGGAGAGCTTGAATTCGCGCTGGTTCATTGCGGGCTGCAGGGTCAGACCCGGGATCTCCTCCAGTACCCGCGCCACGGCATCGCGCCGCCAGAGATGGCGGATATGGTTGCTCCAGCCCGCGTCACGGCTGAGGCCGCGCCCATAATGAATTTCGCTGCCCACGGCGGTGATCAGCACGTCAGGCACGGGCACGCGCCACTGCTTCAGAATCGCCAACGTGCTCTCGATCGTACGCCCGGTCGCAATGCCGAAACCGAGTTCGCGCCCGCGTTCGCGCAGGTTCTCGAGAAGTTGCGCCAGGCCGGCCTTGTCGCCGATCAGGGTGTTGTCGATATCGCTGATCAGCATGCGCTCGACAAACGGCAGGGGATTCGGGCCGGGGTGGAGGATGGCAACAAGGTCGCGCCTGACCTGTTTGCGCTGGCGCCGCAGCATGCGCGCAACCGCTTTGAGATGCTTTCCGACGTGCGCGTCCCAGGTGTAATTGCGGGCGACGCCGGTGATTCCGCGACGGGCTCGGCGTGCCCAGTCGCGCGGGTTGGAAAGCACGGCCTCCAGCGCACCCGCGATGGCTGCCGTATCGAGCGGATCGACCAGAAGTCCGTTGTCGCAGTTGGCGACGATGTCCCGCGGACCGCCATCGGCGGTCGCGACGATCGGCAGCCCGCTCGCTGCCGCTTCGATCAGGGTCAGGCCGAAGGGTTCGGTCAGCGCGGGGTTGGCGAATACACCGCGACGCTGGGCCGCCAACCGGTACAACTGCGGAATGTCTTCGGGCAGGTGCTGCTTGGGGAGGGCGACGCTGCCCCACAGGTCGTGGCGGTCCACTTCCAGCAGCAGTTCGGTCAGCACCTTCGCCTGATCTTCGTCCAGGGAGCGGATGTCCTCGCGCTGGCCGGCGACAATGGCCAGATTGGCCAGCTCGCGCAGGCGCGGCGACTCGCCAAAGGCAGTGACCAGGCGCCGCAGGTTCTTGCGTACCTCGGGGCGGCAGATGGCCAGGATCAGCGGCTTGCGTGGCGCCTCGAAAAAACGGTCGATCATCGCCGTGACGCGGGGGGCGACGGGTGCCTTGCCTGGTGGGGCAAAGCGCGAGGTGTCGGTACCGGGCGGAATCACCACGGCTCGGCTGGGTTGATGGTTCTCGTAGAGGCCATATTGTTCCGTGCTTTCCTGAGGCGTGCTGGTGATGACCAGGCGGGCATGTGCGAGCACTTCCTCTTCCGCCGCGATGCGCCGGTTGAAATTGAACTGTCGTTCCAATGCCTGGGCTTTGCGGCCGTGTGCGAGCAGACGCTGGCGCTTGCAGCGGCCAAGGGAATGGCCGGTGTGGACGAGCGGAATGCCAAGCAGTTGCGACAGCTGCGTGCCGACATAGCCGGCGTCGGCGTAATGGCTGTGGATCACGTCCGGCAGACGGCCTTGCTGGCGAAGGTAATTCACTGTGCGGTCGACCATCTGGTCGAGGTGGTTCCACAAGGACTCCTTGCGAAGATAACGCTGGGGTCCGAACGGCAGGCGAACGATGCGGGCCTTGTTCGGGTTGGCGGCATCCAATGGCTCGAGGCTGCGTGCGTAATCCGGCGAAACCTGCGGGTCGTCGACGAGGCGGGTGAGCAGATCGACACGGTCAACGGCCGGATTGCGCCCCAGCGCACGCGCCAGTTCCACCACATACAGACTCTGGCCGCCGGTGTCGGCGTCGCGGCCAAGTTCCAGGTCATGGCTGCGGATCAGGCCATGCACGTTCAACATCAGGATATACGAGGGATTCATGTAACGCGCTCCATCGCGAGATCCCATGCCTTGATGAAGGGCCGGTAGAAGTCCGTACTGTCCGGGATGGCGCCGCGCACGCGGCAGATCTGGCCGGCAAACTGATGGGCGCGATCCAGCGTCAGTTGCGGTGGCCAGCCCTGGGTCTGTCCGAGAAGGAAGACGGCGGCAAAGGCGTCGCCGGCCCCCACGCTGTCGACGGCTTCGCTAGCGACATCCGCAACCGGCTGTGCCGGGTGGGTCTGGAAACAGGCGCCATCGGCAGTTTGCAGCCAGGCGCCTTGCTCGCCCTGGGTCACCAAAACGTTGCGGATGTCGTAAGCGTGGCTCAGGCGCCGGGCGAGTTCGCGCGGTGCGCCGCTGCCCAGGCCCACCATATGGGCGACGCGATGCAGTTCCGCCTCGTTCATCTTGACAATTTCCGTCTTGCCCAGCGACCAGCGCAGCACGTCTTTGCGCACCCACGGATCGCGCAGGTTGACGTCGAGGAAGCCCTTTGCCCGGGTGGTTTGCAACAGCGATCGCAGGGCCGGTCGCGACGCGGCGCGCTGCGCCAGTGTGCCGAAATAGATCCATTGCGGCCGGCTCATCAGGCCGACCAGCCGGGCCATGTCGGCATGAATGAAATCCCAGGCCTGGTCAGGGGCGATCTCGAAACGGTGGCCGGCGGAAGCGTCCAGGGCAATGCGAGCCGTGCCGGTAGGGTGCAGGCAGTCCTGTTGCACGCCGTCGACTGGCAGACCCGCGGCCTGGATCGATTCCAGCAGGCGTTGGCCCGGCTCGTCCTTGCCGATGCGGGTGACCAGCACGGGCAAGACGCCCACACCCTGCCCGAGTCGCGCCAAATGATGCGCAACATTGAGGGGCGCGCCGCCCGCGACCTCCCGGTCGGGAAAGCAGTCCACCAGCACTTCTCCGAACAGCAAAATGCAGGTGGCCAGGTTCCCCTCGGCGGTTTGTCCTGCCGACGCGGGGGAGTTTGCGCCAGGTAGTTTGTCATAAAACATTATTACATAATAACATAATCCATTTTGAGGCGGCCGCCGTTAGGATTGCCCGTCTCTTGACCCCGGTTTCCCCACTCGTCGAATCCTTCTTATGACCTCGCCGCTCGTTCTCGAAACCCTGCAGAAATTCCGTCTCATCATTGGCGCGGTGCGTCAGCATTCACGCGCGTTGGAGGCGGCCTGTGGCATCGGCGGCACACAGGTCTGGATGCTTGCGACCATAGCGGACAGGCCGGATATCACGGTGTCGCAACTGGGGCAGGCGTTGTCCATACACGTCTCGACGGCCAGCAACCTGCTCGACAAGCTGGCCCGGGCCGGGTTGGTGGAGCGCCAGCGCGTCGAGGACGACCGACGCGTCGTGCGCCTGCGGGTGACGGCCAAGGGGCAGGACATGGTTGCGCGTGCACCGCAGCCGCTGACCGGACTCATCGTGGACGCATTGGAGAAGCTGCCCGAGGATTCACTGATGCGGCTCGATGAGGAGTTGGCGCGACTCGTCCAGCAGATGCACCTTCTGGATCAGCGAGCCGCGAAAGAGCCCTTGTCCAATTTGGTGCGATGATCAGCTCCTCGCCGTGTTTTTCAAGGGGGCAAACGGGTTTGGCGCTGCGCGGGAGTGCATCGCCTCAGGGCCTGAAGCGCCGCACTGCCTGGCTCAGTGCGGTCGTCGTCATCGAATCGGCACCATAGCGCAATCCGATATAGAGGTGCGTGATGTGGTCGATCCGTGGCGCGAGGTCAGGCCGCAGGCAAGCCGCGCGCTTGGCGAAATCAGCCGGCCCCTCTTGCGGTGCGCGTACGATGCCATGACGCGCCAGCCGCCTGCAGAACACACCGTAAGCCTCCTGCACCGGGTCGGCCCCGCGCCGCGGTGCGTGCCACAGCATCCACAGGGCGAGCCCCATAAGCAGTGTGGATGTCCCCAGAATCAGGGCGACCGTCATGCCTCGCCATGAGGCTAGTGAGTGATGGAAGCGTGACAGAAAGCTGCGCTGCCGTTCGTGTCCATAGCCCAGTATCCACTGGTTCCAGTTGTTGTTGACGAGGTCCCATGCCATCCGTGCGCGCTGCAGCCAGGCGGCATCGAGTTGCGCCATGGCGAGTGGCAACTCGGCCTCGGGCAGGGCGGCGGCAATTCCCTGCTCGATCCGGTCCGGCGAAACGGCAGCGGTGGGATCGACGCGTACCCATCCTTCCTGCTCCAGCCATACTTCAGCCCAGGCATGGGCGTCCGATTGACGCACGATGAGGTAATCGCCGAGTGGGTTCATCTCGCCGCCCTGGTAGCCTGTCACCACGCGGGCCGGCACACCGGCGGCGCGCATCAGGAAAACGAAGGCACCGGCGTAGTGTTCGCAGAAGCCACGCAGCGTGCCGAACAGGAAATCGTCAACCGCATGTTCTCCCAGGCGTGGCGGGTCGAGCGTGTAGTAGAAACGTTCATTGCGGAAATGCGCGAGCGCTGCATCGACGATGGCACGTGGGCGGGCGTGTGTGTGGCGCCAGCGATCAGCCAGTGCATGTGCGCGCGGGTTGCTTCCGGCAGGCAGGTAAAGGGCGCGTCGACGCTCGCCCTCGCCAGCGTCGACGCCGAGCCGGTAGCTGGGGTGGGATGTAAGGAGGTAACGCATCCGGTGCTGCACGCGCGATTGCGAGAGAATCTGCATGTCATGGCTGGCGCGACTTGATGGCGGCAGCGAGGCAGGCAGTTCAAGTGCGAACAGCCAGTGCTCGTTATGCGGTTCCAGTGTGAGCGTGTAGTGCAGCGGCTCACCCAGCAGCACGAGCTGCGGCGGTGCGTCACTCATCGGCGTGCGCGTCGACCAGGTTCGACCGTCGTAGTCCCACAGCACCGGACCGCGCCAGTATCGTGCACCCGGGTCCGGTGGCTGGCCGTTGAACTGAACCCTGAACGCGATTGCCTCGGAGCGGATCAACTGGCTGATGCTGCCCGGCGACATGCTGTCCGACAGCCCGGTCACGCCGGCGTAGGCGTCCTTGGGCAGGCCCCACAAGGGCGCCACCCGCGGGAAAAACACGAAGAGCAGCAGCATCACGGGAATCGCCTGGGCGAGCAAGCTTCCGGCGAGACGGAAGCGCGGGCGCAATGCGAGCCCATGATTGACATCATTGTAGGCAATCATGGTGGTGGTGGTCAGCCACACGACCAGCAACAGGTAGAGCGCGATCGGAATCGACTGCGAATAGAGAAAGCCCGTGATGACGAGGAAGTAACTCAGGAAGAGCACTATCATCGTGTCGCGCGGTGACTTCATCTCCAGGAGTTTCAGCGCGATCATGGCGACCAGCAGCGTGACACCGGCATCGCGCCCGAGCAGGGTGTGATAGTGTCCGACAATGCCCCCGGTGACGATGGCGGTGAGCGCGAACAGCGACACCTTGTTCGGTAGTTTCGTTCTGCCGCGTTCGACGGCGACGCGCCAAAGCCCGATCGCCACGCACAGCGGCCCCACCCATAGTGGCAGGTGGCCGAGGTGTGGTGCGATCGCCAGCGCGAGCGAGGCGAGCAGCCAGTAGAGCTTGTTCATCGGCCGAACATCGCCAGCGCTTCCAGGCACTGGCGGCGGTGGTCTTCACCCGCGCCGGGCGCGAGCGTGCGGTCGGGCAGGCGCAGGCCGTAGCGCTGCCCGGCGGCGTCGGCGTCGAGCACCCAGCGCGTCAGGCGCGACAGGCGCGCCTCGGCGTCGAGCCCGGCGAGCGCATCCCAGTCCAGCCACACGTCCTGCTGCGCTTCGCCGGCGAACTGCTTGGTGAGCATGCCCTGTTCGCGCGCGACCGCCTTCCACGCCACCTGGCGCAGCGACTCGCCGGCGTGCCAGGTGCGCAGGCCGGTGAAATCCTCGTGCCCTTCGCCGTGGCTGCGCCCCGACCCGGCCTCGGCGCGCGTCACCGGCAGCGGCAGCGCCTCCGGCGCCGGGTGCGGATATACCAGGCAGCGCATGTCCAGGTCCAGGTGCGTCCAGGCGCGAAAGAGGCCGAGCGGAAACGTGGTGAAGAGCGTGAAGCTCGGCGCCTGCAGCAGGCCGCGCGTGGTGGCGGGGAGTGCAAAGCCGAGGCAGGCCGACGCGTGCGGCGCGAAGTCGACGACGTCTCCCGCCGCATCACCCGCCTTGAGGCCGATGGCATAGCGGGACAGCGTGCCGGCGTTGTCGAGGCAGACCTCGAAGCGCGCGTCCTGCCCGGCGAACACCGGCGTGCTGCGACCGGCGCGTACCGTGAGTTTCGCCAGATTGCGCCAGGTGTGAAGGATCGACACCACCGCCAGGCTGCCGAGCAAAAAGGTGAGCACGAAACCCATGCTGTTGGCGTAGTTGATCGAGCCGAGCAGCATCACCCCCAGCATCACGGCGAAGATGAGCCCGGGGCGGGTCGGCAGCACGTAGATGCGGCGCTGGGTGAGCGTGACCGGTGCGGCGTCCGGCGCCGGCCGCAGCACCTGCCGCAGGAATGCGGTGGCGCGCGACGGCCGGTTCGCGAGCCCCGCCGCCACGCGCTGCGCCAGCTTGGCCATCTCAGGGAATGGGCACCGCCGCGAGCAGGTGCGCCACCAGCGCGGCGCCACTGTCGCCGCTGGATTCGCCGCTGCCGTGCAGGCGATGCCCCGCCACCGCCGGCAGCACCGCCTGCACGTCTTCCGGCAGCACCGCATCGCGCCCTTCGATCAGCGCCCACGCCTGCGCCGCGTGCAGCAGCGCCAGCGCCGCGCGTGGGGAGAGGCCGTTGAGGTAGCGCGGCGAGTGGCGCGTGTACGCGAGCAGCGCCTGGATGTAGTCGAGCAGCGCGTCGGACGCGAACACCGCACTCGCCGCGCGCTGCAGCGCGTCCAGCTCCGCCAGCGAGAGCGCGGGTGTCAGCTCGGCCACCAGCTCGCGCCGGTCCTTGCCCTGCAGCAGCGCGCGCTCCGCCCGCGTGTCCGGATAGCCCAGCTCGATGCGCATCAGGAAGCGGTCGAGCTGCGATTCCGGCAGCGGAAACGTGCCCACCTGGTAGGCCGGGTTCTGCGTCGCGATCACGAAGAAGGGCTCCGGCAGCGCGCGCGTCTCGCCCTCCACCGTCACCTGGTGCTCCTCCATCGCCTCCAGCAGCGCGCTCTGCGTCTTCGGCGTCGCGCGGTTGATCTCGTCAGCGAGAATCATGCGCGTGAACACCGGGCCGGGATGGAACTTGAAGCTCGCGCTGTCGCGGTCGTACACCGACACCCCGAGAATGTCCGCCGGCAACAGGTCGCTGGTGAACTGGATGCGCTGGAAATCCAGCCCAAGCGTCTTCGCGAGTACATGCGCCAGCGTCGTCTTGCCCACGCCGGGCAGATCCTCGATCAGCAGATGCCCGCGCGCCAGCAGGCAGGCCAGCGCCAGGCGGATCTGCCGGTCCTTGCCGAGGATGACCTGCGAGACCTGGTCGATAGCGGGCTGGATGCGGGGGTGGATCATGGCAGGGCCTGCGGGTGACGAAGGGGTGATGGGTGTGTTTACGGCACGTGGTGGCGCAGGCATTAGGTGTGCAGCACCATGGAATTAGATGTGTAAGGGCGCATGCGTTCCCTGAAGGGGGCGGCGAACGATCACCGCCAATTGACTGGATTTTCGGGGGAACAGGGCAATCCGTCCGCAAGATGAAGCGGAAATGCGACGATGTGACGATCAGCGTGTCATGTTCGACCTTCGTGTCGGTGCAGTTGATTGGCCCGTGCAGCGCACGTTGCCGACGTTGAGGCTGTATCGTGCGTGAGAGACCGCTTTGCGTGCGCGGTGAGGGAGGCATCCGCCTCAAGTTGGCCTGCGAGGGAAATGGAAGCGGCGATTCGCGGCACGCATCGAACTTGGGGGCGCAGTCGTTCGGGCTTCGGCAGCGAGTCGGCAGATCGAGAGAGCGTAGCATGACGTTTCGGCGACATGGGAATAGAGCATGTTAGAACGCAAAGGCGAAAAGATTGGCTGGACGTGGGGCTGGATTGGCGGTTTCCTGTGGGTTGCAATCGTCGGAATGATATTTCTGGCCCAAGGAAGGATCGCTGCAGGATGCACCGGCTTACTGGTTTTCGTCGCGGCCATCTGGACGACACGCCGCTTCGCACCGTGGCGCCATCCGACCACACCCTACTGGCGACTTTACCTGGGGCTGTACCTCCTCCTCTTGTTGACGATACTTTGGGCGATCTGGGCATTCGGGGGTTTACGCGACGAACAATTTAATGGTTGGATGCTGCTCTGGTTGCTACCGATCCTGACGCCCATGTTCATCAATGGCCGGAAGATCTGGGCCGAAGGGGAGCCGCGCGCATAGCAGGAGGGTTCAAAAAAATAGGGTCAGACACCATTGAATCCTGTCCCGCCGTCGCGTGGCGCGGTATGCGACGATTCAAATAAGCGTCACGGCTGCGAGCCACCCGGCGGCGATGGCGCTGGCGGGGAAATCGCGATGCGGCGAGCGCCATACCGCGGCGAACAGGAAAACGTTGTAGGGCAGGGGTGCGAAGTGCAGCGCAACGGCCACCGCAGCATGGGTGCCCTGGACCATGACGGCGAGGGCGAGGACGGTGGCGACGATATTGATCAGGGTGCCGACGCCGAGCATGTCGCGCCAGAGCAGGACGGCCAAGGGAACCTGGCCATGCCAGCGGTGCGCGAAGAAATTGCCGAATGCCGTCGACTTCATTGCAAAAAACAAAAATGGGATGAAAAGAAATGGGGCCTGCAGCTCGCATGGATTCAGTGGACTCGCGTTCCCTTCAACATGATGCTGGCCAGGCAACGTCTAACCCCAACACCCTCGCGGCTTTATTGAGCCGGTTATCGAAGCAGCTGAACGCCACGCCGCCGGGCGCGACGGTGAGAATCTCGCAGGCGGCGGCCAACTGGACGCTGTCGTAGCCGCGTAGCGCGAAGGTCTCGGCAAGCTCGCCTGCGCGTTCGACCACGGCCTGAGTAACTTCGACGACGAAGAAGTGCGGCCAATCACGGGCCAGGGCCTGACGTGCGGCGATGATGGCGGGTTCGTCAGCGGCGACTTCACGGGCACGGCGCGCTAATGCCGCACAAGCCTCGGCCCAGGCAATGCGACACACTGCGACGGTTTCGGCCTTGGCAACGGAAGCGTGGACGGCTGGGCTGTCGGCTTCGATGATGTAGAGCTTGACCAGCGCGGAGGTGTCGAGAAACAGGATCACTACCGCGCTACCCGCGATCGTCCAACACAAGCCTGGATACGGGCGTGCCGCCCTGCGAAAGGGCGATGTGCGCACCCTGCGGCTTGTGGCCGTCCCATTGCGCGGCGCCTCGGGCGATCAATTCGCCCAGGGCCGGCGAGCCAGATTCGGGAATACCAGTGACGCGGGCAACGACACGGCGGTGGGAAGTGATTTCCAGCGCGGTGCCTTGGCGAGCCTGAGCCAGGTAGCGTGACAGATGGGCTTTCAGTGCCCGGATGGATACTTGCATTTGTGGCCCCAAAGTTATGGTGTTCGATAAAAATGTAGTCCCATATTACGGATGGGTCAATTCGGGTTGAGCGAGTGCTGATTGGGGATCGCAGGTGCACCAACGACAAGGGCCGCAATCGCGGCCCGTGTCTTGGGTGCTTCGAACGTTTACTTCTTCGCCGTCCGCCGCCAACCCTTATTTCTTCGCCGTGCGGCGAAGGCGGTTCAACAACCGCCGCGCCAGCTCGCCGAACAGCTCGGTCTGCGTGGGGTGGGGGAAGATCGCCTTCGCGACCTGGGTCAGCGTCATCTCGCCCGCCACCATCATCACGCCGGTGCCGATCAGGGTGTCGGTATGGTCGGCAAGGAAGTGCACGCCGATGATGCGGCCGGTGGCCTTGTCGGCGACGAGCTTGATCATGCCCTCGGTCTCGCCGGTGATCATCGCCTTGGCGTCGATGCTCATCGGCATCTTGGCTTCGACCGCGTCGATGCCCTTGGCCTTGGCTTGCGCCACGGAGAGACCGACGAAGCCGGCCTGTGGGCGCGAGAAGGTGACGGCGCAGTCGCGGTCCTGGTCGTATTCGCCGCCGTGGCCGAGCAGGTTGGACGCGGCGACGCGGCCCTGCGTCGCGGCGGTGTGGGCGAGCATGTAGCCGCCGATGACGTCGCCGACCGCGAAGATGTGCGGCACGCTGGTCTGGCAGCGGGCGTTGACCTTGATCGCCGCGCCGTCGAGTTCGATGTCGAGCTTGTCCAGATTCAGCTTGCTGGTGTCGGGGCGTTTGCCGGTCGCCATCAGCACGACGTCGCAGTCGAACACGGATTCGACACCCTCCTTGTTCGCATAGCGCAATTTCATTGCGCCGGGCGTGCCGGAGACTTCGTTGATGGCGGCGCTGGTGACCACGGTGATCTCCTTCTCCAGCGCGGCGATCAGCGTCTTGCCGATCTCCTCCTCGATCTCGCCGAGGATGCGGTCGTGGCGTTCGAGCATCAGCACATCGGTGCCGAAGTCGCGGAAGATCTGCGCCATCTCGACGCCGATGACGCCGCCGCCGACGATGCCGAGTTTCTTCGGCGGGGTGGTGAGGTGCCAGATGGTGTCGGAGGTGACGACGCCACCGGAGGCCAGGTTCTCGCGCGCGCCGGGGATTGGCGGCACGAAGGCGGGGGCGCCGGTGGCGATGACCGCGGCGCCGAAGCTGACGGTGTACGGCTCGCCTTCGACCGGGGTGATCTTCAGCGTGTGGGCGTCGACGAATTCGCCGAAGCCCTCGCGCACGTCGATCTTCATGCCCTTGTCGGCTTTCAGCGCCATGTCGCCGCGGCTGGATTGCACCCAGCGGCGGTGTTTCTCGACCTGTTCCCAGTTGAGCCTGGGGCTGCCGGTGCCGTCGACGCCCATTTCGGCGTCGTGCGCGCGGTTGCGGATGGCATCCGCCGCGGCGCGCCAGGCCTTCGACGGGATGCAGCCGCGCCACAGGCATTCGCCGCCGGGGAAGGGTTCGTTGTTGACCATCATGACCTTGATGCCGTGCTCGGCGAGGTCGCGCGCGCAATCCTCGCCGCCGGGGCCGCCGCCGACGACGACGACCGGGAAGTCCCAGTTGCCTTCGGGGATCGGCGAGACGGCCGGTGCAGCATGGCTGGCCGGTGCGGCGGCAGCCGCAGCGACGCTCCCTGCCCCCTGAATCCCGACCCCTGATCCCTCACCGGCCATCCAGGCGTCGGGGGCTTCGATGGTCTGCTTCAGCGTGGCGAGATACAGCGCGACGTCGGCGCCATTCAGTACGCGGTGGTCACCGGTGATGGTGAAGGGCGTGCCCTGCGGACCGTTGGCGGCGATGGCGAGGATCGCGGCAATGCCGGGGGTGGGGATCGCGGTGAAATGCGACACGCCCAGCATGCCCATGTTGGAAATGGTGAAGGTCGGGTTGGCGTACTCGGCGGGCGCGAGCTTGCGCACGCGCGCACGCTCGACGAGGCCTGTCCAGTCGCCCTGCAGCGCTGCCAATGACTTCTTCTCGATGCCGTGCAGGATGGGTACCACGAGGCCGCCGTCGTTCGACATCACGGCGACGCCGAAGTCGTGGTTGGCGCGCTCGACCAGCTTGTCGACCGGCTGGTAGGCCCAGTTCATGCGCGGGAACTTCGCCATCGCGACCGAGCAGGCCTTGGCGATCGCCACCGTCACCGAGACCTTGTTCGCCTTGGCGGCGGCAGTGAGTTTCGAGGTGTCGATGTTCACCGTGACGTTGAAGGTCGGCAGCGTGAGCGACGCGGTCATCGCGTGGCTGACGGCCTTTTCCATCGAAGTCATGGCGCGGCCCTGGCCGGGGACGTCGACCTGCGGCAGCGAGTGCGCGACTTCGGCCATGCTCGGGCGCGCGCGCGCCACGTCGGCGGCGACGATGACGCCCGACGGGCCGCTGCCGGCGAGCCCGGCGATGTTTACGCCGAGCTGGCCCGCGACCTTGCGGGCGTAGGGCGAAGCGGGACGGCCCGGCACGCGCGCGACCGGCGGCTGGCTGCCGCCGACGGCGACCGGCGCGGGCGGGGCCTTGGGCAGGGGAATGGTGGGCTGCCTGTCGGCCGCGTGCGGCGCGACCTTGTGGGTGTCCTTGACCTTGTGGTCGGCGGCAATCGTCACGCCGGTGTCGTTGGTCTTGGAAGCGTCGTCGACGATGAAGGCCATCGGATGGCCGACCTCGACGACGCTGCCGACGTCGGCAATGGGACCGGAGAGGAAACCATCCTGGAACACCTCGACGTCCATGATGGCCTTGTCGGTCTCGACCGTGGCGACGATGTCGCCGCGCTTGATCGCGTCGCCCGGCTGCTTCTCCCAGGTGACGACCACGCCTTCGGTCATGGTGTCGGACAACTGCGGCATCACGATCGGCGTGCCGGCGTGGTGCGGGATCATCTCGGTCTGGGCTTTCTCTTCCACTACCTCGTCAGCGGCGATGGCGACGTCACCCGGCGTGTCGGAGATGTAGCCCATCGCGGCACCGACGGCGATCGTCGCGCCGACGTCGGCGAGCGGACCGGCGAGATAGCCGGCCTTGAACACCTCGACGTCCATGATGGCCTTGTCGGTTTCCACCGTGGCGACGATGTCGCCGCGCTCGACCTTGTCGCCCGGCTGCTTCTCCCAGGTGACGACCACGCCCTCGGTCATGGTGTCCGAGAGCTGGGGCATGGTAATGGCGTAGTGGTTCATAGGATTCAGGGGTCAGGATTCAGGGGTCAGGGAGGTGGGCGCAAGCTTTGCGGTTAGCGCGCTGCGCAGGCCGTGAAGCATCCTTCCCAGTTCATTGGTTTGTTCGAACATTGTTCGTAAGTCGTCTGCCGGCACGTAGCCGAGTCGGTGCGCCAGTTCAATCTGCGTCTCCGCTTCGGCGAGTGATCCTTGCGCGATGCCGACGAAGCGCAGGTAATCGCGCGTGGTGCTGCGGGCGTGGCCTTCGGCGAGATTCGATGGAATCGAGACTGCCGCGCGTCGCAACTGATTGGTAAGTCCGTACGTCTCATGGCTTGGGAAAGGGGCCGTGATCCGGTACACGCTTTCGGCGAGTTGCATCGCCGACTGCCAGACCTTGAGGTCACGGTAGTTTTGCATCCCTGACCCCTGAATCCCGACCCCTGACCCCTGCGCGCCTCAGGCGCGCCCAAAGAGCTTCAGCACGGCCTTCACCACATCCTCGTGATCCGGGATCGTCGCCTTTTCCAGCGTGTGGTTGTAGGGCTGCGGCACGAGCTTCGAGTGCACGCGCACCGGCGCGGCGTCGAGCTCAAAGAAGCATTCCTCGTTGATGATGGCGATCACCTCGGAGCCGACGCCGACCGGCGCTTCGTCTTCTTCCGCGACGACGGCGCGATGCGTCTTGCTGACCGATTTGCGGATGCCTTCGCGGTCGAGCGGCGACAGCGAATACAGGTCGACGACCTCGGCGGCGATGCTGTACTGCTTGTCAAGAATCTCGGCAGCCTTGAGGCACCAGTGCACCGAGACGTTGTAGCCGAAGAGTGTGACATCCGTGCCGGCGCGGGCGACGTCCGAGCCTTCCAGCGGGTGGAAGTATTCGCCATCGGGCACTTCGCCCTTCATGTTGTACATCAGTTCGTGTTCGTTGATGAACACCGGGTCGTCGCAGCGGATCGCCGATTTGAGGAGGCCGTAGGCCTGCTTCGGGTTCGACGGCGTGACGACGCGCAGGCCGGCGATGCCCATGAACACCTTTTCCATGCGCGCGGAGTGCTGCGCGCCGAGCTGGTGTGCGGCGCCGCCGGCGGAGCGGAACACGCACGGCGCGGCGAGCTGGCCGCCCGACATGTAGCGCACCTTGGCGGCGGAGTTGAACATCTGGTCCATCGCCAGCCAGGCGAAGTTGACCGACATGATTTCCACAATCGGGCGCACGCCAAGAAAGGACGCGCCAACCGCCAGGCCGGTGAAGCCGCCTTCGGAGATTGGGGTGTCCATCACGCGCAGCGGACCGTATTTCTCGTACAGTCCCTTGGTCGCCTTGTAGGTGCCGCCGGCGACGCCGATGTCCTCGCCCATGCAGATGACCAGAGGGTCACGTGCCATTTCCTCGTCGTGGGCGCGCTGGATCGCTTCCCAGTACATGATGTTTGCCATGCTGTGTTCCTTAAATTTCAGCGTCGCCGAGCGACGGCGTCGTCTCCCTCTCCCGCGTGCGGGAGAGGGATGGGGAGAGGGACATGCCCAGGAAGACCATCAGGCGGCCTTGCCCGTGAGCCAGGGCAACTGGGTTTCGCGTTCGGCGAGCACGTATTTTTCGAGGTCCTCGACGCGCGGTTCGGGCGATTCCTCGGAGAACTTGATCACTTCGTTCTCGATGTAGGCGTCGGTTTCCTTTTCCAGGGCCTCGTAATCGGCCATGGTCAGCGCCTTCTCGGCGATGAGACGGTCGCGCAGGATGAAAATGGGGTCGCGCTGCTTCCACATTTCCTCTTCCTCGCGCGTGCGGTAGCCGCGCGAATCGGACATGGAGTGGCCGCGATAACGATAGGTCATCAGTTCGAGGAAGTAGGGGCCCTTGCCGGAGCGGACGTGGTCGACGGCCTTGCGGGCATGCTCGTAGACCACCTCGATGTCCTGGCCGTCGCATTCGTCCGCGGGGATGTTGTAAGCGGCGACACGTTTGTGCTGGTGCACCACGGCGGTCGAGCGGTCGATCGCGGTGCCGATGCCGTAGAGGTTGTTCTCGCACACGAACAGCACCGGCAGCTTCCACAGCGCGGCCATGTTCAGCGTCTCGTGGAAGGTGCCCTGGTTGTTGGCGGCGTCGCCGAGGAAGCAGATCGCGATCTCGTCACCGCCCTTCAGCTGAATCGCCTTGGCGATGCCGGCGGCGAGCGGGAACGGGCCGCCCACCAGCGCGTAGCCGCCCATGAAGCGGTGCGCCACGTCGAAGATGTGCATCGAGCCGCCGCGGCCCTTGCTGGAACCGGTCTCCTTGCCGTACAGCTCGGCCATCACTTCCTTCGGATCGGCGCCGCACTTGATCGCGTGCACATGGTCGCGGTAGCCGGTGATCACGTAGTCGTGGCCGGGTCGCGCGGCTTCCATCACGCCGTTGCAGCAGGCCTCCTGGCCGGGATAGAGGTGCAGGAAGCCGCCGATCTTGCGCTCGATGTAGGCCTGGTAGCAGCGCTCTTCAAAACGGCGGTGCAGCACCATTTCGCGCAGCACACGTTTCTTGTCTTCAATCTTCATTCGGTTACCCTTGTCGGATGGGGCGGAAAACGCGCTGAGAAAAAACTCAAACGCGCAATTATCCGGTAAACCCCGTGACCCATCAAGAAATGCACCTTTCCCGAGGAACCGAGATGTTGCCCAAGTTGACCGAGAACAAGGCCGAGATCACCGAGAAGCTGCTCGATCAGGCGGGGCACGCGCTGCTCGTGCTGCCGCACGCCAAGGCGCTGCCCGAGGTCGCGGGGGCCGCCGCGCTGAAGGCCGCGCTGAAGCGGCGCGACCTCAAGCCCGAGGCGCTGGCGAAATCGCCGGTCGCGGTGCAGTTGCCCGGTGGCACGCTCGCCGTCGCGGTGATGGTGAAGCCGGACGCCTCCACCTTCGAAACACACGAGGTGCTGCGCAAGGGGCTCGCCCTGCTGATGGCGGAGCATCCGAAGACGCTCGCGCTGGCAGTGTTCGGCGACGCCGCATTCAAGGCACGCGTCGGTGAGGCGGTGGCGTACGTCGCGCTGGTCAATGCCGTGCCGCTGCCGGCGCGCAAGTCGAATCCCGATCCGGTGTTGAAAGCAATCGCGCTCCATGGCCACAGGTCCACCGATGGCCTGGCGCGTGTGCAGGCCCTCGCCGAAGGCAACCTGCTCACCCGTAGCCTCACCGTGCAGGGACCGGACGAACTGACCCCCGGGGTGTACCGCAAGCGCATCAAGGCGCTGGCGAAGACCTACGGCTGGAGCGTCGAGGAATATTCCTTCGACAAGCTGAAGAAGATGGGCGCGGGCGCGTTCTGCGCGGTCGCGCAGGGGTCGCCGGCGAAGGACGCGGCCATCGTGCGGGTCAGGTATCAGGGGGCAAAAAAGGGGTCGGGGGTCAGGAGTCAGGGGTCAGGGAACACCGTGGCCTTTGTGGGCAAGGGCATCTGCTTCGATACGGGCGGTCATAATTTAAAACCCGCCAAGTACATGCAGGGCATGCACGAGGATATGAACGGCTCGGCGGTGGTGCTCGGCATCCTCGCCGCGGCGTCGAAACTCAAGCTGCCGTTTACGCTGGAAGGCTGGCTCGCGCTCGCCGAGAACCACATCAGCCCGGAGGCCTACCGGCAGAACGAAGTGGTGAAAGCATTGAACGGCACCAGCATCGAAGTCGTCCACACCGACGCCGAGGGCCGCATGGTGCTGGCCGATACGCTCACGCTGGCGGCGAAAGGGAAACCCGACCTCATCGCCGACTTCGCCACGCTCACCGGCTCCATGCACTACGCGCTCGGCAGCCGCATGTCGGGCGTCTTCGCCAGTTCAAGCGCGCTCGCGCACCAGGCCTCGCGCGCGGCGTCGGCGAGCGGCGAACGCATCGTCGTCTTTCCCTATCCGGAAGACTACGACACGAGCCTCGATTCCACCGTTGCCGACGTCAAGCAGTGCAGCATGGAGGGCGAAGCCGACCACATCCTCGCCACCCGCTTCCTGTCGCGCTTCGTCGGCGACACGCCCTGGCTGCACATGGATCTCTCCGGCCACAGCTGCAAAGGCGGGCTGGGCGCGGTGATGAGCGACGCCAACGGGTTCGGCGTGGCGTGGGGGATCGCGCTGCTGGACGGGTTGCATAGCGGGAGCTGAAGCGCGGATGTCTGACGTCGTGCGGGGCCTGGCGGTCGTTCACGTCGACGACGCGCTGCTGGTGCTCGACAAGCCCAGCGGCCTACTCGCGGTCCCCGGACGTGGCGCTGACAAACAGGATTGCGTGAGCGCACGGGTGCAGGCCCGCTATCGCGATGCCCTGATCGTGCACCGTCTGGACATGGACACCTCGGGGCTGATGGTGATGGCACGCGGGCCGGTGGCGCAGCGCGCATTGAGCATGGCCTTCGCGGCGCGCGCGGTGACCAAGCGTTATCTCGCGGTCGTGGCGGGGCGGGTCAAGCCGCCGGCGGGGGAATGGGGCTGTATCGACCTGCCGCTGGTCTGCGACTGGCCCAACCGGCCGCGCCAGATCGTCGATCACGCCATCGGCAAACCCAGCCTCACGCGCTGGCGCGTGCTGGAACACGACGTCACCCATGATGCCACGCACGTCGAACTGGAGCCGGTCACCGGGCGTTCGCACCAGTTGCGGGTGCATCTTGCTGCACGCGGACACCCGATACTCGGCGACCCGCTGTACGCGCCGGCTGCGGTGCAGGCCCGTGCACCGCGGCTGATGTTGCACGCCTGGCGTCTGGCGTTTGAGCATCCTGTGACGGCCGACGCGATGACATTCGAGCGGCCAGCGCCGTTCTGAGCGCCGGGCGAAAAAAACGCCGGCAAAGCCGGCGTACCACCCATCGGCAAGGAGGATCGAGTGTCAGGACGAACGGGCGCGCTTCTGGCGCAGGCGCAGGCCGATCAGGCCGATGCCGGCGAGCAGCATGCCCCAGGTTTCGGGTTCCGGGACGGGTGCCGTGGCGGCGGCGACGGTATACATGCCGCCGAGACTGCCCGTGGCCGTGCCGCCGATCTTGAGCGTGTAGCTCCCGGCGGCGAAGTACGAACCCCAGGGCAGGACGAGAAAGTCGGGGTCGCCCGCCGGGATGAAGCTGGTGTAGAGGGCGTTGCCGCTGTCGTAGATGTTCGCGCTCAGGCCCGTGATATCGGTGAACGTCAGCGTGAACGCACCGTATGTGAAGCCGAGTTCGACGTCGGCCACGCCCGCGCCGGCGTAGAGGTTGGTCAGGATGTCAAATGACAGGCTGTGGTCGATCGTACCGGTGGACGACACCGTGAAACCATCAACATACACCGCCGGAGCGCCGAATGCGCCCAGGTAGACGCTGTCGGTCAGATTCAATGTGTTGACGGCGTGGGCGCTTCCCGCGGCCGCGAGACCGGCCGCCAGGGCCAGTGCGTGATATTTCATGTTGCTCCTCCAGATTGAGATTTACTTATCCTGTAATCGAAACACAGGCTTGCGACTACGTGAAATCAAGAAGCAAGACTTATTCCAGATTTGTATCGTGTTGTTTTTATTGGGCCCATATTTTTTGGTGGTTGGAAAGTGTAAAAAAATCCGACAAAAATACCAGCCAGTTTGGCCCACCTACACTCAGCGAGCCGACAGATAGCTGGGAAAGGCGTTCTTGTCGAGCAGGATCTCGATGAGATTGATGCCCCGCGTCAGGTCTGCGCGGTCGAACATCACGGCCAGGTCCGCCTCGGTCTCGACGCGGTAGTGGGCGACGCCGAAGGATTGCGCGAGCAGGGCGAAGTCTGGATTCCTGAAATCGCAGTCGATGTAGCGCTCGCCGTAGAGCTGGAACTGGTTCTTGCGGATGAGCGAGAGGGTGGAATTGTTGATGACGACGACGTTGAGCGGGATGGCGTAGTTGACGGCGGTCATCAGTTCCATGCCGCACATCTGGAAGCCGCCGTCGCCGAGGATGGCGAAGGTGGGGCTGTCCGGAGCGAAGCAGCGCGCGCCGATGGCGGCGGGCAGCGCATAGCCGAGCGAGGATATCCCGGTGTTGGGAAAGTAGTGGTTGCGGTCGGAGACGTCGAAGTAGCTCTGCGCGAACACGATGTTGTCGTCGAACACCAGCGCGTCCTGCGGGAAGCGGCGGGCGAGCGCTTCGTAGAACAGGCGGATGAGGCGGAATTTTCCGCCGTTGTCGGCGCCTGCGGCATTGTCTGGCGGTGTCCCGGTACGGTGGGCATCCAGGCGGTCGAGCGCCTTGGGCGGCATGGCGGTCGCGTCGAGCACGGCGAGCACGTGTTGCAGGGTGGCGCGAATGTCGCCGCAGATCGCGAGTTCGGGCTGGAACGCGCGGCCGAGCCGGGCGGGGTCGCGGTCGACCTGCACGATGCGCTTGCCGGCGAGGAGGCGCGCGTCCCACGCGTGGCTGGTGCGCTCGTTGAAGCCGGCACCGAGCACGATGAGCAGGTCGGCGTGCTCGGTCAGATAGCGATAGGCGTCGCCGTTGGAGGTGACGCCGAGGCAGCCGAGCGACAGCGGTGTGCCTTCGCCGACTACGCCCTTGGCCTTGAGGCTGGTCGCCACCGGAATGCCGAAACGTTCGGAGAGCGTGGCGACGAGCTCGCGCGCATCGGTGGCGAGGCAGCCGTAGCCCGCGACGATGGCGGGATAGCGTGCGCCGCGGAGGATTTCGGCAAACGCGTCGGCGGGTGCCGCGTCGCCCAGGGCGGGCTGGTGCGGCAGATGGATCTGCTCGAGCGCCGCCGCGTCGACCGTCTCCTTCTGTACGTTGTAGGGAATCGACAGCAGCACCGGGCCGGGGTCGCGCCCCAGCAGCGCCTGCGTCGTCTGGTTCAGCACCTGGCCGAGATAATCGGTACGCTCGACCAGCCGGCGATAGCGGGTGATGCTGGAAAAGAGCCGCGCCTGGTCGATGGTGCCGCCTTCCCCCGAGCTTTCCTGCAGGCCGCCGCGGCCGAACTGGTAGGTTGGCGTTTCACCCGTGATCGCCAGCACTGGCAGGCGCTCGGCGTAGGCATTGGCGATGCCGGTGATGAGGTTGGTCGCACCGGGACCCGCTGTGGCGATGCACGCCGACGGGCGTTGCGCGAGTCGCGCGTAGCCGCCGGCCATGAAGGCTGCGCCCTGCTCGTGCTTCACCAGCACGCTTTTCACCGTGGAATCGCGCAGGCGGTCGTAGATCGGCAGCACGTGCGCGCCGGGCATGCCGAAAATGTTGTCGATGCCGAGCCGCTCGAGGTATCGGACGATGAGTTCGCTGACGGAAAGATTCATGTGGCTGGGCCGGGCACGCAGCAACGCCGCGGGACCGCGCGGCCCTGAAAAATTCCGATTTGAGCACAAGACGCGGCGCAGGAAAACCTGTGCGCGGGCGGGAAAGGCTTGCGAAGCCGGCGGCACGTGGAGCGGACCGCCGTGTGCCGGCCGGGTTCAGGCGTGGGCCAGCTGCTGCTCGATTTCGGTGAAGGTGCTCGCCACTTCGGAGGTTTCGACCACGATGCCCAGCTGCTTGCACAGTTGTGACAGCGACAGCAGGCCGCGCACCATCTGCCGGCCCTCGGTGTGCTCGACCACCAGCGCGTGCTGCCGGCCGCGTGATTTCAGCGTTTCCAGCACGTGGCCGACGCGCGCATGCGCGATGTCGTCGTAGTCGACGGCTTCCAGGCGATCGATCGGCGTCATGATGTCGCCTACCAGGACTTCGTCACGGCGGATGCCCCGGCTTTGCACCACCTGCATGGGCTTCTCGCTGTGAAGGTCGGTGCGGGTCACCAGGCCGGCGACGCGGTCCTGTGCATCCATCACGAACAGCAGGCGCACCTTGCGGCGACGCATGCGTTCCTCTGCCTGCTGCATCGTGTCGCCGGGGGTGGCGATGAAGGCGGTGAGGCGGCGAAAGTCGGTCATGACGTCAAGCGCCGGGCTGTCCAGGGTGACGCGATCGGGGAGCACGCAGGCGGGGCGCAGCAGACCGGCGGTCCGGCTCAGGTTGCGGGAGGGCAGGCGGGTATACGACTGGCTCATGAGGCAACTCCTTGCAGCAGGGTTCAAGGATCCCAGACGCGCGTCGCGCGGGTGGAAGGGTTGCGCCTATCCTGTGCCTCGTTGGAGCGGCTGTCCATTCAAGATTTTTTAATCCGACATAAAGCGCGTTTGTCGGGCGCGAACGCGCCCGGGACAAGGGATGCGGGTCCCATCCCAGTGCATGCCGCACCCCGATGTCGGGTTTGCGGTTCCGTGGAGGAGGGTGTCGCCTACGCAGCTTCGCGCGAGGCGCGCTTGCGCTCGTGTTCGTTGAGGTGGCGCTTGCGGATGCGGATCGACTTCGGCGTGATCTCGACCAGTTCGTCGTCATCGATGAATTCCACCGCCGATTCCAGTGTCAGCTTGATCGGGGTGGTGAGGCGCACGGCCTCGTCGGTGCCGGAGGCACGCACGTTGGTGAGCTTCTTGCCCTTGATCGGGTTCACGACCAGGTCGTTGTCGCGGCTGTGGATGCCGATGATCATGCCTTCGTACAGCTTGTCGCCGGGGTTGACGAACATGCGGCCGCGATCCTCCAGGTTCCACAGC
>JANJWS010000023.1 GCA_024709425.1 Thiobacillus sp.
GGAATCAATCTCGTCGTATTTCTTCGCCGCACCGCCAAATTTCTTCGACAGAATGGTGGTGATCGCCGCGGTCAAGGTGGTCTTGCCGTGGTCAACGTGACCAATCGTACCAACGTTCACGTGCGGTTTGGTCCGCTCGAATTTTTCCTTAGCCATTTCAAGTACCCCTCAATATTGCACAAGTAAATGATGCGTCGATTCCGACAACCACACGCTGAAAAACCGGTGCGCCGCCTTGCAACCTGGTGCGCCACATTCTAAATTGGCGGCACCGAAAACCTGATGCGCCAGCCTTAACAGCGGGCACCGAAAAACTTGGTGCGCCAACCTTAAATCAGTGGGCACCGAAAACCTGGTGCCCATGGGCAGGATTGAACTGCCGACCTCTCCCTTACCAAGGGAGTGCTCTGCCACTGAGCTACATGGGCCCTGGACTTACTGAAAAGCCCATTCGAAACCTGGAGCGGGTGAAGGGAATCGAACCCTCGTCTTAAGCTTGGAAGGCTTCAGCTCTACCATTGAGCTACACCCGCTTCGCCCTGCTCGAACCGCAAAAAAATCTGGTGGTGGGGGAAGGATTCGAACCTTCGAAGGCAGAGCCGTCAGATTTACAGTCTGATCCCTTTGACCGCTCGGGAACCCCACCCAAACGAAGCGCGAGATTATAGGGGGCTTGACGACGGGCTGTCAAACCCCTTGACAAGGAAAAAGGCGTCCGACTCAGACGTTGAACAGGAAATTCATCACATCGCCGTCGCGCACGACGTATTCCTTGCCCTCGGCGCGCATCTTGCCGGCCTCCTTGGCGCCCTGCTCGCCCTTGCAGGCGACGAAGTCCTCGAAGGCGATGGTCTGCGCCCGGATGAAGCCGCGCTCGAAGTCGGTGTGGATGACGCCCGCGGCCTGCGGGGCAGTGTCGCCCTTGTGGATGGTCCAGGCGCGCACTTCCTTCACGCCGGCGGTGAAATAGGTCTGCAGGCCCAGGAGATCGTAGGCGGCGCGGATCAGGCGGTTGAGGCCCGGCTCGTCCCAGCCGAGTTCCTTCAGGTATTCCAGGCGGTCTTCCGGCGATAATTCCTGCAACTCGGCTTCGAGCGCAGCGCACACCGGCACCACCGGGGCGCCTTCCTTCGCCGCATAGGCTTTCAGCGCGTCGAGCATGGGGTTGTCGTGGAAACCGTCCTCGCTGACGTTGGCGACGTACAGCGTGGGCTTCACGGTCATCAGGCACAGCGGCTTGATCGCCGCCAGGCCCTCGGCGTCGAGACCGGCCGCGCGCGCGGGCCGGCCCTCGTTGAGGGTGGCGACCACGGGCTTCAAGGCGGCGACCATCTTCTGCGCCTCCTTGTCGCCGGCCCGCGCGGGCTTTTCGTAGCGCGCCAGCGCCTTTTCCGCGGCGGCGAGGTCGGCCAGCGCCAGTTCGGTGGCGATGGTCTCGACGTCGGAAATGGGATCAACCTTGCCGGCGACGTGAATCACATTGTCGTCGTGGAAGCAGCGCACCACGTGACAGATGGCGTCGGTCTCGCGGATGTTGGCGAGGAACTGGTTGCCCAGGCCTTCACCCTTGGAGGCGCCCGCGACCAGGCCGGCGATGTCGACGAATTCGACGATCGCTGGCACCACCTTCTGAGGATTGATGATCGCAGCGAGCTGGGCGAGCCGCGGGTCCGGCACCTCGACGACGCCGGTGTTCGGCTCGATGGTGCAGAAAGGGTAGTTCTCCGCTGCGATGCCGGCCTGGGTCAGCGCATTGAACAGGGTGGATTTTCCGACGTTGGGCAGCCCAACGATGCCGCATTTGAGGCTCATGATTTTTCGGGTGAGGCGTTAGGGGTGAGGGGTGAGGCGGGCTTCGTATTGGCGCGCTGCGTCGCGGCGTTCCACTCGCCCTTCTCGATGAGCGGCATGAGGCCGAGGGCGCGTTCGAGGGCGTTGTCGATCTCGATCTGCTCTTCGCGGCGCGGGGGTTTCAGCACAAAGTTCACCACTTCGTTGCGGTCGCCGGGGTGACCGATACCGATGCGCAGGCGCCAGTAGTCCTGGGTACCCAGATGCGAGGTGATGTCCTTGAGGCCATTGTGCCCCCCCATGCCGCCGCCGAATTTCAGCCGCAGCTGGCCGGGCGGGATGTCGAGCTCGTCGTGCACCACCAGGATTTCGGCCGGCGCAATGCGATGGAAGCGCGCCAGCGCGCCCACCGCCTGGCCGGAACGGTTCATGAAGGTCTGCGGCAACAGGACCCAGCGCGGACCGTCGCGGCCGACCAGGCCGTGAAAGCGCGATTCGTGCGCGAGGGCGAAGCCGCGCGCCTGCGCGAGGCG
This sequence comes from Thiobacillus sp., assembly GCA_024709425.1. GTDB lineage: Bacteria > Pseudomonadota > Gammaproteobacteria > Burkholderiales > Thiobacillaceae > Thiobacillus. The sequence goes on from JANJWS010000023.1 coordinate 2,325, forward strand.
CGCGCAAAACCAAAACCCGGCGTTGTGCCGGGTTTCTTCGTATTCGCGCCCCGGGTTACCGAGGCCGACGATGAGGCGGGGCGCCGTCATGCCGCACACGCTGCGCGGCCCGCACGGGGCCGCGCATGGACATTACGCCGCGGGCGCCGCGGGGGCTTCTTCGGCGCCGCCGCCCTTGGGCGCGTTGATCGATGCCACGGCAGGGTTTTCCGCCTTGATGTGGGCGACCAGTTCGACGCCGGCCGGCAGCTTGAGGTCGTTGGCGTGGATGGAGTGGCCCACTTCAAGCTGGCCCATGTCGACCACGATGAACTCGGGCAGGCTGCCGGGCAGGCATTCGACGTCAAGTTCGTTGACGATGTGATGCGGCTTGCCGCCACCGGTCTTCACACCTGGGGCCGTCTCGGCGTTGAGGAAGTGCAGCGGCACCTTGACATGGATCTTGTGGTCCTTGTCGACACGCTGGAAATCGACGTGCAGCACCTGCTGCTTGTAGGGGTGCCACTGGGTGTCACGCAGCAGCACCATTTCCTTGCTGCCGTCGACGGTAAGCGTCAGCACGGACGAATGGAACACTTCCTTGCGCAGAGCGTGGTAGAGGGCGTTGTGATCCAGCTCGATCTGCATCGGCGCGGCGGTGCCGCCGTAGACGATGCCGGGGACCTTGCCGGCGTGGCGCAGGCGGCGGCTCGCACTCGACCCTTGCGCATCACGCTTGAAAGCAATGACTTCGATTTCCATGAAACTTCTCCTAAGTTGCTACTTCGATGATGCGTTGCCAAAGATGGTCAACGCATGGTTAAAGCCCCCGCGACCAGGGGCACTCAATCGGCCCTACTCGATGAAGAGCGAGCTGACGGAATCCTCGTTGCTGATGCGGCGGATGGTTTCCGCCAGCAGTTCCGCGACCGACAGTTGCCGGATCTTGCTGCACGCGCGCGCGTCGTCGCGCAGCGGGATGGTGTCGGTGACCACCAGTTCGTCGAGCGCGGAATTCGTCACGCGCTCGGCGGCACTACCCGACAGCACCGGGTGCGTACAGTAGGCCAAGACCTTTTTCGCACCGTGTTCCTTCAGCGCGTTGGCCGCCTCGCACAGCGTGTTGGCGGTGTCGACCATGTCGTCCATGATGATGCAGGTCCGTCCGGCGACGTCGCCGATGATGTGCATCACTTTGGCCACGTTGGGCTTGGGGCGGCGCTTGTCGATGATCGCCAGGTCGCACTCGAGGCGCTTGGCGATCGCCCGTGCGCGGACCACGCCGCCGACGTCCGGCGAGACCACCACCAGGTCGGGATGGTTACGCTTCCAGATATCGCCGAGCAGGATCGGGCTGGAATAGATGTTGTCGACCGGGATGTCGAAGAAGCCCTGGATCTGGTCGGAGTGCAGGTCCATCGTCAGCAGGCGGTCGATGCCGGCACCCGCGAGCATGTTCGCCACCACCTTGGCGGTAATCGCCACCCGCGCCGAACGCGTGCGGCGGTCCTGGCGCGCATAGCCGTAATAGGGAATGGCGGCGGTGATGCGCCCGGCCGAGGCGCGCTTCAAGGCGTCGACCATGACCATCACTTCCATCAGGGTATCGTTGGTCGGCTGACAGGTCGACTGCAGCACGAACACGTCCTTGCCGCGCACGTTCTCCAGGATTTCGACCATCACCTCGCCGTCGGAAAAGCGCGATACGGTGGCGCGACCGAGGTGGATATTGAGATGGCGCACCACGTCGCTGGCCAGACGGGGGTTGGCATTCCCCGTGAACACCATCAGGTTGTCAATGGACACGCGAGTCTCCGGCGACGCGGCGCTTCGGCACCGACTGCAACAAAAACAGCCGCCACCGGCGGCTGTTCGCTCAATAACTGGCTGGGGAGGTAGGGATCGAACCTACGAATGTCGGAATCAAAATCCGATGCCTTACCACTTGGCGACTCCCCAACGGGCACTGCTCAGGCGCAGCAGTCGTACAGCGGATGCCGATCGAGCCCCTGCGCCACAAAACCCTGCATCGTCCCGGGCAGTTGCCGCAGCACCTCACGCGCCGCCGCTTCCGTCCCGAACGTTGCGAACACGCAGGCGCCGGAACCGGTCATGCGCGCCTCGCCGAACTGCGCCAGCCATTCGAGATGGCGAGCGACTTCAGGGTAGCGTTTCACGACCACCGGCTGCAGGTCGTTTCGACCCATGCCTGCGGAAAAGGGCGCTATTTTGAGGGGTGGCGTGTCGCGTGTCAATTCCGGCGCGGCAAAAATTGCCGCGGTCGGCACCTCCACGGGGGGCGTGAGCACCACGTACCACGCGGGCGGGGCGGTCACGGGATGGAGGATTTCGCCCACCCCTTCGGCGAATGCTGTCCGACCGAACACGAACACCGGCACGTCGGCGCCCAGTTGCAGGCCCACGCCCTGCAGTGCGGGGCGCGGCAGATTGACGTGCCACAGGTGGTTCAGCGCGAGCAGCACGGTGGCGGCATCGGAGCTGCCGCCGCCCAACCCGCCGCCCATCGGCAGCGCCTTTTGCAGACGGATGCTCACACCCGCGCCGGCTGGAGCATGCGCCTGCAGCAGGCGCGCGGCGCGCACGGTGAGGTCGCGGTCTTCCGGCACGCCCGGCAGGTCGGTCTCGCGCACCACCCGGCCGTCGTCACGCAGCGTCAGATGAACGGTGTCGGCGCGGTCGATGAAGCGGAACGCGCTCTGCAGCAGGTGATAACCGTCGGCGCGCCGGCCAACAACATGCAGAAACAGGTTGAGCTTGGCAGGGGCAGGAAAGGCATACGTCATTGGAGACCCCAACTGTCCGTCACGAGGCGAATGGCCAGATCGTCGCGAGAAAGCCGGAGCTTGCGCGGATGGAACGGCAAATTGTCGGCGTATTGTTGGTATTCGATCACCCAGCCGTCCTGCCTCAATTCAGTCAGTCGGCCGGCGGCATCGTGGCGGGCATCGAACACACGGCCGGGATCGGGGCGCGCCTGGATCCACCAAGCCAGTCCCGCCACCGGCAGGATATAGCCAAGCGCATCGCGGGTCAGCGTGTCGGCATCGGCGGCGCGACGCGGCGGTTGCTGTGGCAGCTCCAGCAGCGCACCCTCGGCATCTCGAACGACACGGGCCAAGACCTGCCCGAGCGGCGAGCTCAGCAGCAATTCATCCACATCGCCCCGATGCTGCCAGCGAATCGATCCTGACACGTTCTGGTCGCCATCTTCAATGCTGAAGCGCCCCTGCATGGTCCAGTTGCCGGTCCAGGCCGGCATGGTGCCCCGCGGCAACGGTGGCGGCGTGGCACAGCCGGCAAACACCAGCAGCGCCATGACCAGAAAGCGCCGACGCATCAGGGCTTGAGCCGGCGCAAAGTTTCCAGCAATACCTCGTTTTGCGGGTGACTTTGCAGGCTGGATTGCCAAAGCTTGCCTGCCTCCTCCTGGCGGCCCCTCGCCCACAATACCTCGCCGAGGTGCGCGGCAATCTCGGGGTCGGGGCGGGCCTCGTAGGCACGCTCCAGAAATTCCTGTGCGCGCGCAAGGTTGCCGGCACGGTACTGGGCCCAGCCGACGCTATCGAGAATAAAGGGATCATCCGGCGAGATCTTCAAGGCACGATCGAGCAGCTCGATGGCCTCTGACAAGCGTTCCGTGCGGTCGGCGAGCGTGTAGCCCAGTGCGTTGTAGGCATGCGCATCGTCCGGGCGCAGGTGCATCACGCGGCGTAGATCGGCTTCAAGCACATCGAGACGGCCGAGTTTTTCCGCCGCCATGGCGCGGTCGTACAGCAGTTCGGCCGAGTCTGGAAACCGTTTCAGGGCTTCGGAAAGCAGGTCGAACACGGCCTGTTTTTCGCTGTCGCCGCGCAGAAGTTCGGCCTGCGCCTGGATCAGGCGCACGTTCTGCGCGTCGTTTTCACCCTGGGTGGCCGCAAGCAGGGCGCGCGCCTCGGCCCGACGGTCGGCCGTCACCAGCAGTGCCGCCTGGCGGGCACGCGCCGCGACCAGATAATTGCCGCCCGTCACATCGGCATAGTGCTTTGCCGCCAGCTCGGGTTGCCTCGATTGCTCGGCAGCCTGTCCAAGGTAGTAATGGAGGGTGTCGCGATCGCGGGGATTGGCATCCAATGCGCGCGTCAGCCATTCTCGGGCAGGCTCGGGCTCGCCCATCTGCAGCGCGAGCAAACCGGCCGCAAAGCTGACTTCGGCATTGCGCGGCAACTCGCTCGCGAGGCGTTCGAACTGGGTGCGGGCCTCGGCAAATTGGTTGGCGTTGGTCAGCGCTCGCGCGAAGGCGAGCCGAAGATCGCGTGCCTCCGGATAGGTGCCGAGAAAAAGGCGCATGAACGCCAGCGCATCGGTCGGCGACGCCTTACCGATCAGCTGCGCACGCAAAAGCGCGGCGGGCTCCCAGCCCGGGCGCAGTCGGTCGGCCTGTTCCAGCGCGACAAGCGCGGCTTCGGTGTGCCCTGTGTTGCCGGCAGCTTGAGCCACGGCATAGCGTGCCTCGGCGACGCCGGGATGATCGGCGGCCAGCCGCTCGACGAAGGCAAGCATGGCCGCCCCGTCACGCAGCTTGCCCATCAGTGCGGTCAGATGCATGAACCCGGAGGCCGGCGACCGCGCAAGCATCTCACGCAAGATGGGTTCCGCCTCGTCGAGCCGACCCTCGTTGAGAAGCATGGCGGCAAGGGCCTGGCGCGCGCGGTCGGAATCCGGTTCGGCCGCGGACCACAGACGGGTGGCCTCGAGCGCGGCGGCGCGGTCGCGTGCAAGGAACGCGACCTCGGCCGCGCGGCGGGCGATCCGTGGATCACGGGTTTCCTGCGCGAGGTTGAGGTAGGTGGCGCTGGCGACCCCGGTGGCGCCGCGCTGGGTTGCCACCTCCGCAATCAGGAACTTGAACAGAATGTCGGGCGTGAGCGCAAGTTTCGGCAGATCGACTTCTGGCGCGGCCTCCACCGCATCGACGACCTCTTCACCGTCGGTTTCCGGTACCGTGTCCGGCGCCGCCGAAGCGGATGCCGCGACGGTCGGCTGTGGCGGCCGGGCACCGTGCTGGGCACACCCAGGCGCGAACGCGAGCGCCGCGTAGAGCGGGAGGTATTTGAGGTTTGCCATATTCAAGATTGCCTGAGGAGATGCGTGTGCACGATTCTATGCTTTCGAGGGTCTTCCGCAAGCAAGGTTCAGTTGGCGGACGAACAGCCGCCCACAGGAGAGAAATAAAGGGCGCCACCCAGCTCCCTGCTCACCGCACGCCCAACGCTACAATCACCCCATGCCCGAACTGCCCGAAGTCGAAACCACCCGCCTGGGCCTGCTTCCGCACCTGCGCGGCCACAGCCTGATCGAAGTGAAGGTGCGCAATCCGCGCCTGCGCTGGCCAGTGCCGGACGATCTGCAAGCGCGGCTCGCCGGAAGGACACTGGTCGACGTCACCCGGCGCGGCAAGTACCTGTTGTTCGATTTCGGTCCGATCACCCAGCTCGTGCACCTCGGCATGTCAGGCAGCCTGCGCTTGGCAGCACCCGGCGAGCCGCCCGCCACCCATGACCACATCGACTGGCTGTTCGATGACGGCTGCCGCCTGCGGCTACGTGACCCCAGGCGCTTCGGTGCGGTACTCCTCAGCGACGCCCCTGCAGAGCACCCCCTGCTGGCACACCTCGGGCCCGAACCGCTGGAAGCCGATTTCGACGCGGATTACCTGTACGCGCAATGCCGGTCGCGCCACGCTGCGATCAAGCAAGTGATCATGGATGCTTCGGTGGTGGTCGGCGTCGGCAACATCTATGCGTCCGAATCCCTGTTTCACGCAGGCATTCGCCCCACCCGTGCCGCGCATCGCGTCAGCCGCCCGGCCTGTGCGCGGCTGGTCGCGGCGATCCGCAGGGTGCTCACGGCGGCCATCGCGGCGGGGGGCAGTTCGCTGCGGGATTATGTCGCCAGCAGCGGTGAGCCGGGTTATTTCCAGCTGCAGACACGGGTGTACGGCCGCGCGGGGCTGCCATGTCGCGCCTGCGGGACCGTGATCCGCCGCATCGTGCAGGGGCAGCGGGCCAGCTTCTTCTGCCCGGCCTGCCAGCGTTGAGCGCCGGCTGGAGTGAAATTCAAGTTTGCGGGTAACATGCCGTTGTTATGCTACCCCTTGGCTTGCGGATGCCGCCATGAAGTCCACTACGCTGGTTGACGAATTCGAGCAGTACAGCGCCTGGCGCGAAGCCGTGTATGTACGCGTCGAGGCCCTGCGCGAGTGGCTTGCGACGCAGGAACTGGGTGACGCCGAATCCGACCGTCGCCTCGGGCAGGCGCTGGGGCGCCTGCAGGACGACACCCTTAACGTGGCCTTCGTGGCGGAATTCTCCCGTGGCAAGTCCGAACTCATCAACGCGATCTTCTTCTCGGATTACCGCCAGCGGGTGCTGCCCTCCGCCGCCGGGCGCACCACCATGTGCCCCACGGAATTGTATTTCGAGCCAGCGCGGCGCCCATCGCTCCGCCTGCTGCCGATCGACACCCGTACGCGCGAAGGAAGCGTTGCGGACTACAAACGCGACCCGTCGGCGTGGGAGGAATTTCCGCTCAATCTCGAGTCCGCCGAAGAGATGAGCGCGACCCTGATGCGGCTCGCCGATACGATCCACGTGGATGCCGCCACGGCCGACGCCTACGGCCTCATCGACCCCACGGACGCAGAGACAGCGCGCAGCATCGCCCGGGACGGCAGCATCGCCATCCCACGTTGGCGCCACGCGCTGATCAACTTTCCCCATCCCCTGCTGAAGCAGGGCCTGGTCATCCTTGATACGCCCGGCCTGAATGCCATCGGCACCGAGCCAGAACTGACCCTCAGCATGCTCCCGGGGGCGCATGCGGTGCTCTTCCTGCTGGGCGCCGATACCGGTGTCACCAAGTCCGACATCGAGATCTGGCGCCAGCACATCGCCCCGGTGCAGGGCGCCAGCCGCGCGCGCCTGGTGGTGCTGAACAAGATCGACGGCCTGTGGGACGAACTCAAGACGTCCGACCAGATCGACGCAGAGATCGCTCGCCAGGCTGCGAGCAGCGCAGCACAACTGGACCTGCCCGCCAGCCAGGTCTACCCGGTTTCGGCACAAAAGGCGCTGGTCGCCAAGGTGCGCGGCGACGAGGCGTTGCTTGCGAAGAGCCGCTTGCCGGAACTGGAAACCGCGCTGTCGCAGGAACTGATCCCACACAAGCAGGCGCTGGTTGGCGAATCGACGCAGGACGCGGTCGAGGATGTGGTAGTCAAGGTCACTGAATTGCTGGAGACACGCCTGGCCACGCTCCAGGATCAGATCGACGAGCTCAGCGGCCTGCGGGGCAAGAACCGTGACGTCATTCAGCACATGATGGTCAAGGCGAACGAGGACAAGCAGCAGTTCAATCGTGGGCTGGATCAGTTCAACGCGCTGCGCAACGTGTTCGCCTCGCAGGTCGAGACGCTGCGCCGGCAGATCGGCATGAAACAGTTGCGCGACGAAGTCCGCCACACCCGTGTCACGATGGAAAAGAGCCGCTTCAGCGTGGGCCTGCGCGACGCGATGGGCGAATATTTTCGTCGTGTGGACGGGAATCTGGTCGCCGCGTCGGCTACGATCGACGAAATTCGTTCCATGATGACCGCCATGTACCGTAAGTTCAGCGAAGAACACGGCTTGGCGGCGGTCAATCCGCCAGAGCACAGCCTGCGGAAGTACCGCAAGAAGGTGGCGCACCTGCGGCATCTCTTCGAGGAGCGCTTCAACACCGTGTTCAAGATGCTCACGTTGGGTCAGCATCAGCTGACGTCGCGGTTCTTCGAAACACTGGCAAGCGAAGTGGTGCAGGTGTATGAACTGGCCAACAGCGAGACCGAAGCCTGGCTGAAAGCACTGATCGCACCGATGGAAACCCAGGTGCGCGAACACAAGACCCAACTGGTGCGACGGCTCGACAGCGTGAGCCGCATCCACGCCGCCACCGAGACCCTGGACGAGCGGATCGCCGAACTTGAAGCCGCAAGCGGCACTGCCGCCGACCAGCTCGACAGCCTGGCGCGCATCAACAGCCGTATCGCCGACGCCCTCGTCGGCGATCTCGCCGGCTCACAACTGGCCAAGATCGCCTGAGCCCAGTCATCGACACCCGTACGGGTGTTATCGGGTCATTTGCCCGTAGTCAGCCGCAGGAACTTCGCCTGCAGTTCCTCGCGGCTTTCCACGTAGTCGGGGTTGAGCGGGATGCAGTCCACCGGGCACACCTCGACGCATTGCGGCGTGTCGAAATGGCCGACACATTCGGTGCACTTGTTGGGGTCAATGATGTAGATTTCATCCCCCTGGGAAATGGCGTCGTTGGGGCACTCGGGCATGCAGACGTCGCAGTTGATGCACTCGTCCGTAATCATCATCGCCATGGCGTTCTCCGGAAAACATTAGTTTTCACTTATTTTCTCACGCAAACGCTGCGCCACCAACGGGTGCACGAAAGGCGTGACGTCGCCGCCCAGTTGGGCGATCTCGCGGATCATGCTGGCGGAGATGAACATGTACTGGTCCGAGGGCGTCAGGAACAGGGTTTCGATGTCGGGCTTGAGGTTGCGGTTCATGCCGGCAAGCTGAAACTCGTACTCGAAATCGGAGGCCGCGCGCAGCCCGCGCAGCACGGCGATCCCGCCCTGCTCCGCGACAAAGTCGATCAGCAGGCCGGAGAAGCCCTCGACGCGCACGTGCGGCACGTCGGCAAGGACCTCGCGCGTCATCGCCACGCGCTCGTCCATGCTGAAGAACGGCCGCTTGTTGCGCGATTCCGCAACGGCGACGACGACGCGGTCGAACAGCCGGCCGGCGCGCTTGACGAGATCCTCGTGGCCGCGCGTGATGGGGTCGAAGGTACCGGGATAGACGGCTGTGAGCATCGCTACTCCTTGGTGAGCAGGGCAAAGTGCGAACGCCCCGCGCGCCCGCTGCGGTGGATGATAAACCCCGGCGGTGCTTCGACCGCGGCCCCCTGCTCCACGTAGACCTGGCCACCCGGCCGGATGCGCGACGCGACGGCCGCAAGCGCCGGCGCAGCGAGCCCGCTGTCGAACGGCGGATCGACGAAAGCCAGGTCGAAAGTCTCGCGGCGGTTCGCCAGCCAGGCGAGCGCATCGGCGAACACGATCTCGACCGTGCCGGCGCCGAGCGTGGCGCGGTTCTTCTCCAGCGCCTCGCGCGCGGCGCGCTCGCGCTCGATCATCACCACCCGCGCCGCGCCGCGCGAGGCCGCCTCGAAGCCCAGTGCGCCGCTTCCGGCGAAGAGGTCGATGCAGGACCAGCCAGGCAGGTCCTGCCCCAGCCAGTTGAACAGTGTCTCGCGCACGCGGTCGGGCGTCGGGCGCAGGCCGGTGGTGCCCGGAAAGTCCAGCAGGCGGCGGCGGTACTGCCCGCCGATGATACGCACGCGGTTGGCAGCCCCGTGCGCACGCGCCGGCGCGGCCTGCTTAGCGCGCACCGTCGCCCCCGACCACCACGGTGACCATGCGCGCGGGGTCGATGCGGCGCGCGAACGCGGCTTTCACCGCGGCGACATCGACCGCATTCACGCGATCGACCCAGGTGTCGAGATAGTCCAGCGGCAGCCCGTAGAAGCCGATGAGCGACAGATAATCGAGGATCTTCTTGTTGTTGTCGATGCGCAGAGGGAAACCGCCGGTGAGGTTGGCCTTGGCCTGCGCAAGCTCGTCCTCGGTCGGCCCCTCGGCGACGAACCGGCGCAGGGTGTCGCGCGCGACCACGAGCGCATCCGCAGCCTGCGCACCCTGCGTCTGGAGCCCCATCTGGAACGGTCCCGCCACCGCCATGGGCAGGAAATAGCTGTAGGCGCTGTAGGCATAGCCGCGCTTATCGCGCACCTCTTTCAGCAGCCGCGAGTCGAAGCCGCCACCGCCGAGCACGTAGTTGCCGACGAAGAGCGCGAAGAAATCGGGATCGTCGCGCGTGGTGCCGAGCGCGCCGATGCGCACGTGGCTCTGGGCAGACGGATGCGCCACGCGGGATTCCCCGGCGGCAGGCGCCACAGGCGCGGGCAACGCCGGCAGCGCCGCGCCGCGCGGCAACCCGGCGGCCAGCCGGGCCGCGATGGCCTCGGCCTCGGCGCGGTCGATGTCGCCGATCAGCGCGATCACCGCGTTGGCGCTGCGGTAGTGGGTGCGGTGGAAGGCCTGGAGATCGCGGCGCCCGAGCTGCGCGATCGCATCGGGCTCGCCCGCCTCGTCACGCGCATAGGGGTGGTCGCGGTAGAGCGCGCGGTGGAAGGCCTTGTCGACGACGGTGCCGGGGTCCGCCTCGGCCTCGCGGATCGACGCGATCAGGCGCTGCTTCTCGCGCTTGACCACGGCGTCGGGAAACTCGGGGCGATGCAGCACGCGCGCCAGCACGTCGAGCGCCTGGGTCTTTTCCCGCGCCGACGACAGCGTGCGCAGGCTCACTGCGGCACGGTCGCGGTCGAAGCTGCCGGAGAGCACCGCACCGACGTCGGCGAGGCGGTGCGCGATCGCCGTTTCCGACAGCCCGCCCGCGCCCTGGTCGAGCACGCCGTGCGTCAGCTGCGCCAGGCCGGACTGCGCGGCGGGGTCGCGCGCGCTGCCCGCGGGGAAGCTCACCGCGATGTCGAGCATCGGCAGTTCGCGGCTTTCGACGAAATACACCCGCGCACCCTCGGGCGTGCGCCAATGCTGGATGGCGACCGCGGCGTGGACCGCCAGCGGCAGCAGGCACAGCAGGGCTACAAAAAATCGCTCAATTGACATGGCGCACTCCCGGCACGGCGGCGCGACGCAGCGCGTTCTCCAGCGGTTGCGGATCGAGCGCCGCGACGCTCAGACGCGCATCCTGCAACCATTCGCGCGCGGCCGCCTGCACCTGCGCGGCGGTGACGGCGCGCAGCTTGTCCACGCGTCCGGCGAGGGCTGCCGGCGGCTGTCCGGCGGTAACGTATTCGCCCAGCTGCATCGCCTGATAGAACAGCGAGTCGCGCTGGTAGACGTCGGAGGCGATCACCTGCGCCTTGACGCGTGCGAGTTCGTCCTCGCCGATACCCTCGCGCTGGATGCGCGCGATCTCGTCGCGGATGGCCTTTTCCAGCGCGACCACCGTTTGCCCCGGCGCCGGCGTGGCGTCGATCATGAACATCCCCGGCCCGCGCGACACGGCATCGTAGCCGGCGCTGGCGTTCACCGCGATCTGCCGCGTCTTCACCAGCGATTTCTGCAGGCGCGCGGAATCGTTACCCGACAGCACGCCGGCGAGAATCTGCAGCGCGTAGGGGGCGGTGTCCTGCTGCCAGTCCTTGAGCGTCGGCGCGTGCCACGCCATCAGCACGTACGGCAGCTTGGCGGGCGCCTTGACCACGATGCGCTTTTCGCCGACCTGGACGGGCTCGGCCTGCGGCTTGCGCGCCGGCAGGGGGCGCGCCGGCAGCGGCCCGAAATGCTTCTTCGCCAGCGCGACCACCTCGTCCGCCTTCACGTCCCCGGCGACGACGAGCGTGGCGTTGTTGGGGGCGTACCAGCGCGCATACCAGTCGCGCGCATCCTGCGCGGTCATGTGCGCGAGGTCATCCATCCAGCCGATGATGGGGCGGCGGTAGGGGTGCGCCTGGTAGGCGGTTGCCATCAGGCGCTCGTACAGCACCGATTGCGCCTGGTCGTCGGTGCGCAGCCGGCGCTCCTCCATCACCACCTGGATTTCCTTGGCGAACATTTCGTCGCTGATGACGAGGTTGGTCATGCGGTCGGCTTCCAGCTGCATCGACAGTTCCACGCGGTCCTTCTGCATCTGCTGGAAATACGCGGTGTGGTCGCGGCTGGTGAAGGCGTTCTCGCGTCCGCCCGCGGCGGCGATGCGCTTGGAGAACTCCCCCGGCGGCACGTTTTTCGTACCCTTGAACATCATGTGCTCGAGCACGTGCGCCACGCCGGTGGTGCCGTTGAACTCGTCCATGGCGCCGGCGCGATACCACACCTGCGACACCATCACCGGCGCGCGACGGTCCTCCTTGACGATGACCCGAAGGCCATTGTCGAGCGTGACGTCGGTGAGGGTCGCGTGCGCGCTGCCGACGAGCAGCGCGCATCCGATTGCGCAGAGGGTCGAGACGATACGGCGCCTTGCATCGTGAAACGGCAAGATGCCGGAATGGTTTCCTTCTCCCCGGCCCTCTCCCTCAAGCGGGAGAGTGGGACAGGGAATCGCTGCGCGCGGTTTCACGCTGGAGCTGCGCATGGTTTCACCTCAATTGGAAAGAGCCTGAATGATAAGATACGAAGTCCCCCGAACTGCCATGCAGACCCACCCGATCCGTGTTTAGTTTCTTCAAGTCCAAACCCAAACCCGCGCCCGAAACCCCTGCGCCCGAAGCGGAAATCCCGGCGCCGGCCCCCGCTGCGCAAGCGCCCGCGCCCGCCGAAGCCCCGCCCGCAGACCTTGCTCCGGCGCCGCGCCTGAGCTGGGCGCAGCGCCTCAAGAGCGGGCTCGCCAAGACGCGCGACCGCCTGGGCGGGCAGCTCGCCGGTCTGTTCGGCGTCGGCCGCAAGATCGACACCGAGCTGTATGAGGAGCTGGAAGCCATCCTGCTGACCGCCGATGTCGGCGTCGACGCCACCGAACACCTGCTCGACCTGCTGCAGAAGCGGGTGAGGCGTGACGGGCTCACCGAAGCCTCGCAGTTGCAGACGGCGCTCAAGGAGGCACTGGTCGAACTGCTCATGCCCCTGCAGGCGCCGCTCGACGTCACCGGCCACAAGCCGTTCATCCTCATGCTCGCCGGCGTCAATGGCGCCGGCAAGACCACCACCATCGGCAAGCTCGCCAAGCTCTACCAGTCGCAGGGCCTGTCGGTGCTGCTGGCGGCGGGCGACACCTTCCGCGCCGCGGCGCGCGAGCAGTTGCAGGTCTGGGGCGAACGCAACAACGTCACCGTGGTGAGCCAGGACAAGGGCGACTCCGCCGCAGTGATCTTCGACGCCATCCAGGCCGCCCGCGCGCGCGGCATCGACGTGGTGCTCGCCGACACGGCGGGACGCCTGCCAACCCAGCTGCACCTCATGGAAGAGATCAGGAAGGTCAAGCGGGTGATCGAAAAGGCCATCCCCGGTGCGCCGCACGAGGTGCTGCTGGTGCTCGACGCCAACACCGGGCAAAACGCCGTCACCCAGGTCAAGGCCTTCGACGACGCGCTCGGCGTCACCGGACTTGCGCTCACCAAACTCGACGGCACCGCCAAGGGCGGCGCCATCGCCGCGATCGCCCAGGCAAGGCCGATCCCCGTGCGCTACATCGGCGTCGGCGAAACCCTCGACGACCTGCGGCCCTTTGACGCGCGCGACTTCGTCGAGGCCGTGTTCAGCGCATGATCAGCTTCAGCCAGGTCACCAAGCGTTATCCCGGCGGCCACGAGGCGCTCTCCAATCTCGACGTTTCCATCGAACTGGGAGAACTGGTTTTCCTCACCGGCCATTCCGGCGCGGGCAAGAGCACCTTCCTCAAGCTCATCGCCGCCATCGAGCGCCCCACCCACGGCGTGGTCTCGGTGAGCGGGCAGAACGTCGGCCGCCTGTCGGGCCGCGCCGTGCCCTACCTGCGGCGCAACATCGGCCTGGTGTTCCAGGACCACAAGCTCCTGTTCGACCGCAACGTCATCGAGAACGTCGTGCTGCCGCTCGACATCGCCGGCGTCGAACGGCGCGAATCGATGAAACGCGCCCGCGCGGTGCTCGACAAGGTCGGCCTGCTGAACCGCGAAAAGGCCAATCCGGTGGGCCTGTCTGGCGGCGAACAGCAGCGCCTGTGCATCGCCCGCGCGCTGGTGTCGCGCCCTGCCCTGCTGCTCGCCGACGAGCCGACCGGCAACCTCGACGCCGGCTACGCGGCCGACATCATGACCATGTTCCGCGACTTCCATCAGGTCGGCACCACGCTCGTCATCGCCACCCACGACGACCGCGCCATCGCCGCGCTGGGGGGGCGCATCCTGCACTTCGACCACGGCCGGCTTGCGGAGGCGGCAGCATGATCGGCTGGCTGCGTCACCAGAAGCATGCGCTCACTGCTGCGCTGCGCCGCCTTGCCACCCAGCCGGTTTCAACCCTGCTGACCGCCCTGGCGATGGGCGTGGCGCTCAGCCTGCCCGCCGGCCTGTATCTCGTGCTCGGCAACCTCAGCCGGCTCGCCGGTGATCTGCCGGCACAGCCGGAAATCAGCGTCTACCTCGCCACCGACGCCAGCGCCGCGCAGCGCGCGGCCATCGCCGAGCGGCTGAAAAAGCCCGACGTCGAACGCGCACGCTTCGTCGCCCGCGACGAAGCCCTCGCCGCCCTATCCGCGGCACAGGGACTCGACGACGTCGCGGCCGGCCTGCCCGACAACCCCCTGCCCGACGCCTGGGTGGTGCGCCCGCGCGACACCTCGCGCGATGCCCTCATCCGCCTGCACGACGAACTCGCGCGCCTGCCCGGCGTCGGCGAAACCCAGCTCGACAGCGAATGGGCCGAGCGCCTGCAAAGCCTGCTCGCCCTCGGCCGCACCGGCGTGTGGCTGCTGGCCGCGCTCTTCGCCGTCGCCCTCGCCGCCATTTCCGGCAACGCCATCCGCGCCCAGGTGCTGGCGCGGCGCGACGAAATCCTGGTGAGCCGCCTGATCGGCGCCACCGACCGCTACGTGCGGCGCCCCTTCCTGTATCTGGGCGCCCTCCAGGGCCTGCTCGGCGGCCTCGCCGCCGCCGCCGTGCTCGCCATCGCCGGCGCCGTGCTGCAAGCGCCGGTCGAGCATCTCGCCAGCCTGTACGGCTCCGCGTGGCGCCTGCAGGCACCCTCCCTCATGGAAATGCTCGCCGTGCTCGGCTTCACCACCCTGTTCAGCTGGCTCGGCGCCTGGGTGTCGGTGAGCCGGACCCTACGACGGGTGGAAGCGGGTGTCGGTCGCCATTAGATTTGATAGCCGGCCATCCCGTTTTGAAAGGGGTTCTGACGACTATCGCCATTCCGGAATACCCCAGAATTGACGTTAATTCCAATAGTCGTCGTGGTTTTTGACATTAAAAAAGATAGTCGCATGATGCCGCAATTCTAGCGGACCTCCCCGACCAAGCTCGACCAAGAATTCAGCTGTTCATCGCCGAATTCCTAGCATACGTAGTTTCGCGACCTGGCCACGCGTGTTCAACCTGGCGATCGACTGCGTGGTTGCGATCTAGCGAATCTGAATGTTCGGATTACTAGCCAGGTCCCCCTCCTGCTTCTAGACAATCCACTGATAGATGACTGAGTTCGACTGCGGGCACTCGAGGTGAGAGCCGCGACCGGCCGTTGTTCGGCGATTCTGTTGAAAAATTCGATGTCGCAACCGAGTCTTTCCCCCCAAGGGGATTTTTTGAAACGCGCTCCTTTCGGGACTCGCAACCGGGTCAGAATGCTCGGTTTTTTCGTCAAACAGTCACCTTTGCCCCTGAAATCGAGTTCAGCAAAACTATTGGAAAAGCTCATGGTGAAGGCGTTTGACGGCGACG
>JANJWS010000050.1 GCA_024709425.1 Thiobacillus sp.
ACTGGTGCCGGCGATCGGAATCGAACTGACGACCTTCGCATTACGAATGCGCTGCTCTACCAACTGAGCTACGCCGGCGAAAAACAGCGCGCATTATAGCGGATTCGTCCGCGCGTGTGACCGCCTAACGGGCATGGCACATTGCCACGCCTGACGATGAAACCCGCCATGCCCGTTTCCCTCTCCCCATCCCTCGCCCGCAAGCGGGCGAGGGGGACACGGAATCGCTCCGCGATGTTTGACGCTAAAGTGCGCCTTTGAGGCGGGCGACCACCTTGTCCCGGCCGATGAGTTCCAGCGTGGCGTCGATCGCCGGCGTCTGCGGCTCGCCGGTGACGAGCACGCGCACGGGCATCGCCAGTTTGGGCATCTTGAGGCCGTGCGCGGCCAGCGTTTCCTTGAAGGCGGCGCTGATCGCGGCACGCTCCCAGGCGATGGCCTCGAAGCGGGTGGCGAGCTCGGCCAGCGCCGGCAGGATGTCGGGGGTGACGTGCTGCGCCAGCAGTTCGGCCGCGGGGTGCAGGGTGCGGTAGAACAGCGTGGCGGCGTCGGCCAGTTCCTCGATGGTGGCGGCGCGCTCCTTCACCAGCGCGATGACGGCGGTCAATTCGGGCCCGGCGTCGGGATGGGCGCCGTTGCGCACGAGGAAGGGGCGCGCAAGCTCCGCGAGGCGCGTGTCGTCGGCGGCCTTGATGTACTGCTGGTTCAGCCAGCGCAGTTTCTCGGTGTTGAACTGCGCCGCCGAGGGGGTGATGTGGTCGAGGTCGAACCACTGCACGAACTGTTCGCGGCTGAACAATTCGGCATCGCCGTGCGACCAGCCGAGCCGTGCGAGATAGTTGATCACCGCCTCGGGCAGGTAGCCCTCCTCGAAATACTGCATCACCGACACGGCGCCGTGGCGCTTGGAGAGCTTGGTGCCGTCGTCGCCGAGGATCATCGACAGGTGCGCATACTGCGGCACCGTGGCGCCGAGTGCCTTGAGGATGTTGATCTGGCGCGGGGTGTTGTTGACGTGGTCGTCGCCGCGGATGACGTGGGTGATCTGCATGTCCCAGTCGTCGACCACCACGCAGAAGTTGTAGGTCGGGGTGCCGTCGGCGCGTGCGATGATGAGGTCGTCGAGTTCGGCGTTGGCAAACTCGATGGTGCCCTTGACCAGGTCCTTCCACGCCACCGTCCCCGCGGTGGGATTGCGGAACCGCACCACCGGCTGCACGCCGGAGGGCGCGACCGGCAGCGGCTTGCCGGGCTCGGGGCGCCAGGTACCGTCGTAGCGGGGTTTCTCGTTGCGCGCGCGCTGCGCCTCGCGCATGGCGTCGAGTTCCTCGGTGCTGCAATAGCAGTAGTAGGCGTCGCCGCTGGCAAGCATCTGCTCGATCACTTCCTTGTAGCGGTACAGGCGTTTGGTCTGGTAGAACGGGCCTTCGTCGTGATTGAGCTCCAGCCAGGCCATGCCGTCGAGGATGGCCTGCACCGCCTCGGGGGTCGAGCGCGCGATGTCGGTGTCTTCGATCCTGAGAATGAATTGACCGCCGTGATGCCGCGCGAACGCCCACGAGAACAGGGCGGTGCGCGCGCCGCCGATGTGCAGGTAGCCGGTGGGGGAGGGGGCGAAGCGGGTGCGGATCATGGCTCGGGCCGACTGGAAAAAAGCCGCTATTTTACCGGATCGCGGAACGCGAAAATTGACCGCGGCGGTCAGTATGTGTTTTAATTCGGGCCGCTTCGGGGCAGTTAGCTCAGCGGTAGAGCATCGCCTTCACACGGCGGGGGTCACAAGTTCGAACCTTGTACTGCCCACCACCCGAATTCCCACACCCGGACCCACCGGGTGTCCCGTGTCTGCCAATCGACCCGGGTTTTGCAGCGATCATCCCGATCACGTCCGTCTGCCTCGATTGGTGTTGCCACATGCGCAACAGGCCGTCGCAGGAACCCTACATGACTGTTGAAACCACCTTTGCCAGCCTCGCGCTGGCCGAACCCATTCTGCGTGCCATCGCCGACGCCGGCTACACCACGCCCACCCCGATCCAGGCGCAGGCCATCCCGCAGGTCATCGCGGGCGGCGACCTGCTCGCCGCGGCGCAGACGGGAACCGGAAAAACCGCCGGCTTCACCCTGCCGATCCTGCACCATCTTTCGACGCGCGCCGCGCAGGCGCCGAAACCCGGCCGTCCGCGTTGCCTGATCCTGGTGCCGACGCGCGAGCTCGCCGCGCAGGTCGAGGAATCGGTGAAGACCTACGGTAAGTATCTGCCGCTCACCTCGATGGTGATGTTCGGCGGGGTCAACATCAATCCGCAGTTCAAGGCGCTGAAATCGCGCGTCGACATCCTCGTCGCCACGCCGGGGCGGCTGCTCGACCACCTCGGGCAGAAGACCGTCGACCTTTCCGGCGTCGAGATCCTGGTGCTCGACGAGGCCGATCGCATGCTCGACATGGGCTTCATCCGCGACATCAAGAAGGTGCTCGCGGTGCTGCCGAAACAGCGCCAGAACCTGCTGTTCTCGGCGACCTTCTCCGACGAGATCCGCGCGCTGGCCAACGGCCTGCTGCACAACCCGAAGAGCGTCGAAGTGGCGCGCCGCAACACCACGGTGGAGGTCGTCGAACAGTCGATGCACCGCGTGCCGCAGGCGCACAAGCGCGACCTGCTGGCGCATCTCATCAAGCACAACGACTGGCAGCAGGTGCTGGTCTTCACCCGCACCAAGCACGGCGCCAACAAGCTTGCGGAGAAACTCATCAAGGACGGCATCACCGCCGCCGCCATCCACGGCAACAAGAGCCAGGGCGCGCGCACGAAGGCGCTGGCGAGCTTCAAGGACGGCAGCGTGCGCGTGCTGGTGGCAACCGACATCGCCGCGCGCGGCATCGACATCGACCAGCTGCCGCAGGTGGTGAATTTCGAATTGCCCAACGTGCCGGAAGACTATGTCCACCGCATCGGCCGCACCGGGCGCGCCGGCGCCACCGGCGCGGCCCTGTCCCTGGTCGACGACGAGGAGATGAGTTACCTGCGCGACATCGAGAAGCTGATCAAGCGCAGTATCGTGCGCGTCGAAATCGAACCGGGGTTTGTCCCGCCCGCACGGGCCGATCTCGTGTCGGATGAACGCCCGCCGCGGCCACCGCAGGGACGTGGGCAGCCGCGTGCCGGCCAGGCGGGCGCGCCACGCAAGGGGCAGGCGGGTTCGCCGCCTGCACAGGGCGGCGCCGCGCGCTCGGGTGAGCCCGCCCGCCCGTCGCAGGCACCGAATCGTCGCGGCGGCAAGCCGGCCGCAGCCCAGCCGGCACCGCGCGCGGCCGCGCCGCATCCCGCGCAACCGCGTAAACCGCGGCCGCAAGCCGCGTTGTTCTCGGCCAAGCCCGGTACGCGCGGGCACTGATCGGATTCAGCGGCGCGTGAGTCGCGCCGCGGCCCAGGTCATCCCCACGGCAACCGCAATCATCACCAGCGCCACGCCCAGGTGGTTGAGCGCATTGGGCGCAAGCACGAGCAGCGCGCCCAATTGCAGCATCATCAGGCCCGAAAGCAGCTTCAACAGCCGCCCTTCGCGTTCGGAAAGCTTGCGCGCGCCGAGGGTGAAGGCAAACAGTCCCACGATCACCGCGAGCGGGATCACGTAGACCAGGTTGTACAGCCCCAGATAGAGGTAGTGCTCGGCAGGCCCCAGGTCCTGAAGCGTCAGGAGGCGCGTGTAGACCATGGGGAAGCCGGCGGTGCATAGCAGCTCGTAGAAGTTGACGGCCACTGCGAGCAGCGCCGTGGCGGCCAGCATGGCGGGCACGCTGCCGGCAGCGAGAATCGCGCGCGCGTTCGTACAGGGCGGGCTTGCGGCTTTCCGGTATCGACAGCGATACGCCGCGCCTGAACCAGAAGAAATCCTTCACGTTGACGGCTCCGATGACGAGCGCCAGCAGGCCCGCGGCGAGCGTCACCCACGCCAGGTTGCCGAGCAGCTGGAACAGGTTGAGCCAGGCCGCCATGAAGGCGAAATACATGATCCCCGACACCAGCACGAAGACGCCGCCGATGGCGAGCATGCGGGCACGATTCTTCTGGTGGACCAGCATCGACAGCAGGAACAGCAGCACGAAGAACGCGCAGGGATTGAAGGCGTCGAGCCCGGCGATCAGCGCTGTCATCAGCGGCAGCGAATAGCCGTCGAGGGCGATCTCGCCAAGGAGGGGTACGCTGAACGCGGGCGCCGGCAGGGCGCGGGCTGCGTCGAGCGGACTGCCGGCCCCCGCTTCGGCGCGGCAGGCATCGAGCTCGGCCAGTAGCGCGGCTCCGCTCGTCGCGTCGCTGCCCCAGCCCGTCTGCATGCGGCCGCAATACAGCAATCCCGGCACGTATTGCGCCACCTGTCCCGCCTGTTCGGCGAGTGCGATGTAGTGGCGCGCGTTTTCCGGATGGCGGGTGAGTTCCAGGCTGTGCAGGCGGATCCATGGCCGCTGCGCCGGGATGGCCTCGATGAAGGGCCTTGCTTCGAGGCAGTGCGGGCAGGCGAGCGACCAGAAGAAATACAGGTGCACGACCGGCTGGCCGTCCGCGCCCGGCTCGATCCAGGGGGTGCCGGCGTGGGCACGCGGTACGAACAGGGCGCACAGCAGCACCACTATCCACGCAAGGTGCAAGAAACGTTTTCCGGATTTCATCGTTCAACCTAGAAACCGCAGTTGGACGCGCCCGATGGTGCGTTTGATCGCGTGCCTGCCACGAAGCAACGACGCCGCAGGCCGGGGCCTGCAAGGAGGCGCGACAAAGGTAGGCGCGTGAGCAGGCGTGCCGGCGGGCGTGTAGCGCTCTCACCCAACAGGTGAAGGCGATCAAAAGCAGAAAAATCAGCGTTCATGCGATGTTCGAAAAGGTATAGAGTGGTCAACTGCGATTTTTAGGTTGAAGTATCGCCGAGACTAGAATTGTTTGCATGCATACCTTGGCAAGCTACGACGAACTTCCCTACGACAGCCTGCCGCTGCCGGAGACCCAGCCCGATGTCATCGCGGCAGTGGCGCACCTGCATGGCTTCGAAGCGCCCGACCCGGCGCGGGCGTGCATCCTCGAACTGGGCTGCGCGCAGGGCGGCAACCTGATTCCACTGGCCTGGCGCTGGCCCGAATGCGAATGCATCGGCATCGAGCTTTCGCGGGTGCAGGCGCAGGCCGGCGCCGCGTTCGTCGCGCGCCTGGGCATCGGCAACGTCCGCATTGTGCATGGCGATCTCGCCGCACTGCCGGCCGACCTCGGGCAATTCGACTACATCATCGCCCATGGCGTGTATTCCTGGGTGCCGCCTGCCGTGCAGGACGCGTTGCTTGACGCCTGCCGGCGCCATCTGTCGCCGCAGGGGCTCGCCTACGTCAGCTTCAACGTCGCCGCCGGCTGGGCACCGGCGGCCCCGTTGCGCGCTGCGCTGCTCGAACGCACCGACGCCGCGCTGCCCGCTCCGGCGCGCTACCGGCAGGCCCTGCGCGTGCTCGATGAACTGGCGGCGGAATGGTCCGATGCGGCGCTGCTAAAGGAGATTGCCTATCTGAAGACCGCGTCGCCCTCGTACCTCTTCCACGAGTATCTCGCCGAGTTCAACGAAGCGATCGACTTTGCCGGATTTGCCGTGCGCCTCGACCGCCACGGCCTGCGCTATGTCGGCGAAGTGGGACCGCGGCGGGCGGTGGTCGAACTGGAGGACGCCTGGGGTCTCGCACCGGAAGGTATGGCGGGACGCTGGCTGGATGCCGAAGCGGCGCTCGACGAGAGCTTGGCGACGCGCTTTCGCCGTGCGCTGATCGCGCGCGCCGATGCCGCCTGCGCGCAGCCCCCGCAGGCGGAGCGCCTGGCGTCGCTGGCGTTCTACGCGGACCTGGCGAGCGACGAGGAAATCGATCTCGACGCGGCGAGCGAACAGGTCTTCGCCAACCCCGCGGGCAACCGTTTTCCGGTTGCCGAGCCGGCGATGAAGGCGGCCGCGATGGCGCTATCGATGGCCTATCCGCAGGCGCTGACGTATGGCGATTTGCTCGCCGCAGTGCGCGACGTGCTGGCACGTTTCGGGGCATCGGAGGCGCTCGACGCTGCGCGGCTGCGGGACGCCTTGTTCCGCATGGTCATGGTGCATGGCGTCATGCCTTCGGTGTGGCAGGGCGAAACCGCGCGCGAACCCGGCGAGCGTCCGGCCGCCCACGCGCTGGCGCGCCTGCAGGCGACCGCGCCGGGCTGGGTGGTGAGCGGCATGCGCCACGTGGCGATGGGTCTCGATGCGCCGGCGCGCGAACTGCTCGGCCTGCTGGACGGCGAGCATACCCTGGACGACCTGTCGACGCATATGCAGGCGAGGCTGAAACGAGGCGGGCTGGATTTGCCGTGGGCGCAGATCGATGCGATGACGCAGCAGCAGGTATGGCGGTTCGCACGCCAGGGCCTGTTGGCCGGCTGAGGCCATGGGCGAGCACTCACCCGAATGCGGCGTTTACAATGACCGCATCGTTTCCCTGAGAACGGGGGCTTCATGACGGACTTCACGCCGGAAATCGACCAGTTCGTGGCCGAGCTGGACGCCGCCGTCGAGGCGCACATGGACTGGACACGCCGCATCCTGCGCTGCGCGGTGCTGCACGCTCCGCCGGGGGATGACGTGATGGCGCCCGAGGCGCACATGCTGTGTCGGTTCGGCAACTGGTTCCGCAGTCATCGCGGCCATTTCGAAGCGCTCGATGCCTTGTCGGTGCAGCGCGTCGAGACGGTGCACCAGACCATGCACGACGCAATTCGCGGAATCTGCGGCGACGTGCTTGCCGCGCGCCCGGGCCACATGGCCGACCTGCAGGCCTTCGAACTGGCGCAGGACGAACTGCTCACATTGCTGGCGCGTTTCAAGACACTGATCCTGGCCCAGGCGGCGCGCCACGACGTCCTGACCGGATTGCCGCTGC
Source organism: Thiobacillus sp. (assembly GCA_024709425.1). GTDB lineage: Bacteria > Pseudomonadota > Gammaproteobacteria > Burkholderiales > Thiobacillaceae > Thiobacillus. The sequence continues at coordinate 6,944 of JANJWS010000050.1, forward strand.
GGCACGGCATCGAGCGTGATTTTGTCCAGATCGCCAAGGACGCGGCGCGTAACGGCTCGCGGCTGTACGTGGTAATGATCGACATCGACCACTTCAAGCGCGTCAACGATACCTGGGGACACCCGGTGGGGGATACGGTGCTGCGCCATCTGGCCGCCACCCTGCGGCGCAGCGTGCGCGGAAACGAGCCGCTGTACCGCTTCGGTGGCGAGGAATTCCTGGTGCTGGCGCAGTGCCGGACGGTCAAGGCGGCAGAAAAAACCGCGCAGCGTATCGTGTCCGCAGTGCGCGGTGCGCCCGCGCCGTTGCCGGATGGCAAACAGCTGCCGCTGACGGTGACCGCGGGACTGGCAGAGGTGGCGGACGGGGAGACGCTGGCGGCTGCGGTCGAACGTGCAGACGCGGCGCTCTACCAGGGCAAGCAGGCCGGACGTGACCGCTGGGTCATCGCCGCAGGCTGAAACTCAGCGCGGTGCCTGCCAGCAGTTGTTGTTGATCTGCCAGGTCAAGGACAGTTGTTCGCTGCCCGGATAGAGTGCGTACTTGACGCCAAGGTAGTCAGTGCCCTTGCGCCAGAACATCGCCAGCAGATTCTTCTCGCCATTGGCGATCATGTTGGACTGGGGGATGACCTTGAGCGGGTTGCCATAGAGGTTGGAATAGTTCGATGCGATGACGATGAAGTGGCGGAAGGCTGGAGTGATCTCCTGGTCGAACGCGACCAGTTTGTCATTGCAGAACGTGAACAGGAAACGGCGGCCCGCGTTGTTGTTTTCGTCGTAGACGAAAAGCCCATCATTGCCGACCGCCATCGACTTGTCGAAATTCCAGCTCCTGAGCGTTTGCTCGACCTCCGCACGGGTCATGCCGTTGCGGAATTCACCGACTTCCCAGCCGTGCGCCGGCAGGGTGAGCAACAGGCCGGCGATGAGCGCGAATGCCGTGCGAGTCATGCGCAGGGCGGCGGTACCAGGTGGAAAAGCATCGCGCACCGCCTTATTTACCCATCACGGCGCCGAACACCTTCTTCAGCAGATCGCTGCCCGCCTGCAGCGGATTGGCGCGAATGGCCGCCTCCTTTTCGCCGATCACGGTATAGAGGCGATCGAGCGCCTCGCGTGTGACGTACTGGTCGACGCTGGCCTGTTCCTTGTCGATGAGATTGAATTGTGCGGCCATGCCGGCGTATTGGTTGTACTGTCGCGCGAGGCCAACCTGGTCGGTGGTGGACTTGACGATGGGGTTGAAGCGTTCGGCAAGCTTGTCCTCGGTCTTCCTGCGGAAGAAATCCGTCGCGGAAGTCTTGCCGCCGGCGAGGATGCCCTTGGCGTCTTCCAGGGTCATCTCCTGCACGGCATCCACCAGCAGGGTCTTCGCCTCCGGGACCGCAGCTTCCGCGGCACGGTTCATCGACAGCACCAGTTCGTCGGCCTGCTTGCCCATCCCCACCATACGCATCGCTTTCTCTGCCTTTTGCAGACTCGGTGGCAGTGGGATCTTCAGTGTGGCGTTGCCGAAGAAGCCATCCGGTTGTCCAAGTTGGGCGACGGCTGCCTCCGCACCACGTGTCAGCGCTTCCTTCAGGCCGGCATTGATGTCGGTGGCCGAGAGTGCCTCGATGCCACTTGCGGCGGCATCTGTCGGCGGCGTGGCAGGCTTGCCTATTACCCCCTTCAGCATCTCGCTCCAGTCGAATGCATAGGCGGGCGTGGCGAGCGCAAGGCAGGCAGCCAGGATCATCCAGCGCTTCGAAGCGGGTGGGCGCATGGCGAATCTCCTCGGAATGGGTTCATAGTACTTCTGCAGCATAGTCTGCGAGACGCGAACGTTCACCCCGTTGCAGCGTGACGTGACCGTTGTGCGGCCAGCCCTTGAAGTGGTCGACCACGTAGGTGAGGCCGGAGCTGCCCTCGGTGAGGTAGGGGGTGTCGATCTGCGCGATGTTGCCCAGGCAGACCACCTTGGTACCGGGCCCCGCGCGTGTGATCAGGGTCTTCATCTGCTTGGGCGTGAGATTCTGCGCTTCGTCGATGATGAGGAACTTGTTGAGGAAGGTGCGGCCGCGCATGAAATTCAGCGATTTCACCTTGATGCGCGAACGGATCAGGTCCTGCGTCGCTGCGCGACCCCAGTCGCCCGCCTCGTCGTCGCTCTTGTTCAGAACATCGAGGTTGTCTTCCAGTGCCCCCATCCAGGGCGTCATCTTCTCTTCCTCGGTGCCGGGCAGAAAGCCGATGTCCTCGCCCACCGGCACGGTGACGCGGGTCATGATGATCTCGCTGTAGAGCTTCTTGTCCAGCACCTGGGCGAGACCTGCCGCCAGCGTGAGCAGGGTCTTGCCGGTGCCGGCCTGGCCCAGGAGGGTGACGAAGTCGACCTCGGGGTCCATCAGCACGTTCAGCGCGAAGTTCTGCTCGCGGTTGCGCGCAGTGATGCCCCAGACATTGTTCTTGTGATGGCTGTAGTCCTTCACCGTCACCAGCTCAGCCTGTTTGCCCTCGACCTTCAGCACCTTGGCATGGAGCGGCGTGGGCCCCTCCTGGTAGACGAACTCGTTGGGCAGCAGCGAGGGAACCAGCGGGCCCCTGAGGCGATAGTAGGTGTGGCCGTTGCCCTGCCACGATTCCATGCCCTTGCCGTGGGTCTCCCAGAAATCCGCCGGCAGTTCGCGCAGGCCGGCGTAGAGCAGATCGGTGTCCTCCAGTACCTTGTCGTTGAAGTAGTCCTCTGCGGGCAGGCCCAGCGCACGCGCCTTGATGCGCATGTTGATGTCCTTTGACACCAAAATGACCTGGCGTTTTGGATGGTGGCGCGAGAGGAACAGCACCACGCCAAGGATCTGGTTGTCGACCTTGGACGTCGGCAGGCTCATCGGGATGTCGCCGCTGATCGCCTGGGTTTGCAGAAACAGCTTGCCGGTGGCGGCGTTGTGGCTGTGTGGTGCGAGGGGCACGCCATCCTCGATGCTGTCGAGCTTGCTGACGATCTCGTCGAGGAAGCGGCTGGCCTGGCGCGCGTTGCGCGACACTTCGGTCATGCCCTTCTTGTGCAGGTCGAGTTCTTCCAGGGTGGCGATCGGAACATAGACGTCGTGTTCCTCGAAACGCACCAGACTGGTGGGATCGTGCATCAGCACATTGGTGTCCAACACGAACAACTTGGTCTGAGTGATGGATTTTCTCGGCATGGCGGCGTCAGGGGGTGGAAAATGCATTCATCCTACATCAAGCCGGCGGCTGCTTGTCGCGTCGAAAAAAGTAGGGCCGAATCTCCCGGCCAACCCTTTTCGCATGGTGTTTTGTCAGTAGAATGAACGGTCCCTGCACAGACGTCCGGGTTGGAATCGGATCCGGATGCATCATTGAGGAGACGTCATGGTGCGACTGATCGCGATTGCCCTGATCGCGATGGGCGGATGGGCGTCGGCGGCTGCGGACGAGCTGCCACTGGCGCGCCTCGTCCTGCCACCGGGGTTTGCAGTGGAGGTTTTCGCGCGTGTGCCCAACGCGCGGCAGATGGCGCTGGGCGAACACACGCTGTTCGTCGGTAGCATGCGGGCCGGCACGGTCACCGCGATTCCGCTGGCGGCACCCGACAAACCCGTGGTGATTGCAAAAGGACTGAGCCTGCCGGTCGGAGTGGCGTTCCGTGATGGGGATCTCTACGTCTCGGCGGTCGATCGCGTACTGCGCCTGCGCGGCATCGAGGCACGGCTAAACCGCCCGCCGCGCCCTGAGCTGGTCAGCCGCGGCTGGCCCGGCGATACACATCACGGCTGGAAATTCATTGCCTTCGGTCCCGACGGCAAACTGTACGTGCCGGTCGGCGCGCCGTGCAACATCTGCGAGCCTGATCCTGAGCGCTACGCGACCATTACGCGCCTCGATATCACCAGTGGCAGGATCGACGTGGTGGCACGCGGGGTGCGTAACACGGTCGGCTTCGACTGGCATCCGCAAAGCGGTGAACTCTGGTTCACCGACAACGGCCGCGACTGGATGGGCGACGACGCACCGCCGGACGAACTGAACCGGCTTGGCCGGCCCCGGCAGCATTTTGGCTATCCATACTGCCATGGCGGCGTGCTCGCCGACCCCGAGTTCGGGCGCAAGGCGCGCTGCGACACGTTCGAGCCCCCCGTGCAGAATCTGGGTCCGCATGTAGCCGCTCTGGGCATGCGTTTCTATACCGGCAAGCAGTTTCCGGCCCGCTATCATGGCGCCATCTTCATCGCAGAGCATGGTTCGTGGAACCGCAGCCGCAAGGCGGGCTACCGCGTCAGCGCGGTGCGCCTGGACGGCAACCGGGCGATCGCGTACGAACCCTTCATCGGCGGCTGGCTGCAGAACGAGGAGGCATGGGGGCGGCCCGCCGACGTGCTGGTCATGCCTGACGGCAGCCTGCTTGTCTCCGATGACCATGCGGGTGTGATTTACCGCATCGTTTACCGTGGCAGCCGGTAAAATCCGGCCCATGAAACTGCTTGTCCTCGACACTTCCACCGAATGGTGTTCTGCCGCCTTGTGGCTCGATGGTCGCATCGAGGCACGCCGTGAACTGGCCGGGCAACGTCACAGCACCCTGCTGTTGCCGATGATCGACGCGCTGCTGCGTGAATCCGGCATTGCGCTGCACGCACTCGACGGCATTGCTTATGGCGCCGGACCGGGTTCCTTCACCGGGCTGAGAATTGCCTGCGCGGTCACGCAGGGCCTGGCGTTTGGCGCGGAGCTGCCGGTGGTCGGCGTGTCGACACTCGAATCCGTGGCCGCGCAGGCGGACGCGGAACGGGTGCTGACGGTACTCGACGCGCGCATGGCGGAGGTGTATTGGGCCGCATACGTGCGTGACGGCGAGCTCTGGGAAGCGGTCAGCACGCCTCAGTTGGCGGCACCGGAAACAGTAACGGTGCCGCCGGCGGGCGCCTGGGTGGGTGCGGGCAACGGCTTTGCCGCACTCGCCGACGCGCTGCGGCCGCGTCTCGCGTCGCGACTCGTGCGTATCGACGATACCCTGGTGCCCGACGCCGCAGCGATGGCGCCGCTGGCCGCCCGCGCCTTCGCGCGCGGCGAAGCCATCGACGCCGCATTCGCCGCCCCCGTCTACCTCCGCGACAAGGTGGCGCTGACCGTGGACGAGCGTCGCGCGAGGCAGAAGGCATGAGCGCCGTAATCGATCCCCGTCATCGCCTGCGTCCAATGGACGAGGCGGATCTGCCGCGCATCCACCGCATCGAACTGGCGAGCTACGATTACCCTTGGACACCCGGAAACTTTGTGGATTCACTCGCCGCAGGCTACAGCATGTGGGTGCGCGAGTCCGAGTCCGAGGTCATCGGCTACTATGCGCTGATGGCGGCTGCGGGCGAGGCACACCTGCTCAATCTCACCATCGCACCGGCTTGGCGCGGCCACGGCCTCGGCCGCGACTTGCTCGAACATTGCGTGGGTAGCGCACGCGCGCATCACGCTGAAAACCTCTTCCTCGAAGTGCGCATTTCCAATGAAGCCGCCATCGCGCTCTACCGCAGCAGCGGCTTCGTCGACCTGGCCGTGCGGCGCAACTACTATCCCGCGCGGGCGGGCCGCGAGGATGCGCTCATCATGCGCCGCGACCTGACATGCTGAGTCGCGACGCTGTCTTCGAGGAGCTCGGGATCGGTCCCGTCTGGCGCCTGCGCGAGGCGCCTGCGTCGGACGCTCCCCGCTCGCCACTTCTGAGCTGGGACCAACTGGCCGACGCCGTTGCCCATTGCACCGCCTGCGAGCTCCATCGCACGCGCACGCAGGGTGTGCTCGGTGTCGGCGACCGCAATGCCGACTGGCTCATCATCGGGGAGGCACCGGGCGCCGACGAGGACGCGCAGGGCGAACCCTTCGTCGGCCAGGCGGGCAAGCTGCTCGATGCCATGCTCGCCGCCATTGATCTTGCGCGTGGCGACAACGTCTACATCGCCAACGTGCTGAAATCGCGGCCGCCGGGCAACCGCAATCCGGCCCCCGACGAGATCGCCGCGTGCATGCCGTATCTCGAGAACCAGATCGCGCTCATCCGGCCGAAGATCATTCTCGCCCTCGGCCGCTTCGCCGCGCAGACCTTGCTGCACAGCGACGAGACGATTGCGCGCCTGCGCGGTCGCGTGCACGATTACCAGGGCATCCCCCTGGTGGTGACCTATCATCCCGCCTACCTGCTGCGCAACCTGCCGGACAAGGCACGTGCGTGGGAGGACCTGTGCCTGGCCCGGCGGATATTGACCCTGCCCCCTGAGACCTGATTCCTGCGATGAAACTGCTCCACCCTGCACTCAAGGTACGCCTGCTTTATATGTCCCCCCTTGGCCACCATCAGCTCGCACTCTGGCTGCCCGGCGACACGGCGGCCGGCGAGGCGCAGATCGACCTGGGTGAGCGCATCGAGCGGGAGCTCCCGGTGGACGCCTTCCGCAGCGAGATCGCACCGCTGCGCGTCGGCCGTTTCTATCCGAAGCAACTGCTGACGATCGCCGATGCGCCCGCGCCGATGTTCCGCGTGCTGCGGGTCGAGGGTGATCGTTTCACTGCCGACTTCAGCCACCCGCTGCAGTCGCGCGTGTTCAAGGTCGAAAGCAGCCCGTCGGACATGTCGGCCGAACCCGTGGGCAAGCTGGACCAACTGTTGCAATGGGCGGGCATGGAGGCGTCGCTCGATGCGCCGACCGATTTCAGCGCCCCGGATGCGTTCGCCCGCGACGACGAAACGCCGGATACCGAGTTCTATGATCAGCCGCGCAAGCTGATTCACGTCGACGCCGTATGCGCGCGGCGCATCCAGGCCCTGTACCGCACCGTGCTGCCGCCGAAAGCGCGGGTGCTGGACCTCATGGCGAGTTGGCGTTCGCACCTGCCTGACACGGTGACGCCGGCGGTGGGGCTCGGCATGAACGCCGAGGAGATGGCCGACAATCCACAGCTTGCCGAGCGCATCGTGCACGACCTCAATGCCGAGCCCCGGCTGCCGTTTGCCGATGCCAGTTTCGATGCCGCGGTGTGCACGGTGTCGTTCGAATACCTGACCCGGCCGCAGGCGGTGATTGCCGAGGTGCGGCGCGTACTGAAACCCGGCGGCGTGTTCGTGGTGACGCTGTCGCACCGCTACTTCCCGCCCAAGGTGATCCACCTGTGGACGCAGCTGCACCCGATGGAGCGCATGGCATGGGTGGGCAACCTGCTGGCCGGGGCGGGTTTCGACAGGATCAAGACCTACGTCGAGCATGGCCTCAAGCGGCCGAAGGACGACCGCTATGCCGACCGCCTGCCCGAGTCCGACCCGCTGTTCGCCACCTGGGGCGTGGCCCCCTGAAGGCTGCCGCTGATGGACAGTCGAACCCATTCCAACGAGGAGGAGTCTGTGATGTTCAAATGGCTGATGACGGTTTTCATGGCGCTGGTGCTTTCCGGCTGCGGCTACAACACGCTGCAGACGACCGACGAGGACATCAAGGCGACCTGGGCGGAAGTGCTCAACCAGTACCAGCGCCGTGCCGACCTGGTGCCCAATCTCGTCAACGTGGTGAAGGGCTATGCCGCGCACGAGGAGAAGGTGTTTACCGAGGTCACCGCGGCACGTGCACGGGTCGGCGCGATGCAGGCCACGCCCGAGCTGGTCAACGACGAGGCGGCGTTCCAGAAGTACATTGCGGCGCAGGGCGAGCTCACCGGTGCCATCTCGCGCCTGCTGCTGGTCGCCGAGAATTATCCGCAACTCAAGGCCGACGGTCTGTTCCGTGACCTGCAGGCGCAGCTGGAGGGCACCGAGAACCGCATTACCGTGGCGCGCAACCGCTATATCGACGCGGTCAAGGCCTACAACGTCACGGTGCGCTCGTTCCCCTCCAATCTCACCGCGATGCTGTTCGGCTACAAGACCAAGCCGAGCTTTGCGGTCGAAAACGAAAAGGCGATCGCCGTGCCGCCCAAGGTCGATTTCGGCGCGCCGGCCGCAACGCCAGCGCCGGCGAACTGACGCGCGCATGCGCCGTTTCGCCCTCGGACTGGCGCTGGCGCTGTGCGCGCTGGTGGCCTGGGCACAGGTGGCCGTGCCGCAGCTTGCGCGGCGCGTCACCGACCTCGCCGCCACCCTCGACGCCGGCCAGGTTGCCGCGCTGGAGGCGCGGCTCGCCGCATTCGAGGCGCAGAAGGGCAGCCAGATCGCGGTGCTGATCGTCCCCACCACGGCACCCGAGGACATCGCGCAATTCGGCATCCGCGTCGCCGAACAATGGAAGATTGGTCGCGCAAAGGTCGACGATGGCGTGATCCTCATTGTGGCGAAGGACGATCGCACGCTACGCCTCGAAGTCGGCTACGGGTTGGAGGGGGCGATTCCAGATGCCGTGGCCAGGCGCGTCATCGCCGAGGTCATCGTGCCGCATTTTCGCAGCGGCGATTACTACGGCGGTATCGACGCCGGCGTCTCCCAGTTGATGCGCCTGATCGAGGGTGAGTCGCTGCCCGCGCCGGCCGCGACCACAACAGCCGACGGCGAGGAGGCGTTCGTGCTGTTGATCGTCGGCGGCCTGGGCGCAGGCTGGCTGCTTTCCATGCTGATGAGCCGGCCGGCCGCCGGTGGCGTGGCGGCGCTGGGCAGCGGTGCCGTCGGCGCCATGTTGCTCGGGCTGACGCCTTTGCTGCTCATCATCGTCGTGTTCGTGTTCGTCGGGGTCGCCGGCGGTTTCCGCCAGGGCGGCGGCTGGACGAGCGGTGGCGGGGGCGGCTCCTGGGGGGGTGGCGGGGGCTCGTGGGGCGGCGGTGGCGGTGGTTTCGGCGGTGGTGGGGCGTCGGGAAGATGGTGAGTCCGAGCCGCATTGCCCGGCATCTCTTCATTCTGCCCTGGGCGTGGAAGCGCGCGTTCCCGCCTTCGACGCTCGACGCCATCGAGGCGGCGATCCGCGCCTCCGAGACGCGTCATGGCGGCGAAATCCGTTTCGTCATCGAAAACAGCCTGCCGCCCATCCTGGCGTGGCGTGGCGTGAGCGGGCGCGCACGCGCACTGGAAGTGTTTTCCAATCTGCGCGTGTGGGACACCGAATCCAACAGCGGTATCCTGATCTATCTGCTGCTGGCCGACCGGGGCATCGAGATCATCGCCGACCGCGGCATTGCCGCGCGGGTGACGGGCGACGCGTGGGAGGACGTGGCGCGCACCATGGAAGCGGCATTTCGCCAGGGTGATTTCGAACGCGGCGCGCTCACCGGCGTCGCCGCGGTCGATGCGTTGCTGGCAGCACATTGTCCGCCGCCGAGGCATAATCCCAACGAGCTGGAGAACCGGCCAACGATACTGAGGAAATGATATGCAGCCCTACGTGTGGTGGTGGATCCTGGCGGCGGTGCTGGTGGGCGTGGAACTCACCAGCGGGACGTTCTACCTTCTGGTGTATGGCATCGCCGCCGCCGCAGCAGGCGTGGCCGCCTGGCTGGGTGCGAGTTTTCTCGTGCAGTTGCTGGTGGCGGGCGTTGTCGCCATGCTCGGCACGCTGGCGCTGCGCCACTGGAAGCGCGACACCGGGCACCCCGAAGCGAGCGTGCAGGACATGGACATCGGCCAGACCGTGCAGGTCGAGTCGTGGCAGGATGGACGCGGCCAGGTGAAATACCGTGGCGCGCTATGGGACGCCGAGGCCGAATCGGCCGCGGTCGACAGCGCGCAGCCGCTGGTGATTCGCGCCGTGCGCGGCAATATTCTCGTTCTGGGCAACTGAACCAACAGGGAGCAATTATGGATATCGTCGCACTGGTCATTCTCATCGTCATCGGCATCGTCGTTGCCAAGGGCGTACGCGTGGTGCCCCAGCAGAATGCCTGGGTGGTGGAGCGGCTCGGCAAGTTCCACGCGGTGCTGGCGCCGGGCCTCAACCTGGTGATCCCCTTCATCGATAACATCGCCTACAAGCATTCGCTCAAGGAAATCCCGCTCGACGTGCCGAGCCAGGTGTGCATCACGCGCGACAACACGCAGCTCGCGGTCGACGGCATCCTGTACTTTCAGGTGACCGATCCGAAGATGGCGTCGTACGGATCGAGCGATTATATTTCCGCCGTATCGCAACTCGCGCAGACCACGTTGCGTTCGCTGATCGGGCGCATGGAACTCGACCGCACCTTCGAAGAGCGCGAGGAGATCAACCGCGGCGTGGTGATGGCGCTCAACGAGGCCTCGACCAACTGGGGTGTCAAGGTGTTGCGCTACGAGATCAAGGACCTCACGCCGCCGAAGGAAATCCTCCATGCCATGCAGCGGCAGATCACGGCCGAGCGCGAGAAGCGCGCGCTGATTGCGTCATCGGAAGGCCGCATGCAGGAGCAGATCAACATCGCGACGGGCGAGCGCAACGCCGCCATCCAGCAGTCCGAAGGCGAGATGCAGGCGGCGATCAACGTGGCGCAGGGCGAGGCCGAGGCGATCAAGGCGATCGCCGTTGCCAACGCCGAGGCAATCGCCCGTGTCGCATTGGCGATCGAGAAACCCGGCGGGCTGCAGGCGGTGAACCTGAAGGTGGCGGAAAAATACGTCGAGGCCTTTTCCGGCATCGCCAAGACCGGCAACACGCTGATCGTGCCGTCCAACATGGCCGACCTGTCCACCCTGATCGCAGGCGCGATGAGTGTCGTGAAGTCGCAGCAAACCGGCAACGCCGGACAGTCCTGAACCCTCAGTGAACGACGTCGTTGCGGTGGCGCAGCCAGATGGCCGTCATCACCGCGCTGATGAATAGCCCGAACACCCAGATGATGGTGTGGATGTGCCAGTCGGCGCGCATCATCATGGCGTAGGCGCCGGTCAGCAGCAAAATGCTGATGTTCTCGTTGAAGTTCTGTTGCGCGATCGAGTGCCCGGCGCCCATCAGCAGGTGGCCGCGATGCTGCAACAGGGCGTTCATCGGCACCACGAAGTAGCCGGCGAGTGCTCCGCCCACCAGCAGCAGCAAAACGGCAGGCAATACGCCGTTCACCCAGATCAGCGCGATCGGCACGAAGCCGAGCAGGATGCCCGCCGGCAGCACGCTGATCGCACCCTGCAGGCGTACGAATTTTCCCGCCAGCACCGAACCGATGGCGATGCCGACCGCCGAGGCGGCGGTCAGCTGGGTGGCCTGGTCGAGGCCGAACTGCAGGTTGAGCGCCGCCCAGGTGATGATCAGCAGTCGCAGCGTCGCGCCGACGCCCCAGAACAGCGTGGTCACAGCCAACGATACCTGGCCGAGCGGATCGCGCCACAGCAGGGTGAAGCTGTGCCAGAAGTCATGCAGGATGAAGCCAGGGGTCTTGCTCGGCAGCGCGTGATCGATCGGCAGGCGCGGGATGAAGAGGTTGGCGATTGCCGCAGCGAGGTACAGGCCGGTGATGGCGACGATGGCGAACTTGGGGGCGATGAGCACCGACTCCAGTCCAGCGTTGGACATGAGGGTGCTGGCGAGCTGCGGGTTGATGAGCGCACCGCCGATGATCGCACCGAGGACGATGGCGGCGACCGTGGTGCCTTCCATCCAGCTGTTGGCGACCACCAGTTTTTCTGGTGGCAGCAGCTCCGTGAGAATCCCGTATTTTGCCGGTGAATACATTGCCGCGCCGATGCCCACGATGGCGTAGGCGAGCAGCGGGTGCAGGCCCGCCAGCATGACCAGGGTGCCGGCGAATTTCACGCTGTTGGCGATGAACATCACCCGTCCCTTGGGCAATGCGTCGGCGAACGGGCCGACCAGCGGCGCGAGCACGATGTAGGCGATGACGAACACCGTCTGCAGCAGTGGCGAATGCCAGTCCGGGGCGGCAAAGAACACCAGCAGGCCGATCGCCGCGAAGAGCAGGGCATTGTCCGCCAGCGCCGACAGGAATTGCGCCAGCAGGATGGTGTAGAAGGCGCGGTTCACGCTGGAACGGTCTGTGGGTAAGCGAGAAGGGCGGGTCGGGATGCTTTCAACACGGCGGGGTTTGTGGTTGAATAAAAAACTTTTCTGGCCCCGGGGGTGCAGACTTATGGCCGACCGCAGACTACAAGTATTCTACACCGTTGCCAAACAGCTCAGTTTTACCAAGGCTGCCGATATTCTGTACATGACCCAGCCTGCGGTCACCTTCCAGGTGAAGCAACTGGAAGAGCATTTCACCACACGCCTGTTCGAGCGCAGTCACGGCAAGATTTCCCTTACCCCCGCGGGTGAACTGGTCATGGGCTATGCCGAGCGCATCCTGGCGCTGACTGCCGAGATGGAAGCCCGCGTCGGCGAGTTGACCGGCCAGGTGACCGGCCCGCTGATGATCGGTGCCTCGACCACCATCGCCGAATACCAGCTGCCGCGCATTCTAGGCGAATTCAAGGAGCGCTTTCCCCAAGTGCAGGCTCGCCTGACCGTGGCCAACTCGGAAACCGTCGCCGCCAAGGTCGCCGAGCACAGCCTCGACGTCGGTCTCATCGAGGCGCCCTCGCACAACCCCCATCTCACCACGCTCGCGTGCTGCGAGGATGAACTGGTGATGATCTGTTCGCCCAATCACATGCTTGCCTCGCGCCAGAGTGTCACCGCGAGGGAGATTGCTGACTATCCTTACGTGTCGCGCGAGCACGGTTCCGGAACTCGCGAGGTGGTCGATGACTTCTTCAAGAGCAACGGTGTCAACCCGGACGATCTCCACATCGAGATGGAACTGGGCAGCCGCGAGGCGATCAAGGGTGCTGTCGAGGCCAACCTGGGCGTGGCAATCATGTCCGCGTCCACCGTGGTGAAGGAAATCCAGCTCGGCACGCTTACCGCGGTACCCCTGAAGCCACGCCTGACGCGTGTGCTGTCGATGGTCTACGCCACCGAAAAATTCCGCAGCAAGCTGTTGGATGCCTTCATTGAGTTCGTCGAGAACCGGTTCCAGCAGTGCAATGTCGACATCATTGCGATGAAACGGCCCTACAAGGGGCGTGGCCGCTGATGCAGGATGGCAAGCGCCTCTCCACGCTGTTCCGCGCGCTGTCCCCTGCCCGTCAGGCGGCGCTGCTCGAATACGCCGAATTCCTCGCCTCGCGAGAGGAACGCGATACCGCGCTGGCGCCGCCTGCCGAACCGTTGCCGATCCCGCGGCCGGAGCAGGAGAATGTGGTGAAGGCGATCCAGCGCTTGATGCAGACCTACCCCATGCTCGACCGCAACCGCATCTTCCATGAAGCTTCGGCGCAGATGACGCGCCATCTGATCCACGGTGTGGCCGCCTCGGAGGCGATTGATGAGTTGGAGCGGATCTTCGCGCGCCACTATCATCTTCATATCGAACAATTGCAGATCGACCAAGTGCAGATCGACCAAGTGAAGATCGAGGTGGACGATGCTCGTTACGACTGAGCCGGCAGGGCGTTGCCACAATGCCAGCAGCTCAGGAAATTGATCGGATTGGCTTCGCCGCATTGTGGGCAGACGGTTTCGCCGACGACACGTGCACTTGACCATTGCGCGAGTACATGACGTGCCTGTGCGGCCTGGCTGTCGTCATCTACCCATACTTCGGGTTGCGCCTGCAGGAAGGGAAGCTCACCGAGGCCGCCCGCAGCGTTGGCGTTGAGGATGCGGGCAGGGATGCCCAGGCTCGCCAGGATATCGGCGGCAAGCTGGGCGTCGAGCAGCGTGGGTGCGATGTGAACCCGTTGCATCAACGGGTCAGGCGTCTCAGGGTTCTCGCCGCACGCGTACGATGAGATCGATCCCAACGGCTACCATACCCGGAGGCAGGGGTGGCAAGCCTACAATTTGTACGTCGGCCGACTCGATGTCGGAAAGGCGTCCGGTATCGACTTCGTACATGTGGTGGTGCGGCGTCGGGTTGGGGTCGAAGAAAATCTTCGTGGGGTCGACCACCAACTCACGAACCATGCCTTTTTCCAGAAACAGGCGCAGCGTATTGTAGACCGTCGCCTTGGAAGTCTCGGCGTGGCGGCTATTGACGATCGCCATGACCTGGTCGGCCGACAAGTGCTCGTGGCGCGAAAACAGGGCATGGGCAATCTCGATCCGCTGGTGGGTCGGATTGATGTCGTGGCTGCGCAAGAGACTGGAGATGTTTTCGCGAGTGTATTCCATAATTTTTATGATAAACGACTAAATAGACTTTGTCTAATGATTAGAAATTTGGCCCTAAGGTAACTGCAGCTTGTACGCGTAGTCCCGGCCGATCCCCAAAAAACGGTACAATTTGCAGGATTCTTGAGAAATGGAATACCCCGTGGTGAAGCTTACCCGCCTCGACAGTGCTGCGCCCGATTTCCGGGCCCGGCTCGATCGGCTGCTGCAATTCGACGATGCTACGGATGCCGCCATCGAGCAGACCGTCGCCGCCATCCTGCACGACGTGAAAACCCGGGGCGACGCGGCCGTGCTCGAATACACCGGGCGCTTCGACCGGCTGAAGGCCGACACGCTCGCCAGCCTCGAACTCGACGCGGGGACGCTCGCCGCGGCGCGCGACGGCCTGCCCGCCGACACCCGGGCGGCACTCGAAGCGGCGGCAGCGCGCGTGCGTGGTTACCACGAACGGCAGCTCCAGCATTCCTGGACCTATACGGAGGACGATGGCACCGTGCTCGGGCAGCAGATCACGCCGCTCGACCGCGTCGGTCTCTACGTCCCCGGCGGCAAGGCCGCGTATCCCTCGTCGGTGCTGATGAATGCCATTCCGGCCAAGGTTGCGGGTGTCGGCGAACTCGTCATGGTGGTACCGACACCGGGTGGCGAAAAAAACCCGCTGGTGCTTGCAGCGGCGGCGATTGCCGGCGTCGACCGCGTCTTCACCATCGGCGGGGCGCAGGCGGTGGCGGCACTCGCCTACGGCACTGCGACCGTGCCGCAGGTCGACAAGATCGTCGGCCCCGGCAATGCCTACGTCGCCGCGGCCAAGCGCCGCGTGTTCGGCACCGTCGGCATCGACATGATCGCCGGACCCTCGGAGATCCTCGTCATCGCCGACGGCAGTGCACCGGCCGACTGGGTGGCGATGGACCTGTTCTCGCAGGCCGAGCACGACGAGCTGGCGCAGTCGATTCTGCTGTCGCCGGATGCGGCCTATCTGGATGCCGTGGCGGCCGCGATCGACCGGTTGATCGAGGAGATGCCGCGCAGCGAGGTGATCCGTACCTCGCTCACCAATCGCGGCGCGCTCATCCGGACGCGCGACCTCGCCGAGGCGGCGGCGATCTCCAATGCCATCGCGCCGGAACACCTCGAGCTCTCGGTGGCCGACCCCGACGTGCTGCTGCCGGAGCTGCGCCACGCGGGGGCGATCTTCATGGGTACCAACACCTGCGAATCGCTGGGCGACTACTGCGCAGGGCCGAACCACGTCCTGCCGACCTCGCGCACGGCGCGTTTCTCCTCGCCGCTGGGGGTGTACGACTTCCAGAAGCGCAGCAGCCTGATCCACGTGTCGCAGGCCGGCGCGCAGACACTCGGTCGCATCGCTGCCACCCTCGCCTACGGCGAAGGCCTGCAGGCGCATGCCCGTTCCGCCGAGTATCGCCTGACCCACAAGTGAGCCGTTTCCACCGATGAGCCGATACTGGAGTGCCGTGGTCCACGGCCTCACGCCCTATGTGCCGGGCGAGCAGCCGAAGCTTGCCAACCTGGTCAAGCTCAACACCAACGAGAACCCCTACGGGCCCAGCCCGAAGGTGATCGAGGCGGTGCGTGCCGAGGCGGCCGACACCCTGCGCCTGTATCCGGACCCCAACTCGGACCGGCTGCGCGCGGGCATCGCGGCGTATCACGGCGTGACGCCGGAGCAGGTGTTCGTCGGCAACGGCTCCGACGAGGTGCTGGCGCACGCGTTCATGGCGCTCCTGAAGCATGAGCAGCCGATCCTGTTCCCGGACATCAGCTACAGCTTCTACCCGGTGTACTGCGGCCTGTACGAAATTACCCACCGCGCGATTCCCCTGACCGAATCGTTCGAGATCTGCGTCGACGACTACGCCGTGGAAAACGGCGGCATCATCTTCCCCAACCCCAACGCGCCGACCGGGCGCCTGCTGGCATTGGGGGAAATCGAGCGCCTGCTCGCCGCCAATCCGGATTCCGTGGTCGTGATCGACGAGGCCTACATCGACTTCGGCGGTGAGTCGGCGGTGCCGCTGGTGGCGCGCCACCCGCAGTTGCTGGTGACGCGCACGCTGTCGAAATCGCACGCGCTCGCCGGGCTGCGCGTCGGCTACGCCATCGGCCAGCCGCACCTCGTCGAGGCGCTCAACCGGGTGAAGGACAGCTTCAACTCCTATCCGCTCGACCGCTTCGCCCAGGCCGGGGCGCTGGCGTCGATCGAGGACCGGGCGTATTTCGAGTCGATCTGCGCCAGAGTGGTGGCGACCCGCACACGGTTGGTGGGCGAGATGGAAGCCTTGGGCTTCGACGTGCTGCCCTCGGCGGCCAACTTCATTTTCGCCCGCCACCCCGCGCACGACGGTGCCACACTCGCGGCCGCGCTGCGCGAACGCAGCATCATCGTGCGGCATTTCCGCAATCCCGAGCGCATCGCGCCCTTCCTGCGCATCACCGTCGGCACCGATGCGCAGTGCGACGCGCTGGTGGGCGCGCTGAAAGCACTCTGCTGAAAACCAGAGCGGCCTGCTAGAATCCCCTTACCGTCTCAATTCCTGACGCCATGCGCACCGCCCAAGTCAGCCGCAACACCCTCGAAACCCGTATCACGGTTCGCCTCGATCTCGACGGTACCGGTGCGTCGAAGCTCGCCACCGGCGTGCCGTTCCTCGATCACATGCTTGACCAGATCGCGCGCCACGGGCTCATCGATCTCGACATCCAGGCCGAGGGCGATCTGCACATCGACGCCCACCATACCGTCGAGGACACGGGGATCACCCTGGGCCAGGCCTTCGCGCAGGCGCTCGGCGACAAGAAGGGCATCCGCCGCTACGGTCACGCCTACGTGCCGCTCGACGAGGCGCTGTCGCGCGTGGTGATCGACCTGTCGGGACGCCCCGGCCTGGAATACCACGTCGACTACACGCGCGCGCGCATCGGCGAATTCGACGTCGATCTGTTCCTCGAATTCTTCCGCGGTTTCGTCAACCACGCCGGGGTGACGCTGCACATCGACAACCTGCGCGGCATCAACGCGCACCACCAGGCCGAAACCATTTTCAAGGCGTTCGGCCGCGCGCTGCGCATGGCGGTGGAAACCGACCCGCGCATGGGCGACGTGCTGCCGTCCACGAAGGGTGCCCTGTGAGCGTTGACATCGCCGTCATCGACTACGGCATGGGCAACCTGCGCTCGGTGTCCAAGGCCATCGAGCACGTTGCGCCGGCGGCGAGCGTGGTGGTGACGTCCGACCCGAAGGTGATCGCCCAGGCCGGCCGCGTGGTGTTTCCGGGGCAGGGCGCCGCGCCCGACTGCATGCGCGAGATCGACGCGCGCGGCCTGCGCGAGGTCATCATCGACGCCGCCCGCAACAAGCCCTTCCTCGGCATCTGCATGGGCATGCAGGTGCTGTTCGAGCATAGCGAGGAAGGCGACACGGCCTGCCTCGGCATCCTGCCCGGCAACGTGCAGCGCTTTCCGCACGAGGCGATGCACGACGCCGCGGGCAACAAGCTCAAGGTGCCGCACATGGGCTGGAACAACGTGCACCAGGCGGTGCCGCATCCGCTGTGGACGGGCATCGAGGAGGGCGCGCGCTTCTATTTCGTGCACAGTTATTTCGTGCAGCCCGCGGCACCCGAGGTGATCGCCGGCTTCTCGCACTATCCGTTCCCGTTCACCTGCGCCGTGGCGTCGGGAAACATATTCGCCGTGCAGTTCCATCCGGAAAAGAGCCAGAATGCCGGCTTGGCGCTGCTGGGCAATTTTGCAACCTGGCATCCGGGCGAAACCGCGTCCGCCTGCGACCTGTCGGGCGCGGCCTGCGCCTGATTTTCTTCCGTACGACCCTGCTGATCAGCCATGTTAATCATTCCTGCGATCGATCTCAAAGACGGACACTGCGTGCGCCTGGAACAGGGCGAAATGGACCGTGCCACGGTGTTCTCCGAAGACCCGGCTGCTACCGCGCGGCACTGGAAGGCGCAGGGTGCGCGGCGCCTGCACCTTGTCGACCTGAACGGCGCGTTCGCCGGCAAACCGGTCAATGACGCGGCGATCCGTTCCATCGTCGATGCCGTGGGCGACGAGATGCCGGTGCAACTCGGCGGTGGCATCCGCGACCTCGCCACCATCGAGCGCTACCTCGATGATGGGGTGCGCTACGTCATTATCGGCACCGCCGCGGTGAAAAACCCCGGCTTCCTGCACGAAGCCTGCGACGCCTTCCCCGGCCACGTCATGGTTGGCCTCGATGCCAAGGACGGCAAGATCGCCGTCGAGGGTTGGTCCAAGATCACCGGCCACGATGTGATTGACCTTGCCCAGCGCTTCGAGGGCTACGGCGTCGAAGCGGTTATTTACACTGACATCGGCCGCGATGGCATGCTGACCGGGGTGAATGTCGACGCCACCCAGCGCCTCGCGCAGGCGCTGACGATTCCGGTCATCGCCAGCGGTGGTGTCACCAACCTCGACGACGTGCGCGCGCTCTCCGCCGTCGCCAAGGATGGCATCATCGGCGCGATCACGGGTCGCGCCATCTACCAGGGCACGCTCGACTTCGTACAAGCGCAGAAGCTGGCCGACGAACTGGCCGGCGGCGTGTTCGGAGTCTGATTTGTTAGCGAAACGCATCATCCCCTGTCTCGA
Organism: Thiobacillus sp.; assembly: GCA_024709425.1. Taxonomy (GTDB): domain Bacteria; phylum Pseudomonadota; class Gammaproteobacteria; order Burkholderiales; family Thiobacillaceae; genus Thiobacillus. Next base: position 25,704 of record JANJWS010000050.1, read on the forward strand.
CGTCACTCATGGCCGCGTCGTCAAAGGCGTCAACTTCGTCGAGCTGAAGGATGCCGGCGACCCCGTCGAGATCGCGCGCCGCTACAACGAGGCGGGTGCGGACGAACTCACCTTTCTCGACATCACTGCGTCGTCCGATGACCGCGATCTCATCCTCCACATCATCGAGGCGGTGGCGGCAGAGGTGTTCATTCCGCTCACGGTCGGCGGTGGCGTGCGCGTGGTGGGCGACGTGCAGCGCCTGCTCAATGCCGGTGCCGACAAGGTCAGCATCAATACTTCCGCGGTGACCAATCCGCAACTGGTGAAGGACGCCGCCGACCGCTACGGCAGCCAGTGCATCGTCGTCGCCATCGATTCCAAGCGTGTTGGCGATCACTGGGAGGTGTTCACCCACGGCGGGCGCAAGGCCACGGGCCTGGACGCGATCGAGTGGGCGAAGAAGATGGAAAGCCTGGGCGCGGGGGAACTGCTGCTCACCTCGATGGACCGCGATGGCACCAAGAGTGGCTTCGATCTCGCACTCACGCGTGCGATTTCCGACGCGGTCGACATTCCCATCATCGCCAGCGGCGGCGTCGGTACCCTGCAACATCTGGTCGATGGCGTGAAGGAAGGGCGCGCCGACGCCGTGCTGGCGGCGAGCATCTTCCATTTTGGCGAATACGGCATCGACGAGGCCAAACGCTACATGCAGCAGCACGGCATCGAGGTGCGCCTGTGAGCGACTGGCTCGACGCCATCAAGTGGGACGCCAACGGGCTGGCGCCAGCCATCGCGCAGGACGCCGCCACCGGTGAGATCCTGATGGTGGCGTGGATGAACCGCGAAGCGCTGGAAGAGACGGCACGCACCGGGCGCGGCGTGTATTTCTCGCGCTCCAGAAATCGTTTGTGGCGCAAGGGCGAGGAGTCCGGGCACTTCCAGAACGTGCGCGAAATCCGCACCGACTGCGACAGCGACGTGGTGCTGCTGAAGGTCGAGCAGGTGGGCGGCATCGCCTGCCATACCGGGCGTCGCTCGTGTTTTTTCCAGAAACTCGAGAACGGGCAGTGGATGACCACTGCGCCCATCCTCAAGGATCCTGGTGACATCTACAAATGAGCGACATCCTCGACCGTCTCGCCGAAACGCTGGAAGCGCGCAAGCAGGCCTCGCCCGACAGTTCCTACGTGGCGAAGCTGTACGCCAAGGGCACCGACGCCATTCTGAAGAAGATCGGCGAGGAAGCGACCGAGACGGTGATGGCGGCCAAGGACGGCCAGCCCGAAAAGATCATCTACGAAGTCGCCGATTTGTGGTTTCATACCCTGGTGCTGCTGGCGCACAAGAATTTGACGCCGGCCGACGTGCTGAACGAGCTGGCGCGGCGCGAGGGATTGTCCGGCCTGATCGAGAAGGCGAACCGAAATGAATGACTGCATCTTCTGCAAGATCGTCGCCGGGGACATCCCCAGCAGCAAGGTGTACGAGGATGACGAGGTGCTCGCGTTCCACGACATCCACCCGTTCGCGCGCGTGCATTTCCTGATCATCCCGAAGTTGCACGTCACGTCCCTGGCGGATTGCATGCCGCAGCACGAAGGCTTGCTCGGCCGCATGCTGCTGCTGGCACCGCGCCTGGCGAAGGAACAGGGGCTCGACGCCGGCTTCAAGACGCTTGTCAACACGGGGCGTGGCGGCGGCCAGGAAGTATTCCATCTGCACGTTCACGTATTCGGCGGCGGCGATCCCGTTCGTCGCACTTAAATCAACAAGGAGACATTCCATGGGTAGCTTGAGCATCTGGCATTGGCTGATCGTTCTGCTGGTGGTGCTGCTGGTTTTCGGCACCAAGAAACTGCGCAACATCGGCAGCGACCTCGGCGGCGCGGTCAAGGGCTTCAAGGAAGGTATGAAGGAAGATGCACCGAAGATCGCCGAAGGCGACCAGGGCGGCCGTACCATCGATGCCGAAGTCAAGGACAAGCAGAATTCCTGATGGAGGATTCAGGGGTCAGGATTCAGGAGTCAGGGGATGCGCGGCTCTGCCGCACCCCAATCTCTGACCCTCGACCCCTGACGCCTGACCCCTAAATGTTCGACATCGGCTTTACCGAACTCCTCGTCATCGGTGTGGTGGCGCTGATCGTGATCGGCCCCGAGCGCCTGCCCAAGGTGGCGCGCACGGCGGGGCACCTCTATGGCCGCATGCAGCGTTATGTGTCATCCGTGAAAACCGATATCAGCCGCGAAATGCAGCTCGATGAACTGCGCCGTGCGGGGGAAACCTTCAAGTCTTCGGTCGAGTCGGCAGTCTCGGGGGTTGAGCAGCAGGCTACGGTAGTCGACGACTACCTGCGCAAGGAAACCGGGAACGTCAGCCGGGTAATGGACGCAATGGGCACCACCGAGGGTGAGCGTCCGGTGACTGCGCCCGCGCTGAAGCAAATCACCGACGCTCAAACCCCGCAGCAGAGCCTGCCGCTCGACGAGCCCGCTTCCGAGCCGCCAGTGGCCGTGGTCGAAACGGCGCACGGGTCTGCCGACGGGAAATCCGTATGAGTGATAGCGAAGAAACGTTCATCTCGCACCTGATCGAGATGCGCGATCGCTTGCTGCGCGCGGTGCTGGCGGTGGTCGTCCTGTTTGTCTGCCTGTTTCCGTGGGCGCAGGAGCTTTACGCGCTGCTGGCAAAGCCGCTCCTCGAAGCGCTGCCGCAGGGCGGGCAAATGATCGCGACCGAAGTGACCACGCCCTTCTTCGTTCCGGTCAAGGTCACCCTGATGGCGGCGTTTCTGCTGGCGCTGCCGTGGGTGTTCTATCAGGTCTGGGCGTTCGTGGCGCCCGGGCTTTATCAGCACGAGAAGCGCATTGGCGTGCCGCTGGTCGTTTCAAGCGTCCTGCTGTTCCTCGCCGGCATGGCCTTCGCGTATTTCCTCGTGTTTCCCGTCGTGTTCGGCTTCATCGTGGGCGTGGCGCCGGAGGGCGTCGCCGTGATGACCGACATCGGCAAGTATTTGGACTTCGCGCTCACTCTGTTCCTGGCATTTGGCATCACCTTCGAAGTGCCGGTGGCGGTGGTGCTGCTGGTGAAGATGGGCATGGTGTCGGTGGCCAAGCTGCGGGAAATTCGGCCTTATGTGATCGTCGGTGCCTTCGTCATTGGTGCGATCTTCACCCCGCCGGATGTCATCTCGCAGTTCATGCTCGCCATACCCCTCTGGATCCTTTACGAACTTGGCATCCTCGTCTCACTGGTGATCACGCGCAACAAGCCCCAGCCCGGGTCGGACTACACGCCCATGTCGGAATCGGACATGGACGCCGAACTCGACCGCATCGAAACCGAGACACGCGAGCAGCCGAAGTGACGTGATGTGCTTCGTGATGGTGCGCGGGATGGTGTTCCGCACCCATATGGTGCGAATATGGCTTGTGCCTCAATCTGAAATTTATTTGAATCAATGACTTGCATCCCTGGAATGCGGTTTGCTTCATTGCCGCCAGTCTTCAAGGGAGCGCATCATGGAAGCATTGAAATCGGGCAGCGACGTCCTGTTCGTGTTGCTCGGCGGCATCATGGTCCTGGCGATGCACGCCGGGTTCGCCTTTCTGGAACTCGGCACGGTGCGCAAGAAGAACCAGGTCAACGCGCTGGTGAAGATCCTGACCGACTTCTCGGTCTCCACCATTGCCTATTTCTTCATCGGCTACAGCGTCGCCTACGGCGTCAACTTCTTTTCCAGCGCCGAGGCGCTGTCGGCGCGTAACGGCTACGACCTCGTCAAGTTCTTCTTCCTGCTCACGTTCGCCGCGGCGATTCCCGCCATCGTATCGGGCGGCATCGCCGAGCGTGCGCGCTTCAGTCCTCAACTGGCAGCGACCTTCGCGTTGGTGGGGTTGGTGTATCCCTTCTTCGAAGGCATCGTGTGGAACGGCAACCTCGGCCTGCAGGACTGGCTGGAAGCGGCCACGGGCGCGAAGTTCCACGACTTCGCCGGGTCGGTCGTGGTGCATGCCGTGGGCGGCTGGATCGCGTTGCCGGCGGTATTGCTGCTCGGCGCGCGTCGGGGCCGTTACACGAAGGACGGCATGATTTCTTCCCACCCACCATCGAACATTCCATTTCTCGCGCTGGGTGCGTGGATCCTCACCGTGGGCTGGTTTGGCTTCAATGTCATGTCGGCGCAACTGATCGAATCGGTTTCCGGTCTGGTTGCGGTGAACTCGCTGATGGCGATGGTCGGCGGCACGCTCGCCGCGTTGGCGATTGGGCGCAACGACCCCGGCTTCATCCACAACGGCCCGCTCGCCGGGCTGGTGGCGGTGTGTGCCGGGTCCGACCTCATGCATCCACTCGGGGCACTGGCCACCGGCGCGATCGCCGGCGTTTTGTTCGTGGCGATGTTCATGGTGACGCAGAACCGCTGGAAGATCGACGATGTCCTTGGCGTGTGGCCACTGCATGGCCTGTGCGGGGCATGGGGCGGCATCGCGGCCGGCATCTTCGGCACCCGGGCGCTTGGGGGTACGGGCGACGTCAGCCTGCTGGCACAGTGTATCGGCACACTTGGCGGAGTGGCCGTGGCAGTGGCGGGCAGCGTGATCGTCTATGGCAGCCTGCAAAAGCTGGTGGGCCTGCGGCTCGATCCCGAAGCCGAATTCAATGGGGCCGATCTCAGCATCCACAGGGTCTCCGCAACCGCGGAGCGCGAGACCAACTGGTAGTCGTGCTTTACGGTGCCGATTTTCGCTGCTGTTGCCGAAGGTGGCGGCGTCGTTCGTCCCGCAGTTGTTCCAGTTGGCGGTCGATCTGCAGCACGTCGGGGTGCTGGTCGGTGTATTCCAGCAGCAGCTCGGTACGGCGAATGCGCAGTTCGACCGCCTTCTTGTCGAGTCCCGTGAGATAGGGGTCGACCCTTGACGTGGGTGCCGCGTCGGATGGGCTTGGTGGTGGGGTCGAGGCGCGGGCGTCGGTTGCCGGTTCCTCGGGTGGAACAGACGGCGCGGGTGAGATTTCCTCAGCCAGCGAATCGATGGCAGGCGCCGGCTCCGGCTGGTTCAAGGCAGGGACCGGCGGGCGCACGGGGTCGGGTGCGCGGGGCCACAGCATGACGCCCAGCGCGACCGCGGTCAGCAGGCCGCCCAAGGCGAGCAGGGCATCCCTCGAGCGGCGGCGCGAGGGTGCGGGTACGGGCGTTGGTGGTGTTCCCGCACGCAAGCCGGAGAGCATTTCGGCAGCATCCCCCGCGTCGGGTCGGGCGGCTGGATCCTTGTCGAGCAGGCGGTCGAGCAGCTCGGCCAGTGCGGCGGGCAGGTTCGACCGCAGGCTCGCCGCAGCGACGGGCGTGTCATGAATTACGCGGTAGACGATCATCGGCAGGTTATCGCCGTCGAAAGCGTAGCGGCCGGTGAGCATTTCATAAAGCACCGCGCCGAGCGAAAACAGGTCCGAGCGCCCGTCTAGTTCGCGCCCCATCGCCTGTTCGGGCGACATGTAGCGCGGGGAGCCGAGCATCTGGCCAGCCTGGGTGCGGTCGCTATTGGCCAGATGTGCGATACCGAAATCCGTCAGTTTGATGCGGCCCTGGCCACCGCTGATCATCACGTTGGCGGGCTTGACGTCGCGGTGGATGACCCCATGAGCGTGCGCAAATGCCAGTGCCTCAGCCATCTGTTGCGCGGTTTCCAGTGCCAGGTCGAGCGGCATCGGCCCTCGGTCCATCACTTCGCGCAGGGTGGCACCGGTCAGGTATTCCATCGCGATGTAGGCGAAGCCATCCGCTTCACCCACGTCGTAGATGGTCACGATATTCGGATGGGACAGACGTCCGGCACTTTGTGCCTCGCGCAGGAAGCGTGCCTCGGCGTCACGGCCTTCCTGCCGCAATTGCTCGATGGGCACGGTCTTGATCGCGACGGTGCGCTCGATCAGTGGATCGCGTGCCCGGTATACGTGCCCCATGGCACCCTGGCCGAGCGCCTCGATGACTTCGTAGCGGCCAACCTTCATGGTGGGACCTGGATCAGGGGGCGCACTCGACAATCTGCCCTCGCACCGACAGGCTGTCGGGCCCCATCAGGTAGAGGTACCACGGCATCAGGTCGTCGGGGCCTGGCAGCGAATCCGGTGTGAGGCCGGGGTGGGTGCGTGCGCGCAGCGTGGTCGCCACCAGGCCGGGGATCAGGGTATTGATGCGAACCCCGTCATCCGCAGCGAGCTCGTCGGACCAGATGCGCGTGAGGGTTTCCAGTCCCGACTTCGCGACGGCGTAGCCGCCCCAGTACGCCGCGGGGTGATGGCCGTGGGATTCCCCCGTGAAAATCACCGAGGCATCGGGCGCCTGGCGCAGCAGGGGCAGGCACGCGCGGGTAAGTGCGAATGGCGCGATCAGGTTGACCCGCATCATGGATTGCCATTGCTCCAGCGTCTGCAGTGCGAGCGGGGTGAGGTTGAAGAACTGGTATGCGCTATGGAGTACGCCGTCGAGCCGCCCGAGGTGGTGCACCAGCGTACCGACGAGGTTCTCCAGGCCGCGATCGTCCGCAGCGCCGAGATCGAACGGGAACATCGCCGGCTCCGGCCCGCCGGCGAGGATAATTTCATCGTACACGGCTTCCAGGCGTGCTTCGTTGCGCGCGAGGAGTGCGACCGTGGCTCCGTGGCGCGCATAGGCGAGGCTGGCGGCCCGGCCGAGGCCGGAGCTGGCGCCGGCGACGAGGATGACACGGCCTGCGAGCAGGTCGCTATGGGGCTGGTAGTTTTTCATAACGATTCAAGAAGGGCCCGGGCCGATTGTACCCCGCTGAGCGTCGCACTTTCGAGGGTCGCCGGATAGGGGCCGGCAGTATAGTCTCCTGCCAGGAAGACCCGCGGGTGCGCGGTACGATGGGGCGGCTGCGACAAACCCGGCACACAGGCATAGGTAGCCTGCTTTTCCACGATGTGCCGGCGCCAGCGCACCGCGCCGGGGTCGACCATGCGTCGCAACTGGGCCTCGGCCGCCGTCGCCCAGTTTGCCGGCCGTTGTGTCGCGGTGCTCGCGACGAAAGCCAACAAGCCCGCTTGGCCATGGCTTTGGCCGCGGTCGAATACGAACTGTGCCGGGCCGTCGCCCAGCGCGAACAGTGGCCGCTTCAGGCGGAAGGCCGCATCGCACTGCAGGTAGAGCGTTGCGATAGGCTGGTATTCATGGCGTGCCAGCATCTGACGTGTCGCTGCGAGCGCCGGGATGTCTGCCAGCAGGGCAGGCACGTGCTGTGGCGCGACGGCAAGCACGACATGGCTGTAGATTCGCGCGCCATCTCGCGTCGTCAGCGTGATGGCGTGTTCCGATGCATCGAGTGCTCTCACCCTGCAGCCGAGGTGAACCGTGCCGCCCCGCTCGGCCACACGTGCCGCGGCCGGATCGGGAAACAGCGCCGTGAGATCCCGGCGTGGGAGCACCAGGTCGCTGTCATTGGTACGACCACCGAAAGCGGCGCGCAGCACGTTGCGGAATACCCGTCCAC
>JANJWS010000072.1 GCA_024709425.1 Thiobacillus sp.
GGGGTGGGAAATGATCGCGAAGGTGCGGCGTTTTTTGACGTCGCGTGCCAGGGCGGCAGCGCCGGATGCGGCGGGCGCGGTTTCTGTGATTTCCATGGGGCGGGCAGAACAGAGGTAACCAATTATTCTAAGCCATTTTGCCCCTGCCCGACGGCGCATTACCTACGGTCACAGGGTTTGATCGAGCGCTTGCGGGGTTATTCCCGACGGTTGGCAAGGTTGCCGTCGGGTATGCGAAGCCGCTATGGCACACCAAGCGCGGTCTCGCGCTGGATTTTCCAGTGGTCCCCTTCGCGTACCCACTCGACGCGCTTGAGCATCACGTCGCGGTAATCCGCCGAGGTGTAGGTCTGGCGGAATTCGGTGACCGCGCGTTCACTGTCGATCGACTGTGTCTTGACGTCATTGATACCGACGGCAATGTCGCCGGGTTTGGTGAGACGGAGGGCACGTTCGCTCGCCCATTGTTCCAAGGTGCGGCCATTCTCGGGGGCGAAGGTTCTGGCGTAGAACGCGCGGTAGCGCGGGAAGTCCTTGGCGGACCAGGCTGCGGCCCAATTCGCCAGCGCCTGCTGGACAGTTTCCATCGCGGCCACGGGGGAGCGCGGCGTTTCCGGTGCGTGTGCCGGGATCGGCGCGGCGAGGGGGGGCACGGCCTGGAAGTCGACCTGTGTGGTGGCCGGTGCGTCAGCCGGGCACTGGTCGACCGGGTCGACGCCGTGGCGGTCCTGGCCGAGTTCTTGTGGCGTGGGCAGGCCGTCGCGCCCGACCTGCAGGGTGCTCAGCAACTGCCCCATGCCGGCGAGGGTGCGGGTGTGAGCGATAGCGTGGTCGTAGCTGGCGTTGGTCGAGGCGCGACGGGCCTGGAAGTATTCGTTCTCGGTATCGAGCAGGTCGAGCAGGGTGCGCTGCCCGATATCGAACTGTTTCCGGTAGGCCTCGCGCGCTTTCTCGATGGACAGTTGGTGCTGTTCAAGGAAACCCATCTGCTGCGATAGGTTCTGAATGTTGTTGTAGGCGATGGAAATCGTCTGGCGCAGGTCGCGGCAGGCTTTCTCTCGCAGCGCTTTCGACTGTTCGACACGTTCGGCTTGCTGGCGTGCCTGGGCACGGTCGGAACCGCCCTTGAAGAGGTTGTAGTTGAGCGCGAGTTCGATGGTCTGCTCGTCGCGCCGTCCCGTGATGCCGTCGGCATCCCATGCGAGACCGCTGCGCGCACGCAGATCGACGCGGGGCTGGAAATTGGCCCGGCGTCCGCGGGCCTCGGCCTGCGCGGCGCGTACGTTCTCGATGGCCGCGTTGAATGCGGGACTACCCTGATAGGCGAGTCGGAGTGCTGCCTCGACGCCGGATGGAATGCCCTGTCTGGCGAATTCGGGGGCGATCATTTCGCCCGGCGGCAGTTCGCCGACGATGCGCAGGTAGCGCGCGCTGACGTCGTGCAGGTTGCTTGCCTCGGTGATTGCGTTCGATTGCGACAGGGCAAGGCGCCCGCCGGCCTGCTCAAGATCGACACGGCGGCCGACGCCGGCCTGGACCCGTTGCTGGATCTGGTTGAAGACCTGGAGGTGCTGGGCGTAGTTCTCCTGCGCCAGCCGGGAAAGTTCACGGTAGCGGAGGACGTCGTAGTAGGCCTGCGCCGCTTCCTGCGCAGTGGTTTCGGTGGCGTCGAGGAGTTCGTAGTAGCGGGTCAGCTTGGCGTGGGCCAGGCGCGCCAGTTCGTCGCGTGTGGCAAAACCGTCGTATACCATCTGGGTGAGCGTGAGCCCCGCGTCGCGCCGGCTGAGGCTGGTGCTGGCCTGTCCGGGCGGCGACAGGCGTTCGTGGCCGATGCCCGTGGCGAGGTCGAGGCGGGGCAGGTAGCCGCCACGGGCGACGTCCTCTTCGTGGCGCGTGGCGAGGAAGGCATGCCAGCGCGCCTGCACTTCAGGATTGCCGAGGAGGGCTTTCTTGACGGCATCGGGAAGAGTGGCCGGTTGCTGGGCCGCGGCAGACGCCGACGCGAACGCCAGCGTGACGAGCAGCCCGGCAATTTTTCTTCCCCTCATTCCTTCAGCCTCCCCTAACGATTCCGTTAACGTTCATGTCGGTGTATGGATGTGAATTGTCTCAGCAACTTCCATGCCAATTCAATGCTTTAAGCAAATTTACCCATGGATCACGTTGCCTTGAACTGTGTCTTGAAGCAAGAATGGGTTTGATTTCGCTGTCCCTGGGCACGATTTTCAGACGCGCCTGCATCCCATACGCCACACGCGTACGGGTCGGCGGGACGGCTTTCTCATGACCATTTATCGACAGTTGTGCGGAAAACTTGGGCTCCGGCGGCTATGTTGCGCGGGTGCGCTGGGGGCGGGGCTGGCTTTCGCCGGTGCCGACATGGACCGCCTGCTCGCGGTGGCGGTCCAGCGCTATGGCGCATCCGGCACGGCGGCGGTGTCGGCCTGGCGCGACTTGCTGGCGCAGGCGGGGGCGCAGCCCGAGGCGATACGGCTCAAACGTGTCAATGATTTCTTCAATCGGCGCATCCACTTCAGCGAGGACGAGGCGATCTGGGGCAAGCCGGATCACTGGGCGACTCCGCTGGAGACGTTGGGTCGTGGGCAGGGCGACTGCGAGGATTTCGCGATCGCCAAGTACGTGACGCTGAAACTGCTCGGTGTACCAGCGGAGAAATTGCGGCTGACCTACGTCAAGGCGCGCATCGGTGGGCCGCAGAGCAGCGTCGTCCAGGCGCACATGGTGCTCAGCTATTATCCTGAGCCGGAAGCGGAGCCGCTGGTGCTGGACAACCTGGTTACGGAACTACGACCCGCCTCGCGTCGGCCGGACCTCACCACTGTCTTCAGCTTCAATGCGGAGGGACTGTGGGTGAGCGGGGCAACAGCCCGCCCCGCGAGCGGCACGCTGCGGCTGTCAAAATGGCAGTCGGTGCTGGCGCGGATGCGTGAAGAAGGAATCGAGTGAATCTCTTTTCAGGAAGACTCCCATGACACTCACCAAGCAACTCTGGCTTTCCGTCGTGGCCACCATGACCCTTGCGTTCGGGATAAGTTTCGTGGTCAGCGTGTGGTCGGCGAAGAACTATCTGGAAGACCAACTTCGCCTGAAGAATCTCGACAACGCGAATTCGCTGGCGCTATCGATGTCGCAGATGGAAAAGGACCCGGTGCTGATCGAGTTGCTGTTGTCCGCGCAGTTCGACGTCGGGCACTACCGAAGCATCCGCCTCGTCGCGCCTGGTGGCGAGACGTTGATGGAACGTGTCAGCGACGTGGGCGATGAACCCGTGCCGGCATGGTTCGTCCGCCTGATTGCGCTGGACGCGGAGCCGGGCATCGCGCAGGTGCAGGACGGCTGGAAACAGTACGGCACACTCCGGGTGGAAAGCCATACCCGTTTCGCCTACCAGTCGCTGTGGGATGGCAACCTGCGCCTGCTCGCCTGGTTTCTTGCGAGTGCGGCCGTGATCGGCGTGCTCGGCACGCTGGTGCTTCGTGCGGTCACGCATCCGTTGAGGGATGTGGTGGGGCAGGCGGAGGCGATCGGGCAACGGCGTTTCGTCACTATCGAAGAGCCGCGTACCCAAGAATTCCGAAGTGTGGTACGTGCAATGAACACGCTGTCGGGGAAGGTACGCAGCATGCTCGACGAGGAATCGGCGCGACTCGAACAATTGCGGCGGGATGCGCAGCACGACGCCCTTACCGGGCTCGTCAACCGCGAGCATTTCCTGAAGCTGACCCAGTCCGCGCTGGAAGAGGAACAGGCACCGCCAAGTGGCGCGCTCGTCATCGTGCGCCTGCCGGATCTGGTCGGCATGAACCGGGCGCTCGGACGCGAGGCTGCCGACACTCTACTGAAGCGGCTGGCCGGTGCGTTGCAGGAATGCTGCCCGGAAGCACCATGCATCGTGGGGCGCCTGAACGGGGCCGATTTCGCCGTGCTGGCGCCGGATGTCGAATCAGTGGATGAACTGGCCCGAAAAATCGCGGCACGTACCCTGCTGTCGATCAACGATCCAAGCGCGGAAGCCGAGCATCCGGTCTGGGTGGGGGCGGCCGCCTATCGTCACGGCGATCCGGTTTCACAGCTGTTGTCGCGCGCCGATATGGCACTGCGACGGGCCGAAGAGGAGGGTGGGCATGCCGTTGACCTGGGGGCACCGGACATCGAGTGGCAGCCGGCAGCCAGCCTGCTCGCCGCCTGGCAGAATCTGATCGAGACTGCGCTGAACCTTCGCCGAATTCAGTTCGCCACCTATCCGGTACTCGATGCACAGGGCCGCCTGATCCATTACGAAGCGCCGGCGCGCATGCAGGTGATTCAGAGCACATTGTGGACGCCGGCCCAGGAGTTCATGCCCTGGGCGAGCCGGCTGGGGCTGACCGAGCGCATCGACGAAGCCGTGTTCGAGCATGCGTTGGCATGGCTGCATGGCAACGACGGGGAAGTCTGCGTCAATGTCTCGGCGCAGTCGGTATGTGATCCGGTGCTGACCACGCGCTACTTCCAGGCACTGCGGCGCAATCCGGAAGCCGCGGCCAGGCTCTGGATCGACATTCCCGAGTTTGTGGCCTACCGCCACGCCCGTGAGTTCCGCGTGTTCTGCGAGACCCTCAAGCCGCTGGGTTGCCGCGTCGGTCTCGAACACGTCGGGAGCCAGATCTGCCACATCGGTGAACTGCACGATGTCGGGCTGGATTACCTGAAAATCGACCGTGCGATTATCCGGGACATTCACCAGAGTCCAGGCAACCAGACTTTCCTGCGCGGGCTTTGTACCATCGCCCATACCATGGGCATGATGGCAATCGCGGAAGGCGTGACGGCGCAGCAGCAAGCGGGGTGCCTGACGGAACTCGGCTTCGATGGCATGACCGGTCCGGGTGTCGTGCTCGGGTGATCGCGGGCGGTGGCGTCAGATGGTGTCGTTGCTGCCGCCCAGCAGGTTGAGCGCCCCCAGCGACTGGCGCATCGTGCGTCGCTCCAGTAGTTTTTCCTGCGCAGGCAGGGGCAGGTCGGTGAAACGAATCACGTCGTGGTCGATCAGCAGATCGATTAGATCTTCCAGCACGCGTACGAGGCGCATGTCGGATTGCTGGAGCGTGCTGAGCTCGATCCCCAGTCGGCTCAGGTAGTCTTGAAGCGCAGCATCGCCGGCAGAAAGCTCGACAAAATCCTCAGCGGGCTCCTGGCTTACGGCGAGGATACGCCCGTGGGGGTCACGTTTCACATAGGGCATGGGCGTGGTTCTCGCAATCAGTCGGTGATCAGCTTGCCGCGGGCAAAGAGGTCCTGAATGATCTGATCGGAAGACAGGGTGCCGCCAGCGGTCAGGTCGATGCCGTTCAGGGTGATCTGCTGATCGGTGGCGCCGGCATTGTAGCCGCCGGAAAAGCCGCCCGCTGTGCTGATCTGGATCACCGTGGCTGTGCCGGATGTCTCGAAATGCAGATAACTGGCGAGGTTGCCCGGGTCTGTGCCGGCATGGCTTTCGCCCACCAGCAGGTCACGCAGATCAAGCTTGTCGCTGTTATCGACATTGTCGAAATCGGTGATGGTGTCGAGGGCGGGGGCGCCAGCACTGCCCCGATCGGTCAGCGTCCATTTGAAGACATCCGCTCCCAGGCCGCCGGTCAAAATGTCGTTGCCTGCGCCGCCGAGCAGGGTGTCATTGCCGGCACCGCCGTCGAGGACGTCATTCCCGACCCCGCCGAAGAGCCAGTCATTGCCGTTGCCGCCGTTGAGCGTGTCGTTGCCGGCGCCGCCATATGCAAGGTCGTTGCCGTCACCGGCGTTGATCGTGTCGTCTCCGGCATAGGCCCGGATCAGGTCGTTGCCGGTGGTGCCAGTCAGGCTCTGGCTGGACTGGGTACTGGATGTATAGGTGGTCGTGGTCTGATCGATGGTGATGCTCAGGGGCTGGCTCGTGCTTGCCGTTGCCCCGTTGGCGGTCTCGGTTGCCGTTGCAGTCACCATCAGATCCAGCGTTCCTGTGTAGTTTGCCGGTGGCAGCAGCGTGAGGGTCGAGAGTTCGCTCGCCGCAAAGGACCAGCTGCCATCACCGTGGTCGGTTCCGGTAGTGAAGCGCGCGCCGATGGGCAGTCCGGCGATGCGAACCGTCAGTATTTCCGAGCCGTCCTGGTCGCCGAGTGAGGTCGCAAGCGGAGGTAGCACGACAGGTGTGCCATAGAGGGCGGCATCACCTCCCACGCCGAATGTCGTGTTCAACAGGGACAATGACGAATCCTTGTTGGCATCGCCACCGTTCAGCACCAGCCAGCTGAAAGTATAAGTTCCCGCCATGGTCGCGGTGAAGGTGAAGGAATCGTTCGATGTGAGACTGGGGAATTTCTCCTCGGATGAATCGACCAGAATGGACTGTTTGTTGCCGGCAGGATCGGTGACGAGTAGAACAACGAGGTCATTGTAGCCTCCAGCCACTTCGCTCTGGAGGTTTTCGCCGTTGGTGAATGCATAATTCCACGTGACCGTCATGCCGGGGGTCATGGCGTACAGCGCCTGGGTGGCTTTGCCGTCGATGACGTTGACAAAGCCGGGGTCGTTGACGTTGACCCCAGTCGGATCGAAACGGTTGTCTAGATAGCCCGCCGGCAGCGCGAGTTCCAGTTCCAGATTGGCCTGACTGACGCCGGTCCCTGTCACGGAGGTTACCGAATCGGTGCTGCCCGTGGTGATGACTGTGCTGCCTGGGTTGAGGAGATAAAGACTGGAGACGGGTTCCAGCGTCGGCGTGTCGGCAACCGGTGCGACCTGCACGGTCGCGGTTGCGGTACTGATCCCGCCGTTGCTGTCGCGGATGGTGTAGGTGAAGCTGTCGGTGCCGCTCCAGTCCACGTTGGGCGTGTAGACGAGATTGCCACTGGCATCCGTCGACACCACGCCATTGGTGGCTTGCGTGTGGCCCCACAGCGCAAACGTGTCGCCATCGGCGTCCGCATCATTGGCGAGGACATCCAGGGTGATCGCTGTGTCTTCCAGGGTCGTATAGTTGTCATGGGCCGCAACCGGCGCCGTATTGCTCGGACTGGTTTGCGAGATTGCGAGCCGTGCCGAACTTGGGTCGCCGTCGGCGTCGATCAGATGGTAGGCAAACTCGTCGCCGATGGGCGGTGCGAATTCGATGCTGTCGAGTCCGAGCAGCAGTATCTTGCTGCTAGCGCTGGTGTCGACGCCGTAGAAGACCACATACTGGAACGGCGTGCCTGCGGCATCTTCGACATGCAGGGCGAACCCGGGCTTGGTCACTGGACCGTTTCCAATGCCGATCAAGTCTCCGCTGGCATCGTATGCGGCCCAGTAGAATGGTACACCCGAGGCGGTGCCCGAATAGAAGGTTGCGTTGAGCGAGGTCGCTTCGTGGCCGAGATTGACCATGATCGCTTCTGGACTGGACGGGTGTCCATTGATGTAGGTGGCACTGCCGGAGCCTCCGGCAACTCCCAGCCCATCCGTTCCGTCCGCCATTGCCGAATCGATTACGGTGACAACGCCCGTGGCCGTGAGCGCCAGGATGTTTTGCGCGATCGGCACGTAAGTGACCGGATCGATGAAGAACTCGTTCTCGCTCACGACGGTGCGCGCACCATTGAATGCGGCAAGACTGACATTGCTCCACGAGGCAAGACCATCCGTGCCGCCGGCAGCGGTGTAGAGGAGTGATTGATAGGAATAGGCTCCGTCGACGCCCATGGTCAAAACACCTTCCCCGGTGTTGATCATGAACGTTCCATCGGTGGCGGTGTACGTGACACCTTCATGCACCACGCTTACGACTTGGCCGGGCTGGTCGGCGCCGGACAAGTCGTTTGCGAGAACGTTTCCAGTTGTGCTGCTGCCTGTCGTCAGCGTGACGAAGTCTCCGTTGGCGACGGGAGAATCATCTTCAACCTTGACGGTCAGCAGGCCGGTGGAGTTTGTGATGCCGTCGCTGGCCGTGACGATTACGCCGAACGAGACAATATCTTCGAGGTTGGCTGTCGGGTGGTCGATGGCGCCATGAAGGGTGACGGTGTAGGCGCCGGTATTTGTGATGCCGATGGTCATGATGGGCGCACTTCCAGCGTTGGCAGTTAGCGTTGAAGTGCCGTTTCCGTTCCAAGTGACCGGAACGCCATTCGAGGTCAGGTCGACCGTTGGCGCCGTCAAGGTGAGCGTGACAGTGGGCCCGTCGATGTCGGTGACAGCAAATGTGCCAGTCGCCGCCACCGCGTTGGTTGTATCAGTGGGCGCTCCGCTCGAATCAGGAACACCGTATGACAAGCCTTCTTCAGAGACGCTCGCGGTTTGGGCCGATATGGCAAAGGATGGGGCATCGTTGGTGCCATTGATCGTCACCGTGACCGACGAAGTGGTACCGTCCAGGCTTGTGACGGTAAACGTCTCCGTCAGCGTCTGTCCTGCGCCGAGCGCCTGCACCGTTGCATTGGCGTTATCCAGCGCGTAGGTCCACGCCCCATCGGTGCCCAGCGTGAAGGTGCCGTAAGCACCGGAGGTCGAAGGCTGGGCGACGAAACCTGCCTCGCCGGCATCCGGAACAATCACTGTCAAGGTGCCAGAGGTGGTGACGGTGACATCTTCCGTGACGGTCCCTGCGTTTTGGCCGGTGATGATGGCAGGGTCATTCACTGGCGTGACGTTTGCGGTAATGGAGCCGGTGGATGGCTCGTTCACGCCGTCGCTGACGGTATAGACGATCGTATCGACCCCGTTGAAATCGGGATCGGGGGTATAAGTGATGCTTCCATCGGGATTGATCACGATGGTACCGTGGGCTGCCGAAGCGGAAAGTAGCGTGAGGCTGTCGCCGTCGGCGTCGCTTACGTAATCGAGAACGGCAACGGATACGGAAGTATCTTCCGTGACCGTGACGTCGGCCAGGCTTGTGACAGGCGCTGTATTTCCCGTTGCGGTTTTATCTTCGGATGTTTCGCCTGCGGTTGGAGTGCGATTTTCGAGCTCCAGGAATGTCTGTTGCGGCGTGGGCGAGGTGAATTGGAAGGGCGTTCCGCCCAGCGACTCGGCGATTCTCAGCAGTCGCACGAAGCCATTGCCGGAGTTGTCGCCACCGCCTGCGAGGCCGGCTGCCGTGTCTTCGAGCTGGGCGTCGATGTCCTCACCGCGATCGAGGGCCTGAATGATGCGGTCGGCTTCTCCCGCTGGCAGACTGGCCTCGGCAACCTCGGGGCGCGAGGTGGGGGAAGTTTCGGCCGTGAACTTGAAGCTTTCGTTCGGCAGCAGCGTCAGCATGTGCCCGTCGAGGAAGGCCAGCTGCACCTGGCCGCCCGCCAGGGTGACGACGGTGTCCCCTTCGAGCAAGACGTCGCCTGCCTTGAGGGGGCGCATCTGGCCGGACGGGTCGCGGGCAAAGGCCTGGCCTTCGACGGCGATGACGGTGGCGATTGCCTGGGGCGCGGTGACGGTGGTGTCCATGGTGATCTTCTTCGACAGGGTTTGGGCTGCCCCATTCGGGGCCATCTGCAGGACTTAACGGATGCCCGGCCGGTTTCCGTATTGGACTGAAGTACAGTCAGGCGGGAATTTTCAGCAGGGTGGGTGTCGGGTTCTCGACACCGTTGACGATCAGGGCGAGCTGCATGCGGTCGCGCACGCCAAGTTTTTCGTAGGCGGCGCTGAGGTGCGCCTTGACGGTGCGCTCGGTGATGGCCATCACGCGCGCAATTTCCTTGTTGGTGGCGCCGCGCGCGACCGCCTCGGCAACCTGGCGTTCGCGTTGGCTGAGGGAATCGAGAGTCGACGCCGGCGCAGTGCCGGTGCGCGAGGCGAGGCCACGCATCAGACGCTGCATCAACTGCGGACCGACCCACACCCCGCCGTGCTCGACAACGCCGGCGACCTGGCGCAGCACCGCGGGCAGGGTCAGTGCGCTGCAATAGCCGGATGCGCCCGCCGAAAGCGCGGCGAGTCCCTGTTCATCCTCCGGCACGTTGGACAGCACCACAACCGGCACGCTGCCCGCTGCGCGCCGCACACTCTGCACGTGGGTCGTCACGTCCGTGTGTTCGGTGGTCATGTGCAGCCAGACCACCGAGGCCTCGGCCAGTGCAGCAAAATCGGTGTCGGCGCCCGCATCCGGCAGCATCCGGGCATCCGGGAAGGCCTCCAGCCAGCGGGGAATCGGCTGCGCGCGCGCGGTGAGGAAAACGGGGCGCTTCATCCTTTAGCGTTCCGTGAAGGCGCGCGACTTGGCGCGGATCACCGGCTTCAGCAGGTAGGCGAGCACGCTCTTTCTGCCAGTCAGGATATCGACATCTGCCACCATGCCGGTAATGATCGGCAGCGCCTCGCCGAGCGTGGATTTCAGTGTGCGCACGCGCACGACATAGAAGGCGTTGCCTTCCTCGTCGGTGACGGTGTCGGCGCCGATGTGGTCCACAACTGCCTCGAGCCCACCGTAGATGGCGTAGTCATAGGCGGTGAAACGCACCGTTGCCTTCTGCCCGGGATGGAGGAAGGCGATGTCCTTCGGCGAGATGCGCGCTTCCAGCAGCAGTGCGTCGTCGGTCGGCACGATCTCGACGATCTCCTTGCCCGGCTGCAGCACGCCGCCGACGGTCGTTACCAGCAGGCGTTTGACCGTACCCTTCACCGGCGATTTCACGCTGGCGTGCTGGACGCGGTCGGACAGTGCGGTGCTGCCTTCGGACAGGCTGTTGAGCTTGGCCATGGTCTCGGCCAGTTCGTTGCGCATTTCGTTGCGGAATATGATCTCCTGCTCCTGCACCTTGCGCGACGCTTCCGAGATCGCGGATTGCAGGCGCACGATCTGCGCGCCGGCCTGGTCGCGCTCGCCGCGGTAGCGGCTGACGTCGCGTTCGAGCCGCAGCAACTCGACGTCGGACACCGCGCCCGAAGCGGCGAGGGGACGTGTCATCGCGAGTTCGCGGGCAGTGAGGTCGTGGCTCTGCGCTGCCTGCTCGCGCCGAGAGCGCACCTCGACCAGTTCCTGTTGGCGCTGCGCCAGTTGCTGGCGCGCAATGCCGATCTGCGCGTCCAGTTCCTGGCGTCGGGCGTGGTACATGCTGCGCTCTTCTTCTGCCAGCACCGGATTCTCGCGCGCAATCTCGGGTGGCAGCACGAACGGCGTGTTTTCCGCCAGCGCACGCAGGCGAGCGGCCTTGGCGACGAGCGCCAGGTACTGCACGCGATTTTCGCGCAGCGAGGACACGAAGCGCGTCTCGTCGATGCGGAACAGCAGCTGACCCGCCTCCACGGACTGGCCTTCGCGCACCAGAATTTCCGCCACGACGCCACCGTCGACCGCCTGGACGACCTGGACCTGGCGCGTGGGGATGACCTTGCCGCTGCCGCGTGCGATTTCATCGACACTGGCAAGCGCCGCCCACAGCAGGAAGACCGCGAGCATGACTGCGATCACCCGCAGCAACGCGCGTGCGCGCAGCGGCGCCTGTTCGATGCGCGCCCAGTCGGCGTCGGCCGCCCAGCCCTCCGAAGCGTCTGGGCCGGTGGGGATCCAGCGCGCAAACAGGCGGTCGAGCATGGGGCGGAGGCGGCGCGACCAGGCCGGTGAGCTGTCCGCCATGCGTGAAATGAAGCCGAACAGCCCCGCGTTCATGCCGCTTTCCCGATACGGCCCTGGCGCAGCGCTTCTACCACCTGCGCCTTCGGGCCATCCGCCACGATCTTGCCGGCGTCGATGACGACGATGCGGTCGACCAGGTCGAGCAGTGACGTCCGGTGCGTGATCACGATCAGGGTCTTGCCCGCGGCGCAGCCGCGCAGCTGCTGCTTGATCGCTTCCTCGCTGGAGTGGTCCATCGAACCGGTCGGCTCGTCCAGCAGCAGGATCGGCGGGTCATTGATCACTGCGCGCGCAATGGCCACCGCCTGGCGCTGGCCGCCGGAAAGCGACTCGCCGCGCTCGCCGATCGTCATGTCGAAGCCCTTGGGGTGCGCGTTGACGAATTCGAGGATGCCGCCGATCTGCGCGGCGCGCAGCACCGAGGCATCATCCGCGGCGGGCGCCGCGATGGTGAGATTGTCGCGCAGGCTGCCATAGAACAGCGTGACGTCCTGCGGCACATAGCCGATGCTGCGGCGAAGTTCGGCCGGATCGAGTTGGCGCAGGTCGATGCCGTCGATCAGCACCGCGCCAGACGTCGGCTGATAAAGCCCGAGAATGAGTTTTTCGAGCGTGGTCTTGCCCGAGCCGATGCGGCCGAGAATGGCCACGTGCTCGCCCGCACGGATCTTGAGCGACACGCCGCGCAGTGCGGCGACGTCCTGGCCGGGATAGCTGAAGTCGACATCCTTGAATTCGACATCGCCCTGGAAATGCTGGCGCGCGACAAAATTCGAATCGCTGGGGCGTTCCACCGGTTGTTGCAGGATGTCGTCGAGCGATTTCAGCGCCGTGGCGGCATTGTGGTATTGCGTCAGCAGCCCGGCAGCCTGACCAATCGGGCCCATCGCCCGGGAAGCCAGCATGGTGCTCGCGATCAACCCGCCCAGGGTCAGTTCACCGGCGGCGATCAGATAGACCCCGGCGACAACCACCGCCACGTTCACCAGTTGTTGCGCCCAGTTGGCGCCGTTGAGCGTGGACGAGGACAGCAGGCGCAGTTGCGCGCTCACGCGCGACAGAAATGCCGCGCTCGATTCCCACTTGCGCTGCATCACGCCTTCGGCGCCCAGCGCCTTGATCGACTCCAGTCCGACCAGGCTTTCGATCAGCGTGGCGTTGCGCAGGGCGCCAGCGCGGTACGTCGTCTCGGACAGTTCGTGCATCTTGCTGTGCATTGTCAGTGCATAGACCAGCACCACCGCCATGCCGACCAGAATCGGCAGGATCAGCGGCCAGGCGATCCAGCCGATCACGACCAGGAATATCAGCGCGAACGGTAAATCGATGAAAGCCGTGACCGTGGCCGAGGTAATGAAATCGCGCACCGTCTCGAATGAGCGCAGGTTGGCGGCGAACGAGCCGGTGGACAGCGGGCGGTTTTCCAGCCGCAGGCCGAGCACCCGTTCCATGATGTAGGCGGACAGGCGGACATCGACGCGGCTGCCGGCAAGGTCGATGAAATAGCCGCGCATGGTGCGCAGCACCAGATCGGCCATCAGCACGATCGCAACCCCCGCCGCGAGCATCCACAGTGTCTCGATCGCCTGGTTCGGCACCACGCGGTCGTACACGTTCATCGTGAACAGCGGCAGCGCAATCGCCAGCAGGTTGATCATGAACGCAGCCAGCAGCACATCGCGGTACAGCGCCGCGTTGTCGGCCAGGGTGCCCCAGAACCAGTGGCGGTGATGCACGCGGCCGACTTCGGGTGTGCGCGCGTCGAAACGGAACTCGGGCCGCGCAAAAATCGCAAAACCACTGTAGCGTGCGGTGAGCGTCTCGCGATCGACGATGGTTTCCGCCTCGCCCAGATCGGGAAACACCACGCGGGCCGCGCGCCCATCGTCCTGCCACCCCAGCAGCACACAGGCGTCTTCGTTTTCCAGCAGCAGCACCGCCGGGAACAGCGCCGGATTCAGCGCTTCCAGTGGTTTTCTTACTACATTGCTGGCGAGGCCGGCGCGCTTGGCGGCACGGCGGAACAGCGAAGGCGTCAGCCGGTTGTTCACCAGCGGCAGGCCGTCGATCGCCGCCTGCCGGGTGAGCGTACCGCCGTGTGCACGCACCACGACCAGCAGGCATTCCAGCAGATTGTCCGTTTCCTGGCCGAGCGAAGGCGCGGAGCCGGGATGGCTTCTGTCGAGCGGAATGACGTCCGGAGCGCCGGATGACGCCGCGATGTTATCCAAGTTCAGTCAGGGCAGGCGTGGCGGGCTGCCGCAGGTAGTTTCGATAGCCTGTTTAACGGGCCACGACGACTACATCTTTAGCAATACCCGTACCTGCTCAAGGGTGGCCGGTGACAAAGGCGGCATCTTGCCGCAGGCCGGGTCGCTTCCGGGGGAAATTCACGGTTTTTTTCAATCCGGTTTCCCCAGGTCAAACGGGACGGGGCGGGGCGGCAGGATGGGGGGCGGGCTGCCAGAGGGTCAGGCGGTGCTGCCGACCCGGTCCCAGGCCACCCGGATTACGTCCACGGCCGCCGCGGGTTGCGCCGTCGTTGTTGACATCGTTGCGCCGGCAGGCTGTGCAGTCGCCTGCGCCGGGCTCGCACCAAGCGCCAGCAGCATTCCGGCCAGCAGTGCCAGCCCGATTCTGCGCAAAGGGTTCATCCGTTTCATGGGGGCTCCCTTCGCTCAGTTGCGCGTTGCGGTGGCGTCGAACACCAGCCGCGCCGCCTCGAAACTCGCCTCGGTGCGAATACGGTGGCGGACCGGCGCGACGCCCTGCAATTCCACCAGCGCTTGCGCAAGGCGGAACACCTCTGCAGCGTCGAGCGGCGCGCGGCACGCGACTTCCAGTGCATTCCACAGATAGGCCGGCTGGCGGTCGCGCTGGAACAGCCGCTCGCAGGCGCGCATCAGGCTTCCACCTTGTTGCTGGCGCGCCTCGCCGGCCGGCAGGTTGAGCAGATCATCGAACTGGCTGCCCAGAATCTCGTTTTCGATTGCGGCGGACAGGCGGCTGTCGTTGTCCGTCAACGCCTCCAGCGCCGCCTCGGACAGATTGCGCGCACGCGGCGAAGCCGGCTCGCTGATACTGTAGGCAAGGCTCGCCCAGTGCAGCAGGCGCGCGCGCCCCGGATCGTCCCCCGGCATCGTCGTCACCAGATATTCCGCCAGCGCCTGCGCGCTCTCGTCCTTGCTTGCGCTCATCAGGTCATAGAGCGCCTTGATGTAAGGCGGGCAGGGGTCGAGCAGCGTGACATGCCCCTTGATCCAAAGCTCGCGCTCGATGTCGCGCAGCCGAACCTGGTTGTGCTCCGCGATGGCCTTGGCGCTGCGCGGATTTTCCCAGTTCTGCACCGTTGTGACCGACACGCTCGCCATCACCGCCAGCGCCTCCTGCGACACCCGGTAGCGTCGCCGCAGGCTGTAGATCCAGTCCGCCTCGAATTCGCGCTGGCTCGCGTAACGGCGCGCTGGGTTGGCCTGGCGGGCGTATTCGCTCCATTTGTTCTGCAAGTAAGACATGAGCACTCCCTGAAAAGCGCGCCCGCGAAGCGGGACAATGACCGAAGCGTAGCGGAAGCGTCGAACAATGCCACCAACCGGGTTGGGGGGCGCCTCGCGTGTGTGCAGGGGTTTACGGCACATAGCCGCCGCGCTTGAGCGGCAGGGGCGTGAAAAGCAGAGAGCCCGGCCAATGGCCGGGCTCTTGAAGATTGGATCGCTCGCCCGAAGAGATGGAGATTCTGATCTCGTTTGGCTGGCGGGTTTGGCTGGCGGGTTGAAGAATCACCCCATGTCCCATATAGTGTTTTGCATGGCTTCAAAGTCCTTGCTTCAGCAAAATCCCCATCTGCGCAACGCGCAGGACTACCAGCGCGCCCTGCGCACGAACGTCCTCTCCTCGATGGCGATTGAAGGTGTGAAGAAAGCGGCAGAGCGCGCACTTCGGCCTGCCAGGGTCAAGCAGGCAAAACCCCCGGCCAAGACCCGTTAAGCGCTGGCCTGAACCACCCGTCTGAAAACCGCCTGCATCGGCGTGTAGTCCTGCCCAGGCCCGCCTGCACCGCAACAAAGTAAGCCTTGCGCTGCTTGCCCCTGATTACACTGAAATCGAGCAAAGGTAAGCCTGCCTGCAACGCCATCAACGTGGCGAGCAGGCGCGAGATGCGGCCGTTTCCTTCCCGGAAGGGGTGGATCAGCACCAGTTCGCAATGGGTGACGGCCAGCGCCTCCAGCACCATTTCTGGATCTTCAAAGGCGCAGGGCGTGTAACGCGCCAGCATGTCCCGCTCGAACGCCTGCATCAGACGTGGCACCTGGGCAGACATGGCGAAAGGGAAACCGCCCTTGCTGATATTTGCCTGCCGGTATTCGCCCGCCCACGCATACAGCGTCCCCAGCCACTGCTTGTGCCATTGGCAGATATCGGCGGTCTTGAAACGCTGATCGGCGCTCGTGTGGCGGATCGCCCAATCGGTTGCCTCGGCGAGGCTCGCGGCCTCCAGCGCATCCATCGCACGCTTGCTGCGTATCCCCAGCAAGTTTTTCAGTACACGGCCACGCGAGCCCGGCTCGAACTGAGCTTCTGTGAGGTGCCCCGTCTCATAGCGCGAGGTCATAGATAGCCCGGCATCAAGTCCACCCCGAACACCTGATCCGGCTCGTTCGTGCCCGTCGCATTCTGCCGAATCGTCATCACGCGCCCGCCGTTCTCGCATAGCAGCATCATGGGCCGCTTGTAGAGTTGGTGGCTTGCCAGAACCTTGTCCAGGGTGTCGCCGCTGTTCAGCAGGTAGCGCAGGGCGTCGAAATTGTCGCCCTCGATGACGAGGTTTCGATGCGGCGCCTCGCCCACGGACAGCGCCGCGTCCGCCTCCAGCACCACGAAATCGTCGTTCAGGCTGCGGTCGTGCTCGATTTCGTCGCGTTCCCACACCAGCCCGAACCCGGGCTTGCGGTCGCGCTCACGCAGCAGACGCAGCAACTCCTCCCGACTGTATTCTTCGTATTTGTCTCGCATGATGCCTGCGATTCTAGGGGGAATCCCCCCCGACGGGATAGGGACGCTGGAAGCGGTGGGGACTTGTTCGGCCCGCTCCTGCTTGCGCGGGCCGGCGCCGTGATTCGACTGCGCTACCCGGAAAGGAAAAGGGGCCAGCTTTCGCTAACCCCTTGATTTTTGGCGCGCCCGAAGAGATTCGAACTCCTGACCCCTTGGTTCGTAGCCGGAAAAACCATATTTTCCCTTGGTTGTTGTATATTGCTATTGCTTGATGAAACAATGCATTAAACTTAAGCAATGTTCCATTGCTACCCCTCAAGATTGCTCAATTTTGCTACGATTTGACGGCGAAAGTAGCAACCGGGTAGCAACAGAAAAGCCAACGGGTCGACACGATAGCCAAGGGGTCAAATCATGAAACTGGAATTCACCGAAGATGCGCTGGACAGCCTGCCGATTCCCGAACGCGGCTGGCAGTACCACCACGACCACGGCGGTAAAAAATCGGTCAAGGGGCTGGCGCTCGGAGTGGGACCGACCGCGAGCAAGACGTTTTACCTGTATCGGAAGATCGACGGCCGCCCGGAGCGGATCAAGATCGGCCCCTATCCAGACCTCAGCATCGAGAAGGCACGGGACCGCGCCGACGAACTGAACCGGGCGATAGCCAAGGGGGCAAACCCGGCCGAAACCAGGCGCGAGCATCGGGCCGAACTGACGCTCGGCGAGGCCTTCGACGAATACATCGAGCGCTATTGCAAGGTCGAAGGCGTGAAGCGCTGGCCGGAAGTGAAGGCGCAATTCGATCGCTACCTGGGGCGGGTCGATCCGACCGCGCGCAAGCCCAGGGGGCGGGCGCCGAGCAAGCCCGATTGCGCCGTCGACTGGAGCCGGCGCAAGCTCTCCAGCATCAAGCCGACTGAAGTCGCGCGCCTGCATTCCGACATTGGCAAGGCGGGGCAGCGCACCCAGGCGAACCGGGTTGTCGAGATCGTGTCGAGCCTGTTCAACCGGATGCGGAAACTCGGGCTCTATCGCGGGCCCAACCCTGCCGACGGGATCGAGCCGTATCGCGAGATCAAGCGCAAGAGGTTTTTGCAGTCTGGCGAGCTGCCGAAGTTTTTCGCCGCGCTCGCCGCCGACGATTCCGACACCTTCCGCGACTTCGTGACGCTGGCGCTCTTGACCGGCGCGCGCCGCGAAAACGTGCTGACGATGCGCTGGTCCGACGTCGACCTTGCGGAAAGCCTGTGGCGCATCCCTGACACGAAAAACGGCGAGCCGCTCGACGTACCGCTGGTGCCGGAAGCCGTCGCCATCCTCAAGGCGCGCAAGCCTGCGGAGGATGACGCCGACGCGTCGCCCTACGTGCTGCCGGCGGTGCGCGGATCGGGACCGATGGCGCCACCGAAAAAGCGCTGGGCGGCATTGCTCGACCGGGCCGGGCTAGACGACTTGCGGCTGCACGACCTGCGGCGGTCGATGGGAAGCTGGCAGGCGAAAACCGGCGCGAGCCTGATCGTCATCGGGAAGAGCCTGGGACACAAGTCGGCATCGGCGACGCAAGTCTATGCGCACCTCGACGTCGACCCGGTGCGCGAGTCGATGGAAAAGGCGGCCGGCGCCATGCTGACGGCCGGTGGGCTCAAGCCGGCCAAGGCCAAACGGACGCGCAAGAATCGACCGACGACTGCCTAGATTGACGGCGCGGCGCGGGCGAGAGTCCGCCCAACTTCCGAAAATGCTTGGTTCCAATGGTTCCATTGGTTCCAAATACACAAATACCCACTATTTACGCGCCTTTCCGGCCCGCCAGCATGGAACCGAGCGTGGTTTCGTGACTGGTTCCAGCGGTTCCGAATTCATTCCCTTGTGATTGCTCGCGTTTGCGTGGCGTAAACCGCGCGAAGTATTTTCCCTGCCGGCCCCTACCGGCCGAGCGTCGATCAATCGGTGTCAATCAGTCAAGCGCATTCCACGCGCGTTGCTCGGGTTTGCTCGCCTTTGCAAAAACGGAACTATCCCGGCCCAATTAGTTCCGCGCCGCCCGCCATATTGCCAGACAACCCGCAGCGATGCGGGCGATGCCTAGCGGTTGCGCCTGTTCAAAAACGCGCCTATCCCGGCCCAAAAAGTCGCGCGTGTGCCGCCAGACTTCCAAACAGCCCCGCGCCGTTGCGGGATTTTTAGGAGCTAGCAATGGAAACCCGTATCACCTCCCGCCGTCAATCCGACTTGCTGAGCCGCGAAGAGGCGGCCGAATACCTTGGTGTCTCGCCGAAAACGCTCGCGACCTGGGCGTGCACGAAGCGCTATCCGCTGCCTGTGGTGAAGCTCGGGCGCGCCGTGAAATACCG
>JANJWS010000109.1 GCA_024709425.1 Thiobacillus sp.
GATGTTGGAGAAGAGCTGCACCGTCGAGCCGAAGATCGAGCGCGACGCGACGACGTGCTCGCCCGCCTTCATCAGACCCATCACGGTCGCGAGGATTGCCGCCATGCCGGAGGCGAACGCGACGCAGCGCTCGGCGCCTTCCAGCGCCGCGAGCCGCGCCTCCATCATCTGGACGGTGGGATTGGTAAAGCGCGCGTAGATCGGTCCCGGCCGCTCGCCCTTGAAGCGCGCCGCGGCTTCCGCGGCACTGCCGAAGACGAAGCTGGAGGTGAGAAACATCGCCTCCGAGTGTTCGTTGAACTGGCTGCGTACGATGCCGGCACGTACTGCCAGGGTTTCGATGTCGTATTCGTTGTTCATACTCAGTTCACGTCACATAAGCCAAACGACCAAGATCCACCCTTTACGTCCGGGGATCACTCTATTGTCCTCATCATCCCTTCACCACCCCATCCAACCCCAGCCCCAATATCGCCGCATCGCGCGTCAGCAACGTCAGCCGCTCGTCATGCGCCTGGGCGATGAGCAGGCAGTCGAACGGATCGGGGTGCGCGCACGCAAGGCTGCGCACGGCTTCGAGGTGGCGCGGCAAGATCGGCAACAGGACAAAGCCCTGCGCTTCCAGTTGTTCTGTGATGAGTCCTTCCGGCAGGGGCAGCTTGCCCCTTGCATTTTTCAGCAGCATCTCCCACACGCTGGCGGTACTGACGACGATTTCGGATTTTTCGATGAGGCGTTGGGTGGCTTCGCCCAAGCGGGCATCCCCGGTCATCCACCAGTAGATCAGGTGGGTGTCGAGCAGATATCGTTTCACGGCAATGTGCCGTCAGTCAGCGCCTCAGCGAGTTCCGCGTTGATCTCCGGCGTATCCCAGTCCGCCGGAGCTTTGGGCAGATCCGACCACGCGCCGGGCCTGCGCGAAAAGGCCTGCGCGCCGACCTTGACCAGCCTGACCACCGGGACGCCCTTGTTGGCGATGATGACGTCTTCGCCCGCGAGGGCGGCTTGCACCAGCCTGGAAAGTTGGTTCTTGGCTTCGAGCATGTTGACTTGCATGGCTTGATCCTCGGCACTTCACTTGAAGTGTGAAGTCTAGCCCTGTCTGGCCAGGTTAGCCAACAACATGATCAGTCCGGCGGGAATCGCCCGCCATCGCGGGATGCAGACACAGGGCATTCAGCTTCGCTCAACTACCGGTCACCAGATTGAGGTCGAGCTGCTGGGTCGACAGCGCCGAGGGCGGCGGCGTCTCGCCGTTGCGCACCGCCTCGACGTAGGCGAGGTAATCCGGGGTGACGTCGCCGGTGATGTAGCGGCCATCGAAGCACGAGGTGTCGAAATCGGGGATCGCGGGGTTGCCGGCGCGCACGGCGGCGACCATGGCGTCGAGGTCCTGGTAGATCAACGCGTCACAGCCGATCTCGCGCGCGATCTCGGCGTCACTGCGGCCGTTGGCGATGAGTTCGTTGCGCGTCGGCATGTCGATGCCGTAGACGTTGGAATACCGCACCGGCGGCGAGGCCGAGGCGAAATACACCTGCGCCGCACCGGCGTCGCGCGCCATCTGCACGATTTCCCGGCTGGTGGTGCCGCGCACGATGGAATCGTCGACCAGCAATACATTGCGGCCCTTGAACTCCTCGGCGATGGCGTTGAGCTTCTGCCGCACCGATTTCTTGCGCAGCGCCTGCCCCGGCATGATGAAGGTGCGGCCGATGTAGCGGTTCTTGATGAAGCCTTCGCGGTACGGCACGTCGAGGTGATTCGCCAGTTGCAGCGCCGAGGGCCGGCTGGTGTCGGGAATCGGGATCACCACGTCGATATTCAGATGGGAAAATTCGCGCCGGATCTTCTCTGCCAGCGACACACCCATCGCCAGGCGGGTGTTGTAGACCGAGACGCCGTCCATCACCGAATCCGGACGCGCGAGATAGACATATTCGAAGATGCAGGGATTGAGCACCGCGCGGTCGCTGCACACGCGGCTGTGCAGGCGGCGCTGATAGTCGACGAACACTGCCTCGCCCGGCGCGACGTCGCGCAGCAAACGGAAGCCGAGCGTGTCGATGGCGACACTCTCCGATGCGACGATGTATTCGTGCGGCGTCGCCTGCTCGTTGACGCCGATCACCAGCGGGCGGATGCCGTGCGGGTCGCGGAAGGCCAGCAGGCCGTAACCGGCGATGAAGGCGACCACCGCGTAGGCGCCCTTGCAGCGCGCGTGCACGCCGGCGACCGCGCCGAAGATCATGTCCAGGCTCAGCTGCCGCCCTTCCGCGCGCACCTGCAGCTCGTGCGCCAGCACGTTCAAAAGCACCTCGGAATCCGAATTGGTGTTGACGTGACGCAGGTCGGCACGGAACAGCGATTCCTTCAGTTCGTGGGTATTGGTGAGGTTGCCGTTGTGGCCGAGCACGATGCCGTACGGTGAATTGACATAGAACGGCTGCGACTCGGCGGAAGACGATGCGCTGCCCGCGGTGGGATAGCGCACGTGCGCCACGCCCATGTCGCCCAGCAGATTACGCATGTCGCGGGTGCGGAACACGTCGCGTGCCAGCCCCTGTCCCTTGTGCATGTGAAAGCGGCTTTCCTCCGCGGTCACGATGCCGGCCGCGTCCTGACCACGATGCTGCAACACCATCAGCCCGTCATACAGCAGCTGATTCACCGGCGTGTTGGCGACAATTCCGATTACCCCGCACATAAGTGCAACCCATCCACAAGATCATTCAAAGCGAACATGTTTCGCCACGTTTTTCGGCAGCAGCGGCAGTGCCACCTGTGCCATCGCCTGCAGGCTGCCGGACAGGGCCGCCTGCTTCCAGAAATCGGTACGTGGCAGCGAGGTAAGCCCGGCGGCCACGCTCAGGCCGGTCAGGATGGCCAGCCCCTTCGCCAGGCCGATCAGGCTGCCCAGCACCTTGTCGGCCCCACCCAGCCCTGCCGCCCGCACCAGCGCGGCCAGCGTATGCCCGAGCAACAGCACGCCGATCAACACCCCCAGAAAGATCACCGCAAAGCCGGCGAAATAGCGCATGCCAGGATTTTCCAGTCCGGCTGGCAACAGCGGTTCGGCCAGCAGCGCTCCCCATTTGCCGGCGAGGAAGGCGAGCACCCATGCCGCGAGCGAAAACAGCGTATCTATCATGCCGCGCATCAACCCGCGCAGCACGGTGACCAGCAACACCAGGAGAACGATGACATCGAGAAGGTTCATGGCGCCAGCACCTGCGCCTCCTTCATGCCCTGCGCATGAAGCCTGCGCACGGCCGCTTCCGCATCTGGCCGCGTCGAAAAGGGCCCCACTCGCACCCGCGTCAGCGTACCAAGGCGATCCGTATAGACCGGCAGGCCCGCGCCACGAATTTGCACCTCGAGCGCGCGCACCTTGCCGGCATCCGACAGCGCAGCCACCTGCACGACGTAGCGCTCATTGCCGACAGGCGGCTTCGGGACAGGTTCGACGGCGGCGGGTGGCGGTGGCGGCTTCGGCCG
This sequence comes from Thiobacillus sp., assembly GCA_024709425.1. Classification (GTDB taxonomy): domain Bacteria; phylum Pseudomonadota; class Gammaproteobacteria; order Burkholderiales; family Thiobacillaceae; genus Thiobacillus. The sequence goes on from JANJWS010000109.1 coordinate 3,499, forward strand.
GGGCGGGGCGACCGCAATCGGTGCTGGTTTGGGCGGAACCGGCTTCACCGGCTCGGGTTTGGGCGGAGGCACCGGCGTGGCGGGCGCCCCGCCTGGCGCTGCACGCGGAATTTCCATCTGCGCCGCGCGCGGCGCAGATGCCGGGGAGGGTTCCACCCGGCTCGGCGGGGTATGGTCGGGAATCGGCACGGGTTCCGGCGTCGTCTCCGCGGCCGGCGGCAGCGGCGTCATGCGCACCGCCAGCGGACTGCCGGGCGGAGGCTCGTCCTCGAGCAGCAAGGGCAGCACGATCACCGCCAGCAGGGTCAGCGCGACCGCACCGATCAGCCGGCGGCGCGCGCGGCGCTTGAGGTCGTTTTCACTACTGGGTGGCGGCATGATCGAGCACGGCGGCAACGGTATAGAACGAACCGAAGACGATGATTCTATCACCTTCACCCGCTGCGCCCTGCGCCGCGACGAGGGCCTGACGCACGCTTGCCTCGATGCTCACCGGCGCCCCCGGCGCATGCACGCGCAGCACCTCGGCGAGCACGGCGGCCGGCAGCGCGCGCGGCGAATCCGGGGTACAGGCCCACCACGCATCCACAGCGGGATGCAGCGTCGTGACCACGCCGGCGGCGTCCTTGTCGGCGAGCATGCCGAGTACCGCGAGGGTGCGCCCTCGCGCGGGCTGCTCCCGCAGCGCCTCCAGCAATGCGCGCGCGGCCTGCGGATTGTGGGCGACGTCGACGATGATGTCGGGGTTTGCCGCGATGCGCTGGAAGCGTCCGGGCACACGCACATCGCGCAGTCCCGCGCGGATCGCCACGGCATCGACGGGAAGCCGCTCGTGCACTGCTTCCAGTGCCGCCAGGGCGCCTGCGGCGTTCAACAGCTGGAAACTGCCGGCCAGCGCCGGGCGCGGCAGGTCTCGCCACACACGGGCCACACCGCGATAGGCCCAGCCATTACCCGCAGGTTCGGCGGCAAAGTCCCGCCCGATGCAGCGCAGGTCCGCGCCGATGGCGCGGGCATGTTCGAGGAGGCTCGCTGGCGGCGCGGGGTCGGCGCAGATCGCCGGCCGCCCGGCGCGATAGATGCCTGCCTTCTCGAAGCCGATCTTCTCGCGCGTGTCCCCCAGGTATTCGGTGTGATCGAGATCGATGCTGGTGACGATGGCGGCGTCGGCATCGAATACGTTGACCGCATCGAGCCGCCCGCCCAGGCCGACTTCGAGGATCGCGACGTCAATCCCCGCGGCGACGAACTGCGCCATCGCACCGAGCGTGCCGAATTCAAAGTAGGTGAGCGAGGTGTCGCCGCGCGCCGCATCGACGGACTCGAAGCCCACGACGAGTTCGGCATCGCTGGCCGTTTGACCGCCGACACGCACGCGCTCGTTGTACCGCAGCAGATGCGGCGAGGTGTAGAGGCCGGTCCGATACCCGGCGGCACCAAGGATGGCCTCGAGGTCGGCGCAGGTCGAGCCCTTGCCGTTGGTGCCGCCGACGACGAGGATGGGAAAGGCCGGCACGAGCCCCATCGCCCGCCAGACCCGGCGCACCCGGTCGAGGCCGAGGTCAATCGCCGCGGGATGCAGCGTTTCCAGCCGGGCCAGCCAGTCGCTCAGCCCCCAGGACGCCATGCCGGATTTCATTCACGAGGGGCCATGCCGGCCCAGTATTCCTGGAACCGCCCGCTCAAGCCACGAGCGCCGGTCGTCCCATCAGCATCGACAGGGTCGCGGCGAGTTCATCGCGCATCTGGCGACGGTCGACGATGCGGTCGATGGCCCCCTTTTCGAGCAGGAATTCGGCGCGCTGAAAACCCTCCGGCAGTGTCTCACGCACGGTCTGCTCGATCACGCGTGGACCGGCGAACCCGATCAGCGCATTGGGCTCGGCAATGACGAGATCACCCAGCATGGCGAAACTCGCCGACACGCCGCCCATGGTGGGATCGGTCAGCACCGAGATGAAGGGCAACCGGTTGCGCGACAACTGGGTCAGCGCCGCAGAGGTCTTGGCCATCTGCATCAGCGAAAACAGGCCTTCCTGCATGCGCGCGCCACCGCTGGCGGAAAAGCAGACGAGGGCCGAATTCGACTCGATTGCGGCTTCCACGCCCTGCACGAAACGCTCGCCGACCACCGAGCCCATCGAGCCACCCATGAACTTGAACTCAAACGCTGCCGCCACCACCGGCACCGCCTTGACGCTGCCGCCGATCACCACCAGTGCATCGGTTTCCGAAGTGGTGGACTGCGCGTCCTTCAGGCGGTCCGGGTATTTCTTGCTGTCCTTGAACTTCAACGGATCGAGCGGCGTCACGCTGGCGCCGATCTCGTGCTGCCCCTCAGCATCCAGCAGCATGGCAAGCCGTGCTCGCGCCCCGATGCGATGATGGTGTCCGCACTTCGGGCACACCTCCAGATTGCTTTCGAGGTCGGCACGATAGAGCACCTCGTTGCACGCCGGGCACTTCGACCACAGGCCCTCCGGCATCGACTTGCGTGCCTCGACCCGGCGCTTGATCTTCGGCGGCAGGATCTTCTGGAACCAGCTCATAAACTCATCCTAGCTTTGTCCCGCTCCCCCCTGACGGGAGAGCGGTCGGGAAGAGGGTGAATCGCACCCACGACGTTCATCTCACTTGCTTGCCGCATCGACGCCACGGCGCAGTTCGGCGACCAGATGCTTCACGCGGTCGACGCACTGGCCTTCGATCGCGTTCTCGATTTCGTTGACGATGCGGCTGCCCACCACCACCGCATCGGCGATGCGCGCCACGGCCTCGGCGGTTGCCGCATCACGGATGCCGAAGCCGACGCCGACCGGCAGGCTGCAATGCCGCCGCACCATCGCGAGCTTCTGCGCCACTTCCGCAGTGTCGAGGTTGGCCGAACCGGTCACGCCCTTCAGCGACACGTAGTAAATGAAGCCACCCGCTGCCGCCGCCACCTGTTCCACCCGCGCTTCCGGCGTGGTCGGCGACAGCAGGAAGATGGGGTCGAGGGCGTGCGCCTTGAAAACGTCGGCGACGCCCACCGACTCTTCCGGCGGAATGTCCACGGTCAGCACGCCGTCCACCCCAGCCGCCTGCGCAGCCTGGGCGAACGCCTCGTAGCCCATGCGCTCCACCGGATTGGCATAGCCCATCAGCACCACGGGGGTGGTTGCGTTGATCTTGCGGAACTCCGCCGTCATCGCCAGCACGTCCTTCAGACCCACCTTGTTCGCCAGCGCCCGCTCGGACGCGCGCTGGATCACCGGACCGTCAGCCATCGGATCGGAGAACGGCACCCCCAGCTCGATGATGTCGGCGCCCGCGTCGACCAGCGCGTGCATCAGGGGCACGGTGAGGCCCTTGCCGGGGTCGCCCGCGGTGATGAAGGTGACGAGGGCTTTCTTGTTTTGCGCTTTAAGCGCGGCAAAGGTAGGGCCGATGCGGCTCATGATGAGATCTCTGGATACGTGGCGGGTCGGCTCACAGCTCGATCCCGAGAACCTTCGCCACAGTGTTGATGTCCTTGTCGCCGCGCCCGGAGAGGTTGACGAGGATGGCCTGGTCCTTCCGCATCGTCGGGGCGAGCTTCTTGGCATGGGCGACAGCGTGGCTGGATTCGAGCGCAGGAATGATGCCCTCGAGCCGGCACAGGTCCTGGAAGGCGGCGAGCGCTTCGTCGTCGTTGATGGCGACGTATTCGGCGCGGCCCGCGTCCTTGAGGTAGCTGTGTTCCGGACCGACGCCGGGGTAGTCGAGGCCGGCGGAGACGGAATGCGTTTCGATGACCTGGCCGTTCTCGTCCTGCATCAGGTAGCTGCGGAAACCGTGCAGCACGCCGGGCGTGCCCGCGTTCAGGGGCGCCGCATGCTTGCCGGAAGCGATGCCGGAGCCGCCCGCCTCGACGCCGATCAGGCGTACGTCCTCGAACGGGATGTAGGGATGGAAGATGCCGATGGCGTTGGAGCCGCCGCCGACGCAGGCGACCACCGCATCGGGCTGCCGTCCGGTCAGTTCAGGCATCTGCTGGATGCATTCGCGGCCGATGACGCACTGGAAGTCGCGCACCAGCATGGGGTACGGATGCGGACCGGCGGCGGTACCGAGGATGTAGAAAGTCGATTCGACGTTGGTGACCCAGTCGCGCATCGCTTCGTTCAGCGCATCCTTGAGGGTCTTCGAACCGGAGGACACCGGCACCACGGTCGCGCCCAGAAGCTTCATGCGGAAGACGTTGGGCGCCTGGCGCGCGACGTCCTCGGCGCCCATGTAGACGACGCATTCCATGCCATAGCGCGCGGCAACCGTGGCCGAGGCGACGCCATGCTGGCCGGCGCCGGTCTCGGCAATGACCCGCTTCTTGCCCATGCGGCGCGCGAGCAGCGCCTGGCCGATGGTGTTGTTGATCTTGTGCGCGCCGGTGTGGTTGAGGTCTTCGCGCTTGAGGTAGATCTGTGCACCGCCGTAGGCTTCCGACAGCCGTTTCGCGTGATACACCGGGCTGGGGCGGCCGACGTAGTGCTTGAGTTCGTATTCGAACTCGGCCATGAAGGCGGGATCCTGGCGCGCGCGATCGTACTCGGCACGCAGTTCCTCCAGTGCCGCCATCAGGGTCTCGGCGACGAAGATGCCGCCATAGGGACCGAAATGGCCGCGGGAGTCGGGGAGGTCAGTGAGTTTCATACCGCTTTCGCCTGTGAAATGAATCGCGCCATCTTGTGCGCGTCCTTGATGCCCTTGGATGCTTCCACGCCGGAGGACACGTCCACTGCCCACGGGCGCACGCACCGGACGGCTGCCGCGACGTTGGCCGGATCGAGGCCACCGGAAAGCACGACTGGCCGCGCCAGGTCCGGCGGGATCAGGCTCCAGTCGAAGCGCTCGCCGGTGCCGCCGGGCACGCCGGGCACGAAGGCATCCAGCAGGAGGCCGCGCGCAGCCCCGAAGTCAGCCGCGCATTTTAGCAAATCCGTGTCGGCGCTGACGCGCACGGCCTTGAGATAGGGCCGCCCCGACCGCGCACAGTCGGCCGGCGTCTCGTCGCCGTGGAACTGCAGCAGGTCGAGCGGGACGTCAGCGAGCACTGCATCGATGAACGCAGGCGCGGCATTGACGAACAGGCCGACCGACTGCACGAAGGGCGGGAGGGCGCGCACCAGCGCGGCGGCGGTCTCGATCGACACGTGACGCGGGCTCTTGTCGTAGAAGACGAAGCCGAGCGCGTCGGCGCCGGCATCGCAGGCGGCATGGAGGTCCTGCAAACGAGTGATGCCGCAGATTTTTACGCGTACAGCCATCGGTCCGAATGCTCCGGCAGGGCAAAGTGCGCAGGATACCGGATATGGGTGAGATAGAGCCCGGCGGGATCGAAGGTCGGTGCGGCATGCGTCCGGTCGCGGCTCGCCAGCAGTTCGCCCAGCCACTCGGCGGGCTGCACGCCGGCGCCGACCTGAACGAGGCTGCCCATGAGGTTGCGCACCATGTGGTGCAGGAAGCCGTCGGCCTGGAAATCGCATAACAGGTAATCGCCCTGCCTCTGGACGTGCGCGCGACGCAGTTCCTTCACCGGTGATTTGGCCTGGCACTCCGCGGCGCGGAACGCCGAGAAGTCGTGGCGTCCGATCAGATGGAGCGCCGCCCGGTTCATCGCCTCGGCATCGAGCGGCCGGTGGTGCCAGCCAACAAGACCGGCATTGAGCCCGGGGCGTACCGGATGGTTGAGCAGGACGTAGCGGTAGCCGCGCTGGACGGCGGCGAAACGGGCGTGGAAGGTGTCTTCGACCTCGCGCGCCCACAGCACGGCGACGCCGTTGGGGAGATGGCTGTTGACGCCACGCACCCAGGCGGTGAGCGGACGTCGCACGTCGACGTCGAAATGTGCGACCTGGAAGGCCGCATGCACACCAGTATCGGTGCGGCCGGCGGCGGTGACCGCGGTCTTGCCGCCGGCGATGGCCGCTACTGCTGCTTCCACTGCGTCCTGCACGCCGCAGCGCTGCGGCTGCGACTGCCAGCCGCAAAAGCCCTCGCCACGGTATTCCAGCGCGATCACGATTCTCATACCAACGCCCAGCCCATCAGGAGCAAGGCCGCGAGTATGGCCAAGCTGTCGCGGCTTTTCCAGCGTTCCGTTGCAAGGGTATAGCGGTTTGGCCCGATCGCATCGGGTAGCGGCGCACGCAGCGCATCGAGCCAGCGTGCTGGTCGCGGCGCATGTTCGACGTAGTCGAGGGTGAGCGCCAGGCGCACCGCGAAGGCACGGCGGTCGAAGCCGAGCGGGGTCAAGGGGGTCGCCAGCACATACAGGCCATAGATCAGACGCGGCCGCGCGGTATACCCCAGCAGCACCGCCAGGCCCGCAAGCATGAGGACGAGCCGCACGACGCGCAGTGCGCCCTGATGCATACCTTCGACACTCGGACTCCCCCAGCCGAGCGCCGGCCACTGGGGCACCCCCGGCAAGGCGTAGGCGTAGGCGAGAAAGAGGACGACGAACAACCAGCGCGTGCGCCGCAACAGGCGCAGCAGTTGTCCACGTGGCGGTGCAAACAGAAAGGCCGTCGCAGCAGCGACGGCCAGGATCGTCAGCGCGGACGGCGCGGCGCGTTCCACCGCTACCGCCCAGCCGCACCACACCAGGATGCGGGCGACCGGATGCAAAGGATCAGCCCAGGGTGGCCAGCATATCCTTCGCGTCGGATTTCTGCCTGTCGCTGCCCTCGGCGACGACCTCGTTGAGGATCTCGCGGGCACCTTCCTTGTCGCCCATTTCCACATAGGCGCGTGCCAAATCCAGCTTGGTGCCAACCTCATCCAGTTCGAGATCGCTTCCGGTGCTTTCGCCGAGATCGAGATCGAGCCCGCTGAAGTCGAACTTGCTGTCAGGTCCGTTATCCTCCAGACCGAGATCGAGTTTCAGTTCATCCTCGGCCGCACCCGGCAGTTCCAGGTCAGGCAGTTCGAAATCAAGGCCCTGGGTGTCCGCTTCCACATAGCCCTGCTCGGCATTTTCCGAAGTCTCCGCGCGCGTATCGAAACTGAGCACATTCCCCGCCGACTCGAAATCAAGCGGCCCCGTCTCGGCGACTGCCACGGGTTCCGGTTCCGGCATGGCAAGGGGTTCAAAGGCCGCGATCGGCTCAGATGCCATTCCGGTTTCGGGTTCCGGTACGAGCTCAGGCTCCGGTCGTGCCGTGGTCGACGTCCCGGCCTCGCCATCGAAAGCGACGGCGCCACCGGCAATCGCCGTGGTCGCAGCGACTGTCGCCGCCGCGGCCGCGGTTCCACCGGACTGCCCGCCGCCATATAGCGGGTTGGTCGGGTCGATGCTGCGCCCCATTTCGCAGGCCTTGTCCCACAAGGGGCTGGGCTTGCTGCCAAGCCCCGCATAGAGTTCGCCCGCCACGGACTCAAACGCCGTCGTATTGCGCCGCGCTGCATAGATCTCCAGCAGCTTGACACGAATCTCGTGGCGATCCGGGTTCTTGTTGATGGCTTCCTTGAGGATTTCCTCGGCCTGGGCGTCGCGGCCATAAGCCATGTAGACCTCGGCTTCGGCGATGGGATCGACGTCATGCGTGTCGATGGTGCCAAGACCCGCCTGGCTGAAGTCGGTCAGGAAGGATGTGTCGCCGGTGTTCACGCTGCCGCCGGATGCTGCGCCGATGACGGT